>NZ_JBOBDO010000002.1:0-450565 GCF_050586665.1 Pseudomonas sp. ES4 | reverse complement strand
CAGGTCGCTGGTCAGCTTGTCGATTGCGACTTTGAAATCCTTGGTGGTGATCTTCTGGCTGGCGTTTTCCAGTGTGGTGCCAAAGACTTTGCGCACGACTTTGGCCACGGTCTGGTTGTTGCTGGCATCGACGAACTCGGCCTCGATGAACAGTGTGGTGTCCTGATCGCGGTGACCACTGGCGGCGGAAACACCCCCGACGACGGCGGCAATCGGCACCACTTCATACCACTTCATGCCTTCGGTTTCGGCACTCACTCCGGTGATCGCCGCGCGCATGATCAAGGTTTTTGAACCGGCTGGCGCTGATTTCGTGCTCGATACCACCCGATATTTCTGACCCAGCACACCTTTGGCTTTGCTGGTCATGTAGCTCTGCAACTCGTCCAGGGTTTGCTGGTTGACCCGCTCAGTAGGCTTGGGCGCCGGGTAGAGCTCCAGCTTATTGAAAACCACGGTGTTATAGGCCTCTGGATTCCAGGACGGGCTGACCCAGCGCATGGCTGTTTCGCCGCTGGTGGTGGTGACTTGCTGCAAATTGTTGTAGTTGGACAGGAAGCCGGAATACTGCTCACGCTCGGTGACTTTCGAGGTGCAACCGCCGAGCAGCAGGCTGGTCAGCGCAACGCCAATAAACAGCTTTCGAGACAGATTCATAGTGGTGTGTGCTCCTTGGATGAATTCGTTTTTTTTCGTTCGCAGGGCATCAGAAACGCCAGGTCATATTGCCGGTCACGGCTTGAATCCAGGCATTGTCGAACTGACCGGAAGTTCGCGTTCCCGACGTGGATTTGGTCTGATCTACCGGCATGTCGCCGAGCCAGACCATGACCCCGCTGACATTAATGTCGGTGACCTTGCTCAGAGCATAGGTGGCTCCGGCCGCAATGCGCCAGGATTCTCGCATTGGCACGGTAAAAGTCCGGTTTGCGTCTGGCGTACCCTGAGACGAGCCCCCCGACCGGCCATCCACTGGATCCCCCCGCGATGAGCGTAGGTATGAATCGTTAAATTTCCAGTTATTGGTTTTTCGACCACAGGCCTTTGTTTCCCGTGCCTGGATCGATCATAGAGAATGTATTGTTCCAACGCGGAAGGGCATGGGGCGGCGAGCCCGGCTCGCCGCCCCAACGACTATTGCTTGCCGACAGCGGCCGCCAGCAGCGGCGCTATCTGTTCATCGGTCAGTGCCGCCTGGACTTCCATGGTCATAAGGTCGCTCCATTCCAGCACCCACTTCTGAATGGTTGCCGGATCACTGGCCTCTGCCACGCCAAAACCGGATGCACCACCGATGGCGTGCCAACGTCCAAGCATCTTGACGCCAGCGGGTGGCGCACCTCCGGTCTTGAGGAAACGCTCGATCGCGTTGTTACGATTTGCCGAACTGATAGACCAACTGACTATGAATAACATTTGCCACCTCCTGCGACGGATTGGCACCTGTTGCTCTTCGCGCACCTGGCGGGTGCCGGGACCAAGGTCACGCTTGAATGTCCAGTTTCATCCCTGACTGGCTTGAAACCACTGCTCCCATGAGAAGGCATAGCAGCGGGTCAGACTCGGCGCATGACCGCTGATCCTGTTTCGCTATATGGCAACGAATTTTTCCGGTGCCTGGAGGGCGATATTCATGCCGCTGATTTCACGCATCGCGCAACAGGTCGTTGGCGTTAAGCAGCGCGTAGGCGATTTCCGGGCGCTTCTCCAGTGCGCGACGAATCGCGGCCGGGATCGACTGACGGGTTTTGCGGCATAGCCCCGGTTGTTCACCCAGGTTGATACCGATACCGCGCATGGTGCGTACTTCGTTGAAACCGGGGGCGATGTCGACGCGAATGCCCAACTGCTCATACATCCGCTGTTGCAGGCGTTCCAGATCGCTCAGGCTCTGGAGGTTTTCCAGGCGTTCGATCAGGCGCTTTTCCTCTGAGCGGGTCAGAAACAGAATGCGCACGTCCGCCCCCGGTGTTTCCAGCAGCGGGTCTCGCCCGCAGTCGCAGACGCCGGGTGGGCAGGGTTGGCGGATCGGAGGCGTGGTGGTCATGGGGTCAATCATAGAGTGCTGCAATCGGATTTGCCCATAGGGTTTTTGCCCTTCTGGCGAACGGGAAACGCCGGGTCTAGGCTTAAAAGTCGGGCACTGGCAGGGTGCAATTCATCACGTTCCGACTGTTTGATTTCAGAGGAGACGCAGCATGGAGCGATTCACGGGGGGTTGCCTGTGCGGCAACGTCCGAATTGAGGCGTCGGGACTCCCGTATCGGGTTGGCCTTTGTCACTGCCTCGACTGCCGCAAGCATCATGGGGCGCTTTTTAATGCTTGCGCGATATTTCCTCAGAATGCGGTGACGATTGAAGGTGAAACACGCGACTACGGCGGGCGATTTTTCTGTCCCCGCTGCGGCTCGTCTGTTTTCGCCCGCAGCGACGACGAAATCGAAGTGAACCTGGGGTCGCTGGATGCCCCGGACCAACTGAGGCCTACCTACGAAAGCTGGATCGTGCGTCGTGAATCCTGGTTGCCGGCGTTTCCGCTCATGAGACGCTACGAGCGCGATCGTGACCCCGCTGGTCGCTTTGAGGAGTAGGTGCCGATTGATGAATCCAGGGCTTGCTACACAAGACTTGGACTCTCAATCCAGTAGATATCGTTTTCAAAACGGGGCCTTCCACACCGAGTTCCCAGCCGCTATATACTCGACAGCCTCTTCACCCCCTCAAGCAAGAGACACCCATGGCAAACCACGATCTGACCTTTCTCCCCGACCCCGATCCGCAATCCATCTCTTCCGATGTCGCCGGTTTCGGCGGCCTGCTGGTCTCCACTCAGATTCCCACCCGCGCTGACGGCAGCCTGGAACTGGGCGACATCACTTTGCAAAGCGAATGCACCCTGCAGGCGCTCAAGGTTGCGCTGGAGCACGCCGGCAGTTCCATGGACCGGGTTCTGCATCTGACCATCTACCTTACCGACATGGCCGACCGCGCCGCCTTCAACGAGGTTTACCAGCGTTTCTTCGCCAAGCCCTGGCCGGTTCGGGCCGCCGTTGGCGTGGCCTCCCTGGCGGTTGAAGGCATGCGTGTGGAAGTCACGGCGATGGCGGCCAAGGGCTGAGTCCATGGGGTTGACCGGCAGCCTCGCTCAACGAACGGGTACTACCGGGCGGATTGGCAAAGACTGCCTCAAGGACGGCTTTTATTGGCCGTCTACGAGGCGAGGCAGCCCCAAGGGATCAAACTCGCGCAACGTCTCAGGCAATAGCGCATCCGGAAAACCCTGGTAGGACACCGGGCGCAAAAAGCGTTCAATCGACGTCATGCCCACCGAGGTGAAACGGCTGTCCGACGTTGCCGGAAACGGTCCACCGTGGATGGTGGCGAAAGTCACCTCCTGAGGGTGCGCGAAAGCGTTGACCACGATTCGCCCGGTACGCCGCTCCAGGACCGGCAGCATGCGATGAGCCAGCGGCATATCGCGCTCATCAAGATGCATGGCGGCGCTGAGCTGGCCCTTGAGCGAGCGAGCGACGACAAGCAGTTCATCCTCATCCTTGACGTTCACCAGCAGTGCTGAGGGACCGAATACTTCTTGCGCAAGTACCGTTTCGGTCAGGAAGCGTTGACCGTCGACCTCATGCAACACCGATTGGCCATCAAAATCAGCGTTGGCTCGCGAGCCTTCGGCGATGCGATTTGCACCGACGCTCTCCATTGCGCCGAGTCCGCTCAAGTAGGAGGCATGAATACCTGGCGTCAACATCGTGCGCGCCGATGCTTCGGTGACGCCTTTTGCCATGGCGGCGCGCAGCGCTTCAAAGCCAGCTCCTTTGATGGCGAAGAGGATGGCGGGTCTGAGGCAGGCTTGCCCCACATTGACCAGCATGCGTTCGATAAAGCCAGCACCGATTTGCGCTCCACGCTCGGCCAGCGCATGGGGCAGGATGAACGTGGGGTTGACGCTGGTCATCTCGGTGAATACGGGAATGGGATCAGGGCGTAGCTGCGCACGCCGATACAGCGCCATGCCGCCATGCTCCGAGCCGGTGAACGTCACGGCCTTGATCAACGGATGATCGACCAAGGCTTCGCCGATCGTGTTGCCAATGCCACGCACCATCGAGAAAACACCCTCAGGCAGTCCGTTCTCTTGTACCGCCTTGCGGATGGCACGCGCCTGAATTTCCGATGCGCCTGGATGGGCGTTATGCGCCTTCACGATGACGGTCGCGCCAGCTGCCAATGCCGAAGCGGTATCGCCACCTGCGACCGAATAGGAAATGGGAAAATTACTCGCGCCGAAAATAGCCACAGGGCCGATTGCCATTTTCTGAAGTCGATGATCCATGCGTGGGCGAGGCTGACGATGGGGCTGGGCCGGATCGATGGCCAGCTGGAGGAAGCGTCCTTTACGTACGACCGCCGCGAACTGGCGAAACTGGGTGGCAGCTTTTACCGCTTCGCCTTCAAGCTGAGCCTCAGGCAGGCCCGTTTCGAGCGCGGCCCGTGCGGCAAGCTCATGACGGACAGCGTCGAGATTGTCGGCAATGCATTCCAGGAACGCCGCGCGCCGGGTGAGCGAGGTATGGCTGTAATGGTCGAATGCTTCGTCGGCAAGCATCGCGGCCTGGTTGACGTCTGCCATACCACCGAGTGCGAAATCCGGCTCGATCAACTGGTTGGTTGCGGGGTTGAGCGCCTTCATTGTCCCTTCAATGGCCGGGACTTCGTTTGCGCCGATAGTGAGGTTTCCAGTCAATGTCATGTGTGTCACCCCTGCAGTGCCAGAGACGCGATGAGCTCGTTCGTCGCCACAATGGCGTGGGCGAACGTGGGGCCGTTGAGTTCATGCGCGGCCTGCATCATTTCCGGCTTGAAGGCAGCGGTCGCATCACGTACCAGTGTGACGTGGTAACCGAGTTCCACGGCGTAGCGCGCGGTTGCCTCGATGCAGGTATTCGCCAGCAGACCCACGATGATCACGTGCGTGATGCCTTTCTGCTTGAGGCGAAAATCAAGGTCGGTGTTGGCAAAGCCGCTCGAGCCCCAATGTTCCTGAACGACGATGTCGCCGTCCTTGGGCGTGAAATCGGGGTGCCATTCCCCGCCCCATTCCCCGCGTGCGAAGTGATGCATGTGCATGACCTTGCACTGGGTAGGGCTCGGATGATCCCATCCTTCGTAGTCGCCTTGTTCCCAACGGCGGTGCGGTACGATGACCACCGGAATATCGAGTGCACGGACGGCGCGGTCGAGGGCGCGCAGATTTTCGAGCAGGCCGACTTGCTCGGCAATCGGCTTGATCAAGGGGTAGACCTTTCCGCCTTCCGACAGAAAATCATTGTAAGGATCGACCAGCAGATACGCGGTTCTGGTGAGGGGATAAATGGCTTTGGACATGGCGATTTTCTCCAGGGATTTTGGATGACTCGCGCCGAAGGCTTGCCTTGGTGCGCTGTTGATATGATAATCATAGCAACTGCAAAAGAGGCAAGTCCTTATGTCGGTAAACACAAGTGCTGTTCAAACCCTGTGCCCGATTGCACGGGCCGAGGCGGTCGTGGGGGACCGCTGGACCGTACTGGTCCTGCGTGAGTTGTTCATGGGGAGCCATCGATTCGACGAAATCCAGGCGCAGACCGGAGGAACCCCGCAAATGGTTGCCGCACGCCTGAAAAATATGGAGGCTGACGGACTCGTCGCTCGCCGTCCTTATAACGAGCGGCCGCCACGCTACGAGTATCACCTCACCCCGAAAGGGCAGGCCTTCTATTCGGTGATCCTTGCGCTGCGCGCGTGGGGTGAAACCTGGTGCAAGTCGCCAGAGGAAGAGTTGGCGGTCGTTTACACCCACAAAACTTGTGGCCAACCTGCCGGGCTGGGGCCGCTTTGCGAACATTGCGGCGAACTGTTGCGCCGTGAAGAGCTGATCAGCGAGCCGAGCGCCGCCTACATCGAAGAACGAAACGCACGGCGTGAGGCTTTCAAGGGGAATCGCATCCAGTCATAAGGACGTGCGGTTCACCACTGCTCAACGCCTTGATCAGTCGGTGTATGCCCTCACCGAGACGCAGTTGCTGCCGGCGAAAACCCAGCGCTTCATCGAGTTCGCGATCTTCGTTGCCGGGACGCAATGTGAGGGTTTAAACCCCACGGATTACCCGCTCAGGAAAAGACATGTAAAACGGGCGCCTTCAAGGCGCCCGTTGTTTTACTTTGCACTGTGTACAGGCGCTAGTTCATTTCAACACCAGCAAGCTATAAACCCCGCCCTCGCTTTCGATCCCATGGGTGTCATGGGTGAAACCCGGGAAGGATCTGTCGAAGGCTTCCAGCGCCTTGAGATAGGCCAGCAACGGCCCGTCCGCAGCCCCGGCGTTTTCGCCCGGCATCAGCAACGGAATGCCCGGTGGATACGGCACGATCCCGGTCGCAGCGATACGCCCGGCGGCTTCTTCGAGTGTCACCCGTTCGATGTCGTTTCTGACCAGTTTTTCGTAGGCCTCCACCGGGCTGAATTCGGCTTTGGGCAGTGTGCCGAACGCCTGGGCCATGTTGGCGGTGGTTTTGTGTTTCTTCATGGCGGCGAAGATTTCGTCGGCCAGGTCCTTGAGGCCCATGCCGGCATAACGAGCCTGGTTGGCGGCCAGCAGATCCGGCAGGCACAGTTCCAGTTCGACGTTGTCGTCATAATCGCGTTTGAAGTCGAGCAGGGCATTGAGCAAAGTGCCCCATTTGCCTTTGGTGATCCCGATAGAGAACAGGAACAGAATAGTGAAGTCGGTGGTTTTCTCGACCACGATGCCCTGGCGTCCCAGGTAGGCCGTGAGCACACAGGCCGGGATGCCCGAGTCGAGCAGGTTGCCGTCGTCGCCCATGCCGGGGCTGAGCACCGAGACCTTGATCGGGTCGAGCATGCAGTAGCCTTCTTCGATGTCGCCGAAGCCGTGCCATACCGCGTTGGGATGCAGTACCCAGCAGTTCGGCTCGGTTTTCAAAAGCACCGGGTCGACTTCATGGAACGGCACGGTGGCCGCGCCAACCTGCACGGTCGGCGGCTGCCAGCAGGTAAAGAACCACTCTTCCTTGCTCAACATCTCGTTGTGCATGCGCGAGACTACCTGGCGGAAACTGATAGCCTCTTCGATCGATTCGGTGGTGAGGATTTGCCCGCTGGGCGCGTCCATCATCGCCGAGCTGACGTCGCATGAAGCCATGATCGCGTAATTCGGCGAAGTCGAGGCGTGCATCATGTACGACTCGTTGAAGCGACCATGATCGATCGGATTGCGGCCGTTACGCACGTGAATCATCGAGGCCTGGGAGAGGGCGGCCAGCAACTTGTGGGTCGACTGGGTGGCGAACACCGTCGGCTTCGAGTCGTCGTGATCGTCCGGGCTGCCGTGCATGGCGTGGCGCTCGCGGTACAGCGGGTTGAAACGCGCATAACCGTACCAGGCTTCATCGAAATGCAGACGATCGACGCTTTGCCCCAGCAACTCTTCGACGCGGGTGACGTTGTAGGTCAGGCCGTCGTAGGTGGAGTTGGTGATGATCGCGTGGACGGGTGTCGGGTCGATGCCTTGCTTGACCAGCGGGTTACTGGCAATGGCGTCTTTCACGCCGCTGGCGCTCAGGGTTTGCGGCAGAATCGGGCCAATGATGCCGTAGCGATTGCGGGTCGGTACCAGATAGGTCGGGATGGCACCGGACAGGGTCATCGCATGTTCGGCGGACTTGTGGCAGTTGCGGTCACACAGGGCGATCTGATTGCGCGTAACGCTGGCCATGAGGATGACGCGGTTAGACATCGACGAGCCGTTGGTGACGTAGTAGGTGCGGTGGGCCCCGAACACTTTGGCGGCGTAGCGCTCGCCCTGGCCGATAGGGCCGCTGTGATCAAGCAGCGAACCGAGTTCGCCGACCGAAATCGACAGGTCCGAACGCAGCAGGTTCTCGCCAAAAAACTCATAGAAAGCGCGCCCCGCGGTGCTCTTCAAAAAAGCTGTGCCGCCAGCATGTCCAGGGGTGTGCCAGGAGTATTCATAGCTTCGGGAAAACTTCACCAGCGCCCCGAACATGGGAGGCAGTGCGGCTTGGCGATAACGTTCGATGGCTGCCAGGATGCGCCCGCTGAGGAAGCGGCTGGTGTCCTCGGGCAACCAGATGAAGTCGTCGGCGTGCTGCATGACCACCAGCGGAATGCTCGACGCGGTACTGCGATCGCTAATCAGGAAAACCGGCACGCGGGTGTTGCGCTCACGCAGACTGACCAGCAGTTGGATGCATTCCTCGTGACCTGCGCTTTTGTCCATCTCCCAGCTGAGTAGCACGCATTGAATGGCTGGGTCCGAGCGCAGGATCGACGTGGCATCACTCAGGGTTTCCGACGCCAGCACCTGGACTGCGCGTTCCTCCACATCGTTGATCAACTGATCCAGTGCGCGACCGAAGACGGTGCGTTTGTCCGGCGGGCTGCTGACCAACAGCGTGAGCATTCCAAGCGAATGTCTATGTTCCATCATGATTAAGCCTCCACTCTGACTGCATGCAAGTTATTGACCGGCACCGGTTTGCCCGTGATGTGCCGAGCGTTGACGGTCTGTGTTGGTACGCTGTTATTGAGTGCTTCGAGGCGGATCAGGCGGTTGTTGACGAAGCCGAACAGCGTATAGCCGAAGATCGTTGCCACGCCGCCGAGCATCAGCGCCTGCGGGCCCGAGCTGTAGAGCGCCAGGTAGCTGTAAGCCGCAGCCACCCACGCAATGATGTTGGTGGCCAAGGCCTTGCCCGCCGGTACGTTGGACACTTTTTGCATGGTCATCAGCGCGGCCATGGATAGGATGTAGGGCACCAGGTTGGTGACCACCGCGAGGTTGACGAGTGTGTCGAACTGCTTGCTCAGGTCAGGGCTGATGGTGAGAAAAGCCAGCGCCGTTTGCACTGCCAGCAGCACCAGCATGCCGATAATGGGTGTTCCGGCCTTGTTGGACTTGGCAAAGATCGACAGGAAATAACCGGTGTCCGCAGAGCTTTTGTAAACCTGCGCGATGGTGAACTGCCAGCCCAGCAGCGAACCGATGCACGCCAATACCATCGCAGCCATCACAATGTCGCCGACCATAGGCGTGAACATCTTGGCAAAGACCAGCCCGAACGGTGCGGTGGAGGAGGCCAGTTCCGGGTTATCGACAATGCCGGCAATGACGTTGGTAGAGACGATGTAGATCACCGCCGCGCCGAGGGTGCCGCCGAGGACCGCAATCGGTACGTTCTTCTCCGGATTTTCCACAGCATCGGTGTTGGCGCACGCCGACTCCAGACCGAGGAAGGCCCACAAGGTGATCGCCACCGATGCACCTGCGGCATCGAACCAGCCCATGTTATGCGGGTTCCAGCCGGCAGCGTAGACACTGCTGTCGAACCAGAACCAGCCAATGGTGGAAACCAGCACTACAGGCGCAATCACCCCCCAAACCGTAATCGCACCGATCCGGCCGGTAATCCGCGCGCCGCCGAAGTTGGCGAAAGTGGTGATCCACAACAGAGCGATGGTCGCCAGACCCACTTGCAGTGAATCAAGCTGAACATGGAACAGCTCCTGGATATAGCCGACCGCGGTAATACTGATCGCCACGTTGGCAATCAACAACGAGAGGCCATAGGTGTAGTTGGTGATGTAGTTGCCTGCCTTGCCGAAAGTGTATTCGGCATAGCCGCCCATGCCCCCGGTCTTTCGGCTGAGCATCCCGCAGCGCGCAAAGGCATAGGCCAGCGCCAGGGAGCCGGTGGCCGTGATCAGCCAGGAAAGGATGGAAATACCGCCGACTTCGGCAAGTTTTGTGGGGAGTAGCACAATACCGGAGCCCAACATGTTGACGGCTGTCAACATCGTCAGTTGCCCCACTGTCATTTTCTTTGCGACTGACATTCCGTTGCCTCATTTGTTGGCGGGAGAGAGCGTTAGCTATAGCAAAGGATTGAATTGGCGCAAGAAACGTCCGTACGACAGGAGAAAAACCGGCTATAGCGCACTTAAGGCATTTTGCTGGCCCCGAAGATTGAATCTTTTGACCAAAATCAATTTACTTTCAGTTAGTTGGGATCGAATTTAAATGCGGAATGTGATGGTTGCGCTGATTTCGTTAGGCCTGGCGAGCGTTGCCGCCTCTGTCCAGGCCAAAGAGCTGGCATCGAGTGATCGTTACATTTGCAGCTGGGGCGCAGGTACCGCGGCAAAAGCCCAGGAACTCAAGCTGTCCGGGGTTTCCCTGTATGCAGCGCGGCAGAAGCTACATACCTACAAATTCAGCAAGCCGTGGATGCACATGATGGCGATGGGCATTACCGAGCAGACCTATGACAGTCATTCGCGGATGAAGCCCGCAGCCCTGCGCGAGAGCTTTTACGAGGAGTGCGTGCGGTACAAGTTGGCACGCAAATGAGGAGGGCGGCCCGCCACAATCATCCGGACACGGTTCTGCGCCGTGCCGGCCTGGTACGTCAGTCGGGTAATTGAGGCCTTTCCTGTAGAGGGAGAACTATCGAGTCCTTCTCAGGTTTTTTGCCTTTAACCTCCTGAGCATACCCATTACCGGCCGCAGGAGAGGCACCCTGTCAAACAGGGAAAGCTCATGCAGGTCGGTCCGCGAGGGCCTTTGGTAGCCGCAATTCCAGGTGAAATAGTAAGCCGAAATTTCTTTGTTCTTATGAATGAGCGTATTGAGAGCCGCGTCATAATGCATTGGGCCTCCGTCAGGATGTCCCGGTGGCCGCTCCAGAATCTCGAATAAAAAATCCCTCAATTTCCCAAAGCACTTCCCGTTTACAGCATAGAAATGGGCCAGGTGTATTGGCCGGTCGACTGCTTTCCAGGCGGGCAAGTTTGAATTTTCTTCAAACGGATGCCCGAAATAGACGATGTCCCACTCCAAACCTTCCAGAGCCTTGATGGCCTCTCTACCGTATTGAGAAATGTGTCTGGAAAACTGTATGTCGTCCTCCAGGATCAAGACATTTTTCAAATTCAGGCGGATTGCCTCTTCCAGCACCCCCAGATGACTCAGAAAGCAGCCTCTGACGCCGACGCTCGGGAAGCCATTTCCCTCAGTGGGCGTAATAGCCTCAAAAAAGCCTGTTTTTTCATCATCGATGTGAAAGCCGTTGCGAGTGAACTCTTCAACTGTTTCTAAACGGCGATCCTTTCTTGACGAGATATTGATGATTCTTACTCGATCAAAATATTCGATCACATTCATCTGTCAGGTCCTTGGCGCAGACAATCAGGGCAGCTGGATTGGGGAACCCGAGTGCGGAAAACACCGTGCGGGCAGCATCAGAGCAGGGCCACTTTCTGCATTTCCTGACGGCTCGGCGTCAGCTTCCATGACCTCAACCTGACAGGCTGAGTACTTGGCGCTTTGTCCGTTTCTCTATCGACCCCGGATTGCAGTATAGGCAGCATTTCGTCTCGTAAATCGGTATGCAGCGGATAGGTCTGCTAGCCCTTTGGCGGATCGCGGATACAGAGCGAAGTCTTCAAGGTCTCCTATACTGGATCGTTCCGAGAGTGTCCCTACCCTTCACAGCGAGGAGAACGCATATGACCATTCGTATTGGCGACGAAGCCCCGGATTTCACCGCCGAAACCACTGAAGGCACGCTCCATTTCCACGAATGGATTGGCGACAAGTGGGCCATCCTGTTCTCACACCCGAAGGACTTTACCCCGGTCTGCACCACTGAACTCGGTTATATGGCCGGGCTCAAGCCGGAATTCGACAAACGCAACACCAAGATTATCGGTCTCAGCGTCGACCCGGTCGGTAACCATCAGAGCTGGTCCAAAGACATCGAAGAAACCCAGGGCCATGCAGTCAACTACCCAATGATCGGCGATGAGAATCTGGTGGTGGCCAAGCTCTACGACATGATTCACCCGAACGCCAGTGGCGGCGCTCGTACTGCCGTGGACAACGCAACGGTGCGTTCAGTGTTCATTGTCGGTCCGGATAAAAAGATCAAGGCGATGCTGGTCTACCCGATGAGTGCCGGGCGCAATTTCGATGAAGTATTACGGCTGCTCGATGCTATCCAGTTGAACGCCAAGCACACGGTTGCCACTCCGGTGAACTGGCGTCCGGGCGAGGACGTGATCATTCCGACGTCGGTATCCGACGACGATGCAAGGAAGAAGTACCCGGAAGGCTTTAAGACGGTGAAACCGTATTTGCGTACGGTAGCGCAACCGAAGTAATGGTCAGGTGATCATCCTGCCTTCAATCGCGATGCAGGCGTCGTCGGTCCAGTGCATGGCTTTCCCTGAGCCGCCGTAGCCCGTTGCGGGGAAGCTGTTCCGGGTCGACGCCAACAGCCCGAAGCGGGCTGACGCCTCATGCGCAAAGCCATTTCACAGGGATAGAATTTACTGGGTTGCGGGGCATATTGTGGCGTTATTTTGACGCCACCCACCCTAAAATTAAATTTGGATTTATTATTGTGACGAGCTATTGACGTAATGGCGATGTGCTTATAGGCTCAATTTAGCCGATATAGATTTCTTAAACCGACAAAAGAATAACCCCCTTACGCAAGGAGGCGGTGTTATGCGCTCAACATTTGTCATTAAATTCGTGTTGTTGTCCGTGATCCTGAATGGTGCAGCCGTTGCTAGTGCGCAGGCGACCAGTCTGGCCTATGAAATTAGTCGCATAGGCAATACCAGCGAGGCGTTGAGGCCCAAACTTGGCGCGGTTCTTGAGAAGTATGCGGATGGCGCTTCGCTTACTTTGGGAAAGGGTCTTGGTTTGCCTTCGTTGATCACCGATATTTATTTCGATAATGCCGATTCCTCCAAATTTAATGGTGTCATCGATCACGCTGACTCAGGCGTTGGCGTATCCGTCAATTCTTCTTCGAGTGACGGATTAATGGCGGCGGCAAACAATAAGCAGATCAAGACTGATTCGGCAATCCAGGTTAAAAGTCTGGCTGAAACAACTGATACCAATCAACCGAATGCGGTACCGCTTTCAGCGGCAGCATGGTTGTTCTCTTCCGCATTGATTGGTTTTATTGTGGTTGCCAACCGACGGAAGATATAGATGGATGACACTAAGCGTTGGTTGTAAGTATGGATATAAAGTTAGTTGCATCGGCAAAGGTTGCTATTAACAGATTGACGGTGTTGCAGTTAAACCGGCTCAAGCGGGTAGGGTGTGGCTAATATTGACGCAAATACGTCGAAGGCAGCTTGCTTGTTCCAACCTGTTGTTAAATAACGCTATTTTGTTGTCTTGCACTAACGTTCCGGTTTCGGGTGTGTTGCATTGTCGGAATTGACCACCCGGAAGCTCAAAGCGATCCTGTTTGGTAATTTCTTTTGCGTGAAATGGGCTAGAGTCATTTGACTAGGTTTTTTTGTTCTAAGCTCTTTGCATGGCTACTTAGACGGAGGGATCCCGATGTTCCGTTCATTGATACCTGTGCTGTGCGCGCTGGCCGTTTGGCCCAGCATTTCCAATGCCGTCGAAAATGATGGGGCTTACAAGCTGAATCAGGGAGACAACCTTTCTATTTCCGTTTGGGGGGAAGACAAGCTCAAGCAGGATGTACGCGTACTCCCCAACGGCAGCATTACCTTTCCGCTGGTAGGGCGAGTCGATGTTGAGGGGCTTGATACCACCGCTGTCGAGCAGCAAATCGCTGCCAGGCTTGAGAAATTCATACCTGATCCGCAGGTGAGCGTGGTCGTCACCGGCACCGAAGGTAATCTCGTCTACGTTCAGGGCAAAGTGCTGAAACCCGGCACCGTGCATATGTCAGGTCAAACGTCAGTGCTGCAGGTAATAAGCATGGCGGGTGGGCTCGACAAATTCGCCGATAAAGACGACATTAAGGTCGTGCGACTCAACGGGACTAAACAAGAGATCCTGCGCGTCAACTACAGCAAGTTGATGTCGGGGGATGACATGTCCACCAATTTTCTACTTAAAGCCGGCGATACGCTGGTCGTGCCTTAGCCTTGGCACTAAGGATTATCTTGCTTGGATTTCGAACTACCGGGGTTGCGACGGCAATCCTGGCTTTGTCGTGTTCGGACATGGCCTCTGCTGCTACTTGGCAATCAGCTATAGCCGTGCCTTCGACGGTCGAGTACGACAGCAACCCACTGCTGCTCACGAGTGATGAGGAAGGGGTGACTCGTACCATCATCGCCCCCGATTACAGCCTTGTGGGTACTTCCGGGCCGGATGAGTACCGGTTCGGTCTGGGGGTGAATATCGTGCGTTCGTCGGATACGTCGATCGTTTCGGACCGTGAAGATCCCAGATTAAGGTTGGGGTGGCAGCGCGAGACCGAAACGGGGGCTTTTGGGCTTGTGGCGAGGTATGAAGAAAACTCTACGCTTTCCACGGTGGTCCAGGAAACCGGCGTAGTTGCCTCTGATGGCACGCAAAAGATGTATTTGGTGGGCGGCAACTGGAGCACTGCTCTCAGCGAGCGAAGTACCCTGGTTAACGAAACTGACTACACTCATGTCACTTACGATATTGATTCACTGACCGACTATGACGAGCTGGCAACCCGCTTCAGCTGGAACTATGCGTGGAGTGAGCAGGTCGAGCTGTTCACCCGACTTGGCGTGAGGCGCTATGAGCCGGAGGAGGGTTCTGCGGTGGCTTCCTCAAACAGCTACACCCCAACGGCCGGCTTGAATGTCCAATTCTCCGAGCGGCTAAGGGGGACGGCTTACGTGGGTCTCAACCAAGTCTCCGGCACAGGTAGCGGCCCAAAAGGCCAGGGCGGTTTGTTGCTGCAATATGCCGGTGAGCGTATTGATACCAGCATCGATGCCAGTCGCAGCACGCTCGCCAGTGGCGACGGTGGTTTCGTCGAGGTTGATGCCCTGAGAGGTTCATGGAGCTATGCCATCGACGAGACCCGACGCACCGGTTTCGATGCTTCCTGGCAAGACGCCAAAGGCCGGACGCCTAATACCCTGCAAAATTACGGTGCCTGGTTTAGCCAAGAACTCTCGCCTTTTTGGATTGCCCGCCTATCCTACACATACAAACAACGCCAGCAAGATGGCTTGCCGGATGCCACTGCAAACGTAGTCGGGCTGACGCTGACTTATAGTTATCCCGGTCTCTGACATTCAGCTGTGTGAGAAATATGGCCACTGAATACGAAATGTCGTTCAACGACTACCTAGCTATCATCAAGCACCACGCCCTGCTGTTGATCGTGAGTTTCGTGGTCATACTCGGCGTTTGCGTAGCGGTAGCAATCTCTCTCCCGCCTACCTATGAGTCATCCGGCACGATACTGGTGGAGTCTCAGCAGATTTCGCCAGACCTGGTGGCGGCCAACAACAATACCTTTGCCGATGAGCGTATCGAAGTCATTCGCCAGCGCGTGATGACCCGTGAGCATCTGGAAGGGATCATCAACAAATACAATCTTTTTGCTTCGCAAAGTCGGCAACTGACCGTTACCGAGAAGATCGAAGAAATGCGCAATGCGATTGTGGTCTCCCTCGTCAGTGCTGCCGTCAAGGGGCGCGGAGAGGTGACGATTGCTTTCCGTCTTTCCTTTGAGCACCGCCAGCCAGAGATTGCGAACAAAGTTGCCAAGGAGCTGGTGACGCTGTTTCTGGATGAAAACATCAAGCAGCGCACCGAACGCGCCAGTGAAACCACAGAGTTCCTGACGCAGGAAGCGGACAAACTGAGGGTGGAACTGGAAACCCTTGAGAATCGGCTGGCGGACTTCAAGCAGGCACACAGCAACGCGCTGCCCGAGCATCAAGAGCTGCGCATGAACATGTTGACGCGCGCCGAAACCGAGCTGAAGGAGATCGACCGTGACTACAAGACTGCCCGTGAGGAGTTGCGCTTCAATGAGTTGGAGCTTTCCGCCGCAAATGCCGGGCTAGCGACAAGACCTGGAGCACTCGGTACGGCTGCTGATAAACCACAGGATCTGGCTAGCCTCAAAGCGGAGTACATCCGCTTGCAGTCGCTGTATACGCAAGCCCACCCCGACGTGCGTGCCGTCAAGCGCAAAATTGCTGCACTTCAGGCCGGCAAAGGCGCTGGCGCATCAGCTTCGGTCAATCTGGACGTTGCCAGGGCTCAGGCGCGGATCTCCGCAGCCGAAGCACGGATCAAGTCGCTGGCCGATCAAAAGCAGCAAATACTCGGAAAAATAGCCGAATACGAGGCACAAATTATTGAGACGCCGCAAATCGAGCGCGGCTTGGTCACGGTGATGCGTGACCATGATAATGCTCGTAAAAAATATGAAGAAATCCGCACCAAGGAAATGAGTGCGAAAATTTCAGAAAGCCTGGAGCAGGAGAACAAAGCCGAGCGTTTCGTTCTTCTGGAATCGCCGCTGATGCCCGAAAAACCGGTACGGCCAAACCGTAAAAAAGTGGTCGCCATGGGTTTCTTGCTTGCCCCGGTGGGTGCTGGCGCGCTGGTGATGCTCCTCGAGATGATGAGTCAGCGTGTGCGCGGTGCCCAGGCCTTGGCCAGCGTGCTGGGTAGACGCGTACTGGTCTCCATTCCTTACATTCACACCAAGGCTGAACTGGCACGCCGCAGGAAGTGGCGAATGCTATCGATCGTCTGTGGAGTCGCATTAATCGCGATCTTTCTGGTGCTCTTGCACTTCCTCTATATGCCTCTGGATCTTCTGATATTTAAAGCTTTGGGCCGGTTTGCATAAGGAATATAGCCATGGAAATAATCAATTCCGATACCGAAAAAGCCGAGCAACAGACCTCGTCAAAAGCCATGACACCGACCGCGCAATCAACAAGTCTGAATGCGCTCAGTTATGTGCAAACCAAGGTTGTACCTTTGCGACCGGGTCACCTTGAGCGCAACCGAATTGTGGCTTACAACAAAAATTCGAATGTGGGCGGAGCATTCGATCTACTGCGTACACAAGTGCTGAAAATCATGGAGGAAAATGGTTGGCGCACGCTCGCCATCACCTCGCCGACCCCGGAGGCAGGCAAGACGGTGTTGGCTATAAACCTGGCGATGAGTATTGCGCATCACACCACCAAGACGGCGTTGCTGGTGGACTTCGACTTGCGTCGTCCGAAGGTGGGTGAATATCTGGGACTGCCGATGGATAAATCGCTTAATGAATTGTTGGCAGATGAAGCTGAACTGCAAGAGGTACTGGTCAACCCGACTTTGCCGCGCTTTGTAGTCCTGCCGACGCGCGAGCCGATTCCTCTTTCCACCGAAGTGTTGTCATCGCCTGCAGTGAGCCATTTGATTGCTGATCTGCGCGAGCGCTACAACTCACGCATCGTGATTTTCGACTTGCCGCCGTTGTTGAGTTCGGATGATGTGATTAACGTCCTGCCCAGGTTCGACTGCGTCCTGCTCGTTGTCGCTAATGGATTGAACAGCAAGAAAGAGATCGAGGAAAGTCTGCATCATCTTGGCACCGCCAACCTGATTGGCACGGTGTTGAACAAAGCCGAGCCTGAAAACCGCTCTTACTACTAGAGCATCATCCGCACGAGGTCGGCGCTATCGGCTGGCGCCGACGCTCAGTGCCAAGGGTACTTCTGCTCCCAGCTCCAGGCATGCGCCACTATCTGTTCAAGTGAGCCAAATTGCGGGTGCCAGCCAAGTAATGTGTTGGCCCTGCGGGGATCGGCCACCAGGCGGGGTGGATCGCCCGCGCGACGTGGCGCTGCGCTGACAGATATAGCCTGGCCGGTCACGTAGCGCGCGGTATCGATCACTTGCTGTACTGAGAAACCTTGACCGTTACCGAGGTTGAACGCCGTGCTTGCACCGCCTGCCAGCAGATAATCCAAGGCAAGCGCGTGAGCGGCAACGAGGTCGACAACGTGGACGTAGTCGCGGATGCAAGTACCGTCAGGTGTGTCGTAATCACAGCCGTAGACGGTGATGGTTGCGCGCCGTCCCGAGGCTGCTTGCAGGATCAGGGGCAGCAGGTGGGTTTCCGGTTCATGGCGTTCACCTAACTGTCCTTCAGGGTCTGCTCCGGCGGCGTTGAAGTAGCGCAGGCAGACAGATTTCAGCCCGTATGCACGATCGAAATCTTCTAGCATCTGCTCCACCATCCACTTGCTGCGCCCATAAGGGTTGATCGCTGCCTTGGGATGCTCTTCGTCTATCGGTACATACACCGGGTCACCGTAGACTGCGGCGGTAGAGGAAAAAATGAAGTTTTTAACCCCGGCGCGAACCATCGCCTGGAGCAGCGTCAGGGTGGCGGTGAAGTTGTTTTTATAATACTTGGCAGGTTCAGCGACAGATTCGCCCACCTGTATAAAGGAGGCGAAGTGGAACACGGCATCAAAGTGGTGTCCCGCAAACAGGGTGTCCAGTGCCTGTTCGTCGGCTATGTCCAGTTCGACCAATGTCCCGCCTCTCAACGCGCTGCGATAACCCGTTGAGAAATTGTCTGCCACCACAAGATCGTGACCTGCGCTCAGTAGCTGCTTCACCATGTGCGAGCCAATATAACCCGCGCCACCCACCACCAAAAATTTCATCCTGATCTCCGATTTCCTGGGCGCTTTGCTGTGAGCTCAAATGATTGTATAGCGGCAATCAAGGCAGGTCGCAAACAGCTTCTTCATTTGCTCCTGCATGCCAAGGATGCACAGCGCCAAACCTTGCAGCTCGCTACGTCTGGAGCACCAAACGAGGGAGTATTTTTGAACGTGATGCAGCGAGTACGCCAATTGGAGCTACCCTCTGAGGAGGCATATGGGCATCCTGCGGGAATAATTACCAATGAAAAATTCTGCCAAAATTATCGATGGTTTATTAAAAATATTAAAAGCAGAATGGCCAAATTTAGTGTTGTGGTCATATTTGCTTTCACCCTTGGTGGTTAGAATGCTGACAAGCTATCAGTACTCTAAAATTGATTTGTTAGTCTTTTACACCCTTGGCATGTCGGTGTTGTGGCTTTTGGCAATCAGATTTATTTCCTCCAATCAATTCAAGGTTCACCTCATTCTACTGCCATTCTATTTGGTAGCAGCTATTGATCTATTTTTGGTTTTGAACTTCAACTCAAGATTAACGGCTGCCTATCTGTTTATTGGCTTGACGAACTTCCAGGAAGCAAGCGAATTCCTGCCGACCTATTGGCGACCCATCAGTATCGTTTTGATGATTTTCATACTGTGCTATGGGGCTGGATTAATAGGCCTGCATAAACGCAAATTATATAAGAGCAAAGGTGTTTTTGTTTTGGCTATTAGCGCCTTGATCGCAGGGTATGGGGCGTATTTTTATAAAACCGTTCAGCTTAACTCTTTCGGGAAGTCTGCAGTCATGGATCTCCTTGCAAAAGATCAAAGCACGCCAGTAGGTTATTTGTCGCAAATTACCCTTACTGCAAACTTGTATTTTGGGACGGAGAAGCTCATCAAACGTCGTCGGGAATCTGACGTAAAAATAACCAGCCTATCGGATCAGTCAACTATAGAAACCATTGTTTTTGTAATCGGTGAGTCATCGCGGCCGCACAACTGGTCCCTCTACGGTTATGACAAGGACACAACTCCGAATCTTGGTAAGCAGGCGGGCATTTTCAAGTTTAATCAGATCTGTACGACAGCCCCATACACCTCGTTCGCCGTGCCTTCAATGCTGAGCCTTGAGCCTATATCGGATTGGGACTCCATTGCGTCAACGAAATCGTTGGTGAGTATATATCGGGCGGCCGGGTACATGACCTATTGGTTGTCAGTGCAGGAGGTTGATAGTTTTGGCGGAATAATTCCACAAATAGCCGCCGAGGCACAATACCGTCAATACTTTGAGAGAAGTTATGATGGGGCGTTGATGTCGGAATATGAAAAAATACTCAATAAAAACGAAACGGAAAAGAAAGCCATATTCATTCATGTCAAGGGAAGCCATTTCGAGTATTCACGCCGATACCCGGAAAGCTTCGATCAATTCAAGCCGGCAACAAGCAGCTTCAAAGACAAGATCACTGCAGAATATGATAATAGTATTTTGTATACAGACTGGTTGTTGAGTACGATTATTGATCAGTTGAAGTCGAGCAAAAAACCATCCGTCTTGTTTTACTCATCAGATCATGGCGAAAACATGATGGATGACAGTCGAGGGTTGTTGGGTCACGGGATTGGCAATAAATATGATCTTCCGGTTTCGGCGTTTATCTGGGCGTCCGAGAATGTTTCAAACCAGCAATCGCTCAAATTTTTAAAGCTGAAGGAAAGAGAAAGTCAGAAAATAAGCATATCGTCCTTGCCCCATACGCTTTTAAATATCACCGGGGTTTTTACGAACAGGTATAAAAGTTCGGATGATTTATCAAGTGATGATTTCGTTTCGTCGAAATGTCCGCATTTACTCGGCGCAGGCTATGTTCCATCGTTTGATTTTGACGCTCTTTAAATACCCCTCGTTGAACAACGCCGCAAGGCGTTGTTCTCAGGTTGAGGCCGGTTACGGCGCCTAAGGTTGTGCTGGCGTGACGTCCTTTTTCAAGAACAACCAGTTTGAGGCCTGTAAGCCGTCGAGCTTGATTGTGTAGCGGCCATCGAGGTAGGTCGCAGGCAGTTTCTTCATTTGCCGCAGAATACCGTGGGTAAACAGTGTCAAACCTTGCGGCGCCTGAATGGTTAACGTGCCCTCGAGGGGCTCCACGTAAAAAGGTATTTTGTCGCCGTCTTGGGGGATGGCACGGGAGCCCAACGAAATCATTAAATCCTGCGATTGACCCAAAGGTGAGTCGTCCAGGCTTTGCACCGCCACACTGGCGTTGGCAGTCTTCACTTGAATCTTGATGTTGCCAAGGCTGATCGACTCGCCGCCGATCCAGCCGGTCGCAGCCTGGGTGCGCGGCGTATTGATGGTGTAGACGCCTTGTTTCCAGTTGCGCTTTAGCTCACCGGTGTCGGTCGTGGACTCGCTGGTGTTGGCGTCCAGCAGCGACTGGTCAGGATCATGAAATTCCTGTGCATTGCTTGGGATAACGCTCGGTTGCAACCATGGCAATTCCGGTGTCTGTGGCATCGCGATTTCCAGCTTGCCTTTCTCCATGGCTGTACGCAGGAAAGCAGAGCTGGCCGGTGTGATCATTTGATTGAAAAGAGTGCCTGGCGTCGGAGCGAAGACGTAGGTCGTCGTTGCTCCGCGAACGTCTGCACGGCGATAAAGCAAAGCGGCGGCGGGCAGGGTGGCCAGCATTGCAGGGTCGTTATAGGCATGCCAGTTATTGGCACTCATCCCGTTGCCGCCCATTGGCTCCTGGCTATAGGCATATTGCATCAGTGCATCCCAGCCTTGGTGGCTGGCGGTGCCGGCGATATAGAGTGGCAGCGAGTGACGGTCTGCTGTCGGGAAGGGCTCATTGTTCCACTCGGTAACGGTCAAGGGTTTGCCGACGACCTGGCCGGCGGCAATCCAGTTCACTATGCTTTCGCTGTAGTGCGGATTTTTCTCTATCTGTCCCGAACCCCCGTAGCTATGGACATCGATGACGTCCCCGGCGGTAAGGGCCGGCAGGGAGTTCAGGCCATTGCGACCCCAGCTACTGGTCGTGGCGATGGGGACCTTCACGCCTATACCACGCAAGTGTTGAATCATGTCGACGTTGAAACGTCGTTCCAGATCGTTAAGGAACATCTTGGAGGGGCCTGGCTCCCAGGAGCGCCAGGTCTGGTTTGCGGACAGGTTGTGCTGTTTGGCAAAAGCCTCGGCCTCGGCCATATAGATGCGGTTGTGTTTCGGTAAATTCTTGTCTGGCAGCAGGGCATTGCCAAAGTGGTTGGTGACGTCGTTTTCGTTGGTAATCAGTACGGCGGCAATCGCCGGGTCATCTTTGTAGGCGAGACCGGTATAGCTGTTTACATGGGTCAGGTAGTCTTCGGTAAAGCGCTTCATGGCTTTCTGAATGGTGAGATTCACATAGGAATAGCCCTTGAGATAGGTGTAGTTCTGTTCTTCTTTTGGCAATTCATCGAAGCCATAAATGTTGTCTTTTTCAGTAAAGACGCGCTGGACGTGCAGATCGAGCCAGACATAAATGCCTTCGTCTTTCAGGCACTTGATCCACCAGTCGATCTTTTTCAGCGATTCCGGGCTTAGTTGCTGGGTGCTGCGCGTGATCCTGCCGTCGCCAAAGATGTTCGGGAAGACCCATGGCGAGTCATGGTGGTGCAGTCGTACAAGATTGAAGCCCAGTGCTGACAGGCGTTTGGCCTGTAGCTTGATGGCATCGTCTGACGTGAGGAACAGCGAGTAGGCCGAAAGGTTGGTGCCCCAGAAACGCGCCACAGTGTTGTCGGCAAATTGCAGTTGCTCACCGGAGGCTTTGATGAAGCCGCGCTTGCCGGCTGGTTTTTCCTGAGCGTTGAGAAAGGACAGGTCGACTGGCGAGGTTTTCCAGTCGAGCTTGTCGGTCGGCCAGCTCTTGGGGTCCGACAGCCCGAAGCGCTCGGTTGTGGTTGGGCCGACCGTCACATCACCAGAAACGCTCAAGGTAGCCGTGAAATCCTGGCGGCCACGTTTGAGCGTGTTCTTGTAGAGAAAAGCACGTACCTCGGATTTGCTGCCCGGTTCAAAGTACACGCTCTCCAGTGCGGGCTCGAAGCGCATTTCGATGCGCCGCCCTTGTGCATTGCCCCAGGTCCAGCCGCGGTTGTCGGGTAGCAAAGTGGGCTCGCCCATTTCTCCAGCGAACAGAGCGGGGTCGAATGTGAAGACGATGCCACCACCTGAAAGGCCCGACTTCCCACTGCGTGCATCCAGTACAAAGTTCCAGGTCAGCTTTTGCTCGCCTTGCTTCTGAATCTGAGCAGTCAAGTCGAAATCCAGCGCTTTGTTTTTACCCGCGAAGGAGTATCGATAAGGGGTGTTTACCTTGAATTCAGGGTGCAAATACGTCCAGCCCCAGCTGGGTCCAAAAAACGAGAATGTCGTAACGAACACCGGACTGCCACCACGCTCCAGCATTGGCAGGCCGTTGCGCTCATCCACACTGACGACCCAGTCCGATGCCCAGGTGCCAAGCGGCCAAATGGCAAAAAGCAGCAGGAGCAGTATTTGAGGGCGGCGAGACAACTGGATCATGGGGGCTACCTGAGTTGGAGGTGGGCACTCGCCGCAACGGCCGTCGAGGTGTTCTTGAGCCTGCGTGCCATCTGAGCGTAGGCCACGCACAGTCCAGCCACCGACCAATACACCACGGGGATTACCGTAATACTGCTAACGGTGACGATGGTGATCAGGATCCCGGCCAGTGTCGCCAGCAGTGCACGTCCGAGTCGGCGTGCCTCATCGTCTTCTTTGGGGAAAGAACGAATCCCCTTGCGCAGGCCCTGCAGGACACTGACGAAAAAAACCACGAAAAGTGTCAAGCCAATCAAGCCGAACGACAGCGCTATGCCGATATAGGTATTCACGATATCGATGATTCCCTGGCCTTGAATCATGGACTGCATTTCCGGTGTGCTGCGGAAATTGAAAGAGCCCAGCCAAGGGTTGCGCTGGATAACGATCACGGCGTTATCAATCAAGCGCTGCCGATAGGTGATGTTTTCGACTTCCACCGTGCCGATAAACGGTAGCAGATCAAGCACTTTTTGCCCGCCCGGCACGATGGCCAGCAAGGGAAGTGCGAGGATCCCGGCGACCGCCAGCAGCGTCAGGCGTTTGATCGCTTTGCGGCCAGTGCCGATGAACACGACGATAATGACGGCTGCACCAATCCAGGGGCCACGCGACAGCGGTGCGAACAGACCACCGGCTAGCAACAGTGCGCCGAGGGTGCGCTGTAATTTGCTACGTACTTCCTCCTGCAAGTACAGGTAAAAGCCGATGGACACACTGATGACGAAGCCCAGGGCAATGGCCTGGCCGGTAGTGGCGCTGGCACGTAGTGAGCCACCGCGACTCAAGTAGCCAGGATCCCATTGCATGCCCATGGCGGTAACAACCGCGCTATACAGCTGCCAGTGCTTGGCATATTCGAAGAGACCTATAAGCGACAGCACCATGGCGGCGAGTACAAAACCGAGCAAAGCGTCCTTGAAGTCGCTGAGGTTTTTCAGCGCCCGGCTGGCAACGTAGTAAGGCAAAAAAACTTCGATGAACAGGTAAAGCATTTGGCGCAAGGTGTCGGTGACGGTGGTTTCGCGCAGGAAAAGCAGACTCGTCAGCAGGAGGTAGGCGGCTAACAGTCTGTCAGGCCAGGTGCGCCCGAAAGAGACCGTGTCGGCGCGCCTGCGCAAAGTGAAAAAAGCCGGAAGCAACACGCACAGTGCCAGCACACGAATATGGTTGAGGGAAAAAAAATAGTTGACCAGGCCGAAGCCCGGAATCTCCGCCGTGGCCGGCGGGATGAGAAACAGCAGAAGAAAAAATAGCGCCATCGGATTGCGTTCGCGACTTCGTGCGAAGGTCAAAACGATCGTGGCAATGCCTGCGTACACCCAGAAACTGTGCGAAACAAATGCCAATAGCGTCAATACGAACCACAAGTTGCGCCGACGAGTGAAATTACGGTCGGAAATCAGGTCTGCTGCTGGTCGACGTGCCATGGCAAAAACGATGCCGGTGAGGACCAGAATGACTACTAACGCTCGGAAGTGCTCAGGCATGGATGATTGCACTTATTGATTGTTGATCGACGGCTAGTGGAATGGCTAAACGCGACTATAGTTCGTTTTGAGCCATTGAGTCCGGGGATGATGTTATGTCGTTAGTCGATTCGCCAGTGTTGGGCCTTCGTAAGCGAGCGATCTCTGCCGGCGCATGGAATTTCGGGGCGCTGGTTACCTCTCAAGCCTTTCGCTTGGGCGGCAACCTGATAATGGCCCGTCTGCTGATGCCGGAGATGTTCGGCATCATGATGATCGCCATAACCGTTTCTCTGGTTCTGCACATGCTTTCCGATGCCGGCTTGCGCCAGAACATCATCCAGAGCCCACGTGGCGACGATCCGGTGTTTCTCAATACCATCTGGACCGTGCAGATCGTGCGCGGCTTTATCCTTTTTGCTTCAACACTTCTTCTTGCGGCCCTCGCCTGGTATGCACAGACCATTAATTTGTGGGCGCCCAATTCCACCTACGCCGCCCCCGAGTTGCCGTTGGTGTTGGCCGTGACCAGTTTCTCGGCAATCATTGTTGGTTTTCAGTCGACCAAAATGGACCTGGCAGTGCGCACTTTCCAGCAAAAGAAAGTGGTACTCACCGAGTTTGGTTCTCAGGTCGTCGGGCTGTTGGTCATGCTGGGTATCGGTTACTTCACCAGGTCCATCTGGTCGCTGGTGATTGCAGGTCTGGTCCAGTCGATGGTCAGCACGCTGCTGGGGCATTTCTGGTTTGAAGGCCCTTCCAACCGTCTACGGTGGGAGCGTGCTGCGCTCAATGAATTAGTCGGTTTCGGCCGTTGGATTCTGTTGTCGTCAGCGGTGGGCGTATTGGCCATGTACGGTGATCGCGTCTGGTTCGGCGGCAGCATGACGGCCAGCGAACTGGGCGTTTACTCCATTGCCGTGCTGATTCTGGGCGCTGTTCAGCTTGCGTTGCAAAAGATCGTCGGGGCCGTGGCCTTGCCGGCCTTCAGTGAGGCCTCAAGAACTAATGACACCGTACGGCTCCACGCTTTGTATTACCGCTTGAAATTGATGCTCGATCTTGCCTGCCTGTTTCTCTGTGGACTGTTCCTGACCGGCAGTCCACTGCTCATCGGCATCTTGTACGATGAGCGTTACGCTCAGGCCGGCAACATGATGGCCATTCTTTCACTCTCTTTTTTCACAATGCGCTACCTGTTGGCGAATCAGGTCTGGATTGCCTTGGGACTGACCAAGTACCAGGCCATGGATAACATTATTCGCGCCGTCTCGTTGTGGGTGCTGCTGCCTCTGCTGTTGGCGATTGGCGGGGTCGACTATGCGATTTGGGGTGCAGCCCTGTACACGTTTCCTACGCTTATCCTGGTTTTTTACGTCAATTATCGTCTGGGGCTATTCAGCCTCAAGCGTGAATTGATAGTGCTGCCCATGCTCGCGGTGGGGGCTTTGTGTGGGGAGTTATTGACGGATCTTTTTAAATGGCTTTGATCTGATCTGTTTCTCTCAAGTTTTCAAAGCTGTGGCACAGCGTCGCCATTGAGGTATTGATGGCCGTCGCCAAAGTATGTGGCCTTGATGTGTAGTTGGAATTTTCAACGCAATCTCGATGTCGTGGAGCTTTGAATCATGAGAGAAGCTGATTTGAATACCTCTGTGATGGGACGCAGAAGCTTTCTCCAGGCTTCTGTTCTATTGAGTATCGGAGGACTCATGTTCGGATTTTCCAAAGCCGTTGCCCGGCCGTCTGCTGTTAAATCCGAGTTTGTTGTAATCAACGGATGGGTGCTGCCTGCCCAGCATTTTCGGCAAACGCCAGCATGATCAAAGACTACCAATCGCAGAAAGAACTCCGCGATCACTATGACCTCTGCATCATCGGTGGGGGCCCCGCCGGCATTACGCTGGCCTTGCGTTTAGCTGGTAATGGTCGACGTGTGTTGCTTGTCGAGGGTGGAGGGCACGAGTATTCGTCGACTTCGCAGGACCTTTATAAGATTTCATCTTCAGGCCTCGAGATGTACGCCCATGAAACCCGCCTGCGTTACCTCGGTGGGACCTCCAATCACTGGGCCGGGCGATGCCGCCCATTCGAAAAGTCGGACTTTACCGTAGGACCTCCGGGTCCCGTGCCGGGTTGGCCCATCGCCTTTTCCGAGATCGAGCGCAATTTGTCGGCGGCCATGGATATTGTTGATCTTGCGCCGCACTCCGGATTCAAGGCGATCAATGCAAGTCTGGACGGTACCGACTTTGAAGCGGATCGTTTCCTGCTTAGCCCGCCGACGCGATTTGCACAAAAATATGCCAAGGAACTTAATGAGACCGAGGGGCTGGATGTTTTCATCCATTGCAATTGCGTCGATCTTGAGTTCGACAGCAAGACCGGCCGCATCGCAACGATAGTCGTCTCGGACTACCAGTTACATCGAGAGCGAGTTACGGCAAAACGATTCATTCTGGCGACAGGCGGAATCGAGAATGCCAGGCACCTGCTCAACAGCGAGTCCCTGGCGGCTGGCGGTATCGTAAAAAAGGACGGTTTCGTCGGCAGATGCTTCATGGAGCACCTGAACGTCGAGATGGGAAACTTCATCCTGAAAGACGGGCAGGACACAGATGCTCGGCAGGAATACTTCACGACCGATGCATTCGTGATGGCGCACAACTCAGGTAAAGGGAATGTGACGGCCACGCTTGTCTCGGAAGTGAAATCCTATGGACGAATGGCTGCCATCAAAAGCTTTTTCGAGAACCTCATTTGCGAAGTAGGCGCGGAGCGCAAGGTTGAGTTCATTGCCAAGTTCGATTGCCCTGGAGATGGGGTGATCGGCACGTTGATTGAGCAGTTTCCCAACCCCGATAGCAGAATTTCATTGCTCGACGAGCGAGATGCATTGGGGATGAGAAAGGTCGAGATTCATTGGGAGCTAACGCCAGCAGACAGGGAAACCGTCAAGTCCATAGGGCTGGAAGTGGCGAAGTGTTTTGCCGACACAGGGCTGGGCTTCGTCAAGCTGGAAGAATATGTGTATGACGTCGATGTGCCACTGAGGCTCAATCCACATGCTCATCATATGGGGACAACGCGGATGGCGAGTTCGCCAGAGTTTGGTGTGGTCGATGAGAACTGCAAAGTGTTTGGTGTTGAGAATCTTTACGTTGCGGGCAGCAGTGTGTTCTCTACAGGTGGTGCCTGTAACCCCACGATGCCTCTTTTGCAACTTGCTTTAAGGCTGGCAGAACATCTCAACCATCAGATGGGGCCCGGGGTGGGCAGGTATTCCTGAGCGCGGCGCAGGTGGATTATTGGAGTGTTGGATTTTAGGGAAGCGTCTACGCTTAGGGTAGTGGTAATGAAGAATCAGGGTGTATCTAACCTTGGCACAGGTGTCTATCGCTGAATTAATGAGGCTGACAGGATGATTGGTCTACTAAAACGCACTATTGCTTATATTGCAAAAACAACGGGGTATGGGACTCCGCTCTATAAAAAATTCTGTAAACCGGACGGGTATGAATGGGCTAAACATATGGTTCGGTGGGGGGGGCTGCACTCCATCGGTCAAGGCGTATGGATCAATCCTGCTGCCAACATACCTGACCCTTCACTAGTACGACTCGGAAATAATGTAGGTTTATCTTGTTGCACGCTGTTCGGCCACGATGGAGTAGTCGGCATGCTCGAGGTGGTCTTTGATAGAAAACTTGATTCTGTCGGTCCTGTCGACATTCTTGATAATTGTTTTATCGGCTATGGCGCTATGATCTTGCCGCGTGTGACTGTTGGCCCTAATTCGATTGTCGCAGCCGGTGCTGTAGTCGTAAAAGATGTTCCGCCTGGGGTGGTGGTTGCGGGTAATCCAGCCAAGGTTATTTGTACGCTGGAAGAGGTGTTGGCGAAAGTCGAAGAGCGTAGTGCCACTTATCCGTGGATTGACCTTATCAGGCAGCGCAGTGGTGTATACGACTCGGAACTTGAACCGACGCTCATTAAAATGAGAGCGGAATACTTTTTTGGCGCGCGATCCAATGGTTAGTGCTCCTCTTGACGTATTGGTAGTCAATTACAATACAGCGGAGTTGTTGCAACCGATGTTTAATGCGTTACGCCAGTCAAATAGCGTGAATCGCACGCGCTATTTGGTGGTGGATAATGCCTCTGTCGATAATTCGCTGGAATGTCTGGCAACTATCTGTCCAGAGGCAGTGCAACTCGCCAATGAAAATAATGTTGGCTTTGGTCGTGCCAATAATCAATTGGTTGAACACCTGGAGGGCAAGTATGCGTTGCTCCTCAATACCGATGCCTTTGTGGCCGCGGATACGCTGAGCAAGACGCTCGACTACATGGAGACTCATCCTGATTGCGGTGTCCTCGGCGTTCGATTGGTTGGACGAGAGGGTGATTTGCAGCCCTCCTGTCGCTATTTTCCAACACCGTTAAATGTCTTCCTTTCGCATACAGGGCTTGAACGTTTTGTCCCTGTGGTGAAAAGAATCGACGACATGGCCTGGGACCATGCTTCGGTGCGTGAGTGCGACTGGGTGCCCGGGTGCTATTACCTGATCCGCCGTGAAGTCATCGACGAGGTTGGCTTGTTCGATCCGCGCTACTTCCTTTATTTCGAAGAGATCGATCACTGCAAACGCGTTAAACAGGCAGGCTGGAAGGTCGTTTACTACCCGCATACCACGGTGGTGCATATCGGCGGTGAAAGTGCCAAGTCTGTTGACAAGCTCAATGCGGATAATCGCCAGTTACCTACGTTACAAATCGAAAGTCAGCTGTTGTACTTTCGCAAGCACTACGGTCTGCCTGGTTTGGCCTCACATATGCTGCTGGTGAGTCTGGGGGATCTGATTGTGGCGCTCAAGGCGTTATTGAAAGGCCGCGGTCGGGCCGCTTTAGCAGCGTGTTGGCAGCATACTCGTGTGACCTGGGCGTTGTTGCGTGACACCAAATTCGCTAGCCAACCAACACGGTAGAGCCAGTTATGTTCGAAAACATACGTGCGGATTTACGTGCATACGCCGGAGACTGGGGGGCTCAGGGGTTTTGGGTGATGGTGGTTTATCGCTTTGGACGCTGGCGTTACGGTGTGCGACCGGCACTGTTACGCAAGTTGTTCTCCTTTATTTACAAAGTGCTCTTCAAGCTGATGCAGATCGTCACGGGGATCGAATTGCCCTGTGAGGTGGTGGTCGGGCGCAACTTCGTCATCGATCATTTCGGCGGAATCGTCATCAGCGGCTATGCGCAATTCGGCGATGATTGCCGTATCCGCAATGGTGTCGTTGTAGGCCTCAAGAACGTGAATGAGCCGATTGCTCCGGTGATGGGTAACAATGTTGATATCGGGGCAGGGGCCAAGGTGCTGGGCAATATCCGCATCGGTAACAATGTCGTGATTGGTGCCAATGCGGTGGTGCTGACCGATGTACCGGACGACTCGGTGGCAGTGGGCGTGCCGGCGACTATCAAGAAAAGGAAATACGCAGAATCGAGGGAGTTCTCATGAACCACCCGATGGATTACTTCAATTGCGTCGCTGAGTGAACGCCATGGTTATGGGGATGGGTGTCGTTGTTATCGGTCGCAACGAAGGCCTACGACTTGAGCGTTGCCTGACTTCCCTCGTCGGTTCGGCGCAGAAGGTTGTATATGTCGACTCTGGATCAACGGACGATTCAGTGCAGACGGCACTCAGGCTTGGGGTCGATGTGGTTGAGTTGGATATGACGATTCCCTTTACGGCTGCGCGTGCACGCAATGAAGGATTTGCCTGCCTGAAACGCTCATTGCCGCAGATGAGTTATGTGCAGTTCGTCGACGGTGATTGCGAGGTTGTCGGCGGTTGGCTCCCCCGGGCGCAGGCCTTTCTTGATAAGCATCCTGACGTCGCGGTGGTCTGCGGACGGCGCCGTGAACGTTTTCCGCAGCACTCGGTTTACAACCTGCTGTGTGATTTCGAATGGGATACGCCGGTAGGCGAGGCCAAGGCATGTGGTGGCGATGCGCTGATGCGGGCCGACGCCTTTGCCGAAGCATCCGGGTTTCGACCGGGACTTATTGCCGGGGAAGAGCCTGAATTGTGCGTGCGTCTGCGCGGGAATGGCTGGAAGGTCTGGCGTCTGGGCGAGGAAATGACCTTGCATGATGCAACCATGACCCGGTTCGGCCAATGGTGGCAGCGTACCCTGCGCGGTGGTTATGCCTTTGCCGAGGGCGCATTTTTACATGGGGCCGCACCGGAGCAACATTGGTTGCGCGAGTCACGCCGTGCCTGGTTCTGGGGATTGGGTGTCCCGCTGGCAACTGTTATCGCGAGTTTGGTGGCGGGGTGGTTTGGACTGCTTGTGCTGCTGGTCTATCCACTGCAAGTCGTGCGCCTCGCCCGCAGGGGCGACAGATCCACACGCGAGAACTGGCTGCGGGCTTTTTTTCTGGTGCTGGGGAAATTTCCCGAGATGCTCGGGCAAGTCAAGTTTCTACTGAACAGATTCGGCGCCAGCAAGACGGCGTTGATCGAATACAAGTGAGACTTATATGAATAATTGGGTGATAGTAAAAAGTGTATTTTTTTTACATGCCGGGTACTCTTTAAGGGCGTTGAATAATAAGTTTAAGATGCTGGTGCTGGTTGTAAAAAACTGGTCCGAACTTAAGTTGTTTTGCGGGCGTATGTCGAGCGCCTTGGGTAAGTCCGGTGTCGAGAAATTAGGCGGGGATTGTGTCGGCGTTGTTCATTGGCCCTACATCAGCAGAAACTGGGGCCCGAAGAATAAACTTGGCGTGTTGGCCTCGCATTACGAAGTGGTCACCCAACGCTGTCCGCAACTATTGCTGTTGGGGCGAAATGAAAGTTTGCTGCTGAGTGATTTATCGGAGTTTGCTGCTGGCTGCTCCCTGGTGCTGGATCGTCCCTTCTGGTTTATGCGTGAAGGGGAATTGGTGCTGAACTTGTTTCAGGGGGATCTGCGCATTGCATCTATAGCATTTACTTTGTGTCGTACAGACACTGAACTATGTATTTTTATTGGCGCCGTTCAGGGGATACATAAAGGCGTCGACAGTGAACTGTCGTTGAGTATCTACAGGGACCTGACAAAAGACTTTGAAGGTCTTCGACCAAGAAGCTTTCTGATTGAAGTCATTAAATACATTGCCATTAACATCGGTGTTGAGAAAATTTACGCAGTAGGGGACGGGTATCGCCACCATCGTCATCCGTATTTTGGCGCTCACAAAGCTCTGGAACTGGCGGCAAATTACGATGTGATCTGGTTAGAGCATGGCGCGACGCCGTCAGAGCGCGAAGATTTTTTTGAGATTCCAATGGTTCTGTCCAGGAAACCGCTCGACAGTATTGCGTCAAAAAAACGCGCCATGTATCGCCGGCGCTATGAGCTGCTGGACGACACTTTTAAAAAGATAGACAGCGTGTTGATAGGTAGTTATTGCAGTAACCGTGAAGCTGGTTGAGGTTCCTGCTACCTGTACTACTGTGGGATTGCTTGCAGTAATAATCCACCGCAACGACAACTAAGTCTGGTTCCTATGCGCATCGCCTATTTCATCAATCAATACCCCAAAGTCAGCCATAGTTTCATTCGCCGGGAGATTTTGGCGTTGGAACGTCAGGGGTTTGTGGTGCAGCGCATTGCTCTGCGTGGCTGGGATGCCGAACTGGTGGATGCCGAGGACGTGTCTGAACGCGATAAAACCCAGTATGTGCTGGAGGGCGGAGTCAAAGCGCTGTTAGTGCCTGTGCTGCAGGTATTGCGCGCCCAACCGCGACGGTTTTTTTCGGCGCTGTGGCTGGCGCTGCGCATGGGCCAGCGTGCTGATCGTCCCTGGCCATACCATTTGGTTTATTTATCCGAGGCGTGTGGTGTGCTGATGTGGTTGCAGGCGTTTGGAGCCGAGCACGTGCATGCGCATTTCGGCACCAACTCAACCGAGGTGGTGATGCTGGCCAATGTACTCGGTGGGCCAGCGTACAGTTTTACCGTGCACGGGCCGGAAGAGTTCGACAAACCGCAGTTTATTCATTTGGGCGAGAAAGTCCGGCGCGCGGCTTTTGTCGCGGCGATCAGTTCTTATGGGCGTAGCCAGCTGTTTCGCTGGGTGGCTCATGCGCATTGGCCAAGAGTAAAGGTGGTGCACTGCGGGCTGGAGCGGGCGTTTCACGATGTGCCGGCCGTTGCCGTGCCATCTGCGCCGCGGTTGGTTTGCGTCGGTCGTTTGTGTGAGCAAAAGGGACAACTGTTGTTGCTTGAGGCTGTCCGCAGCCTGGCAGCACAAGACGTGGAGTTCGAACTGGTACTGGCGGGTGATGGGGAAATGCGCGCAGAAATCGAAAGCCTGATTGCACGGCATGGCTTGCAAGCACGGGTGCGAATTACCGGCTGGATCAGCAGCGATCAGGTGCGGGCGGAAATTCTCGCGGCGCGGGCCTTGGTGTTGCCGAGTTTCGCCGAGGGGTTGCCAGTGGTCATCATGGAAGCCATGGCGTTGCGCCGACCAGTATTGACGAGCTATGTGGCAGGGATTCCCGAGTTGGTACAACAGGGTGTGAACGGTTGGTTGTTTCCCGCGGGAGCCGTGGATGAATTGGCGGCGGCGCTGGCGGACTGCCTCGCGCAACCTGTCGAGGTGTTGCAGCGGATGGGCGAGGCGGCTTACCAGAGAGTGCTGGAGCGACACGACATCGACATCGAAGCGGCCAAGTTGGCTAATTTGTTCAGGGCGCAAGCATGACTACATTACTTGGTTGGCTGTTCAGCTCACTGCTGATGCTCATCCTCCTGCCGGTGTTGGTGCTGTTTGTGCAGGTGTTGATGGCCTGCCTGCCTGCGCGTTCGCCTGCGTCGGCGCAAGGCTCGCGACCGCGGGTGGCGGTGTTGATACCGGCACACGATGAATCCTCGGTCATCGTCGCGACGTTGAATAGCATTCGGCCGCAGTTGCTTTCGGGTGATCGCCTGCTGGTGGTAGCGGATAACTGTTCTGACGACACGGCGGCGCTGGCCCGCACGGCGGGCGCCGAGGTGGTGGAGCGCAGCAATGCTCAGCAGCGTGGCAAGGGTTATGCGGTGGACTGTGGGGTACGTCATTTGGCCAGCGATGCGCCGGACGTCATGATTGTTGTCGATGCGGACTGCCAGGTGGCCGAGGGCTCAATTGAGCGTTTGGCCATCCGTTGCATCGACTCAGGGCGGCCAGCGCAAGCTCTTAATTTAATGCTTGCTCCGGCAGGTTCCGGGCTAAAAGTGCGGCTTGCCGAGTTTGCCTGGTGTGTGAAGAATCGGGTACGGCCGCAGGGTTGGACCCGACTTGGTTTGCCCTGTCAGCTAATGGGCACGGGAATGGCTTTCGTCTGGCAGGATCTGACGTTGATCAATTTGGCCAGTGGCCACATCGTTGAAGATTTGAAGATGGGCCTGGATTTATGCCGAAACGGCAAGCCGCCGGTGTTCTGCCCCGATGCTCTGGTGACCAGTTACTTTCCGCGCAGCGATGAAGGCTTAACGACCCAGCGTACGCGCTGGGAACATGGTCATTTAGGCGTAATTCTTGGGGACACGCCAAAGTTGCTGGTCGAGTCGCTTGGCCAGCGTAACTGGCGTCTGCTGGCGATGACCCTGGATTTGCTGGTCCCTCCGTTGGCCTTATTGACGTTGGCCTTGGCGGCGGCATTTGTTCTGTCATGGTTGGTCTTTCTACTGTCCGGAGCGTTGGCGCCCGCATTGATAGCTTCTTGCGGGGTGGCAATTTTGGGTGTGGCTATCTTGCTGGCATGGAGCCAATTTGGTCGCGGGATTATTTCTTTTTCAGCCTTGATGTATGCGCCGTTCTACGCGATGAGGAAAATCCCGCTGTATCTCGGGTTTTTGCTCAAACGCCAGGTTGAATGGGTGCGGTCGAAGCGAGATGACAGCTAATGCGCGCTTTATCCTGGCAGCACAGCTGGCAAACGATTACCCGGAAACTCAGGGTGGTCAGCGATGCTGATGACGAGCAAGCATTGATTGATGCGTTATCCAGACCTGACGTAACGACAGTGCTCGGGTTCGCCAATGCCCATGCCATGAATCTGGTGGCGGCCAACCCCGACTACTTCAACGCCCTGTTGGCTACGGACGTGTTACTACGGGATGGCTCCGGCATGGCTATTCTGTTTCGTCGCCTCGGCCTGGAGCCGGGGTTGAATATGAATGGCACCGATTTCATTCCCAAGTTATTGGCCGCGTTCAAGGGCCGTCGCGTGGCTTTCTGGGGTACTGAAGAGCCCTTTCTGGCCAACGCGGTGCAGCGAAGCGAAGCGATATTTGCGGTCAATGTCGTCTCTGCTCACCATGGTTTTGCGTCGGTGGATACCTATGTAAACCTTGCCCGGCAGTTTCAGCCGGAACTGGTTGTGCTGGGTATGGGCATGCCCAAGCAGGAAGCCGTTGCTGCGAGGTTAGCCGCCAATGGCACGCCCTGTCTGGTCGTGTGCGGAGGGGCGATCCTGGATTTTCTCGGCGGCAAAGTCACTCGTGCTCCGCAGTGGGTGCGGCGTCTCGGTTGTGAGTGGGTGTTCAGGCTGATAGGTGAGCCAAAGCGCTTATTCAGACGCTATGTGCTGGGTAATCCGATGTTCTTGTTGCGTACATTGATCTACAGGGACAAGGGCAGGGGTAATGCGTAAGTTCATATCCGTTTGGCGGTCTTTTTAAATAACCTCCATTGTTCCGGGGGAACCCTGAATGGCCTTGAGATCGCCCAGACACTCGAGAATGGCTAGTAGGCATGTTTGCCGGAGAAGGCAAACACCGTTCGTAAAAGGATGACGAAATCGAGCCATAGCGACCAGTTGTTGATGTACTCGATGTCTGAGTCAACACGCCGAATCATCTGATCGATATCCTTCGTTTCACCTCGATAGCCACGTACCTGAGCCAGGCCTGTGATGCCCGGCTTAATGTTGTGACGTGCAAAGTAGCCCGAGACATCGGGCGAGTACTGCACATCGTGTTGGATAGCGTGCGGGCGAGGCCCCACCAAAGACATTTCCCCCATCAAAACGTTAAACAACTGCGGTAGTTCATCCAGGCTGGTTCGCCGAATAAAGGCCCCAACCCTGGTCATGCGCGGGTCGTTCTTTTGCGCCTGTTTGACGATGCCGTCTTCATCCTGATGGACGACCATGCTTCTGAACTTCCAGATCCGAAAAGCTTCTCCACTCCAGCCCATCCGCTGCTGACGAAAGAATATCGGGCCGGGGCTATCGAGCTTGATGGCAATGGCGACGACTACCAGGACGGGTGCTGCAAGAACCAAAATGAGAAAGGCCAGGACTTTGTCCTCAAGGTTCTTCAGAAACAGGCGCATCCCCATCAACGGAGTTTCAGACAGGGTCAGGACGGGAATGCCGGCAATTTCGCGAACGCTGTGGTTGATCAGGCGCAACGAGAAAATGTCAGGCACCCAGTTAACAGAGATGTGTTTATCGAACAGCCTTAAGTAAACATCCTGGATGACCTCTGAGCCACCCAGAGGGGTCACGAAATAGACGGTACGAATGGCATGTTTGACAACTAACTCATCAAGGTCGGCGATATCGCCCAGGATCGACAGACGCTGAGCGCCTTCCAGACTTTCCTTTCCCCGGTCATCGTCCGCGCCAATCAACACACAGCCAACTATGCGCTCGCCGAGCCAGGGGTTATTGCTGATTTTCTTGTGAAGATAGCTGGCCAGTTCGCCCGAGCCAATGATGAGCGAGTTTTCCAATTGAGTCGGATGGGCCAAAAACTTTTTTTGCATCTCGCGGGTCGCGAGGTGCAAAAGCAACTGAGCAAAATATCCAACAACGAATAACTGCCCGACCAATAAACGCGAGTACTGTTCGCTTTGCTTGGTAAGAAAGGCCATGGCAACGAGAAAGCCAAACGTGGCAGTCCATGCTTTCAAAAGCTTGAAGGCTTTGACGGTAAAACCGACATTGCTGCGGTAAATGGCGTAGTGGTCGTACACGACGGCCAAAGCCCCCAGCAGCAACAGGAGCAGGATGACATAGGACTGCGTTATGAAGCCGATATGATAATTGATCAAAAACCATGCAACACCGGTCACCGCAACACAATCGAGACCCGCCTGGACAACGATACTGGTGCTGCTTCTTCGCTGGAGAACGGAACGGGTACTGTTGGGCTCAAATATCATATTTAGACCTCATGTCTGCTGCCCCTCGCGCTCGATGACGCGATTCAGTTCATGCAGCCCTCGCTTGAGAGCATTGGCGTCACCGTGATCAGCCACCCACCTTCGAAAATGACAAGCGTTGGGGGCATGTGGGGGCGCGTGCTATCACTTTAGCAGTGCTGTGAAATCATTCACTGGAACTGCTTGGTTCTGCGTAGTTTAGTAGAACCTTGCGCACGCATTTGCTTGATCAGTTCGGCGCGGGTGCCGGGGAGGTAGAACATGTTTTTTGCGCAAATACCGCCATGTCGTCAGCGCGCCAAGGCTGATAACTCGCCAGCGTGCTGTTGTCCGCCTTGCAATCAATCGGGGAGGGAGTTCGAGTGGGGTCGTGCAGTATTCGAGGCTTGCACCGAGCTGGAATCTGCGTGCATTGCGCACTGATTCCATCGCACTAAAACGAGGCGGCGCCATAATCGGCGCCGCCTTCGTTTGGGTCGATCAGACGCGTTCGAACAACACGGCGATGCCTTGGCCGCCGCCGATGCACATGGTTGCCAGGGCATAACGACCCTGAACACGCTGCAGTTCATGAATCGCCTTGGTGGCGATAATCGCACCGGTCGCGCCCACCGGGTGGCCCAGAGAAATCCCCGAACCGTTCGGGTTGACCTTCTCCGGGTCGAAGCCCAGCTCCTGCGCCACGGCACACGCCTGGGCCGCGAATGCTTCGTTGGATTCGATGACATCCAGGTCGGCAACGGACAGGCCGGCGCGTTTGAGGACCAGACGGGTGGCGGGAATCGGTCCCAACCCCATCAGCTCGGGTTCCACGCCGGCATGGGCATAGCCGACCAGTCGGGCGATGGGCTTGAGGCCTTGGTCGAGAACCATCTGACCCGTGGCCAGGATCAATGCACCGGCACCATCGTTGAGGCCGGACGCGTTGCCGGCGGTGACGCTGCCATCTTTTTTGAAGGCCGGCTTCATCTTGCCCAATTGCTCGGCATTGACCTCGGCGCGCACATGCTCGTCCGTCGCAAACGTCACGGTGCCTTTGCGCGATGCCACTTCGATCGGCACGATCTGGTCGGTAAATCGCCCTTCGGCAATCGCCCGGGCCGCTCGTTGCTGGCTGAGCAGCGCCAACTCATCCTGAGCCTGACGAGTGATGCCATAGCGCTCGGCGATGTTTTCCGCAGTAATGCCCATATGGAAACCGCCAAACGGGTCTTGCAGAACGCCGAGCACGTAGTCGATGGCTTGCATATCGCCCATGCGTGCGCCCCAGCGCGCCTGCGGCAACAGATAAGTCCCGCGGCTCATGGATTCGACGCCACCCGCCAGCGCAGCCCCGGCATCCCCGAGCATCAAACTTTGAGCGGCACTGACAATGGCCTGCAAACCAGAACCGCAGAGGCGGTTGACGTTGAAGGCGGGCGTCTCTTTCGGCAGGCCGGCATTCATCGCCACGGCACGAGAGATGTAGGCATCACGTGCTTCCGTCGGGATCACATGCCCCATCACCACGTGACCGATGTGTTCAGGCGCCAGCCCCGAACGTTCAATGGCGGCGCGGCAAACATCAGTCGCCAATTGAATGGGCGGCACATCTTTGAGCGAACCGCCAAAGCTGCCGATAGCGGAGCGGACGGCGCTGATGACAAAAATGTCGGATGGGTTCATGCGGGTTCCCCTGGAACAGTCCTGGATTCAAGTGTGCTTTTGCACTGTTATTTGGAGTGAGTCTAGACACCGTGATGATTTTGGCCTATGCCAAAACTGCTCAAGGGGGGTGGCGTTTTTGGCCATTTCAGTTGAAGTCGCTTTTTGATCTCTTCGTGGTCCGTAAGCTGTTCACTCACTCTCCCAATGGCCAAGGCTTTCTGGTTCCCGGGATCTTGTACAACCACCCGGTTGTCATGAAATGAAAAGCCATTGTCGTCTGATGAGAAGCGACCCTGCAGACGTCGTCCTACAGTCCAATCAGCGCAATTCGACGCAGCACGCCCATCTTGCAGATTGGAGAATAAGAAAAATGGCCAAAGCCGTACGCTTCTACGAAACCGGTGGTCCCGAAGTCCTCCGCTATGAGGAGGTCGAAGTTGGCGACCCCGGTCCAGGCCAGGTTCGTCTTCGTCATGTGGCGGTCGGCCTGAACTATGCCGACACCTACTTTCGCAACGGCACTTACCCGATCCCGATGCCCAACGGCATGGGGGTTGAAGCGTCCGGTGTGGTCCAGGCCATCGGCGAGGGGGTTACCAATGTCCGTGTAGGCGATCGCGTCACCTACACCGGGTTTCTCAATACCTTGGGGGCCTACAGCACCGAACGCCTGATCCCGGCCGCGCCGTTGATCAAGCTGCCGGAAACCATCAGTTTCGAGACCGCCGCCGCCATGACCATGCGCGGCCTGACCTCTTCGTACCTGATGCGGCGCATTTACGATTTCAAGGCTGGCGACAGCATTCTGCTGCACGCCGCTGCCGGTGGTGTGGGCCTGATCGTTTCGCAGTGGGCCAAGCTGCTCGGCCTGACCGTCATCGGCACCGTGTCCACCGCGGTCAAGGGTGAAATTGCCCTGGCCCATGGCTGCGACCATGTCATCAATTACAGCCACGAAGATGTCGCCCAGCGCGTGCGCGAGTTGACTGATGGCGTGGGGGTCAACGTGGTGTTCGACAGCGTCGGCAAGAACACCTTCATGGGTTCGCTGGATTCGCTCAAGCGTCGTGGCCTGATGGTGTGCGTCGGCACGGCATCCGGTCCGATCCCGGCCTTCGACCCGGTAATGCTGGCGATGAAAGGCTCGCTGTTCATGACGCGTCCGGCCCTGGCCGATTACATTTCCGACCCCGCGGAAAAAGCGGCCCTGGCTGGCGAATTGTTCGACCACGTTGGTAGCGGTCGGATCAAGATCGAGATCAACCAGCACTATGCTTTGCAGGATGCCGTGCAGGCCCATCGCGACCTGGAATCACGCAAAACCACGGGCTCTTCGATTTTCGTCATTTAAGGGAGTTGTCCGCCATGAAAGTCGAACAATTGACCTGCAGCATTGGCGCCGAACTGATCGGCGTCAACCTCGCCGACGCGGTGCATGACGACGGTCTTTTTGCCGAGATTCGTGCTCAGTTGCTCAAGCATCGAGTGGTGTTCCTGCGCGATCAGGACATCACTCGTGCCGAGCACGTGGCTTTCGCCCGCCGCTTCGGTGAGTTGGAGGACCATCCGGTGGCTGGCAGTGATCCGGATCATCCCGGGCTGGTGCGCATCTACAAGAACCCGGACCAGCCGATGGACCGCTACGAAAATGCCTGGCACACCGATGCGACCTGGCGCGAGGCGCCGCCGATGGGCTGCGTGCTGCGCTGCGTGGAATGCCCACCGGTGGGCGGCGACACCATGTGGGCCAACATGGTCGAGGCCTATGCGCGCTTGCCGGAGGACGTGAAGGTGAAGATTGCCGACCTGCGCGCCCGCCACAGCATCGAAGCGAGTTTCGGTGCCGCCATGCCAATCGAAAAGCGTCTGGCGCTCAAGGCGATGTATCCGGATGCCGAGCACCCGGTGGTGCGTACCCACCCGGAAACCGGGGAGAAGGTGCTGTTCGTCAACGCCTTCACCACGCACTTGAGCAACTACCACACCCCCGAGCGGGTGCGCTTCGGCCAGGATGCCAACCCTGGCGCGAGCGAGTTGCTGCGCTACCTGATCAGCCAGGCCTACATCCCCGAGTATCAGGTGCGCTGGCGCTGGAAACCCAACAGCATCGCCATCTGGGACAACCGCAGCACCCAGCATTACGCCGTCATGGATTACCCGCCGTGCCATCGCAAGATGGAGCGTGCCGGGATCATCGGCGACAAGACCTACTGATCGACCGCAACTGCATTCGCACTCGTAAACACGCCTGCCCGGCACGATCCCGGGTGGGCGCGACAATCATAAGAACAGGAGTAACTCATGCAATTCTTCGACGATTCCCTGCACCCGGAAAACATGGAAAAGGTGGTGATCACCGTGGCCCCGTACGGCCCGGAATGGATGCCTGAAGACTTCCCCGAAGACATCCCGCTGACCATGGACGAACAGGTGCAAAAAGCGGTCGAATGTTACGAGGCCGGTGCCACCGTCCTGCACTTGCACGTTCGCGAGCTGGACGGCAAGGGTTCCAAGCGCCTGTCCAAATTCAACGAGTTGATCGCCGGCGTGCGTGAAGCCGTGCCGGACATGATCATCCAGGTCGGTGGCTCGATTTCCTTTGCGCCGGAAAGCGATGGCGAAGCCGCCAAGTGGCTGTCTGACGATACCCGGCACATGCTGGCCGAGCTGACGCCAAAACCGGATCAGGTCACGGTGGCCATCAACACCACCCAGATGAACATCATGGAGCTGCTGTATCCGGAATACCTGGAAGGCACGTCCCTGGCCAATCCGCTGTATCAGGCCGCCTACAGCGAAATGACCGTTCCGGCAGGCCCGGCCTGGGTCGCCGAGCACCTCAAGCGTCTGATGGACAACGGCATCCAGCCGCACTTCCAGCTGACGGGCATGCATGCCATGGAAACCCTCGAGCGTCTGGTGCGCAGGGGCGTCTACAAGGGCCCGTTGAACCTGACCTGGATCGGTATCGGCGGCGGTTTCGATGGCCCCAATCCGTTTAACTTCTTCAACTTCATCCACCGCGCGCCAGACGGTTGCACCCTGACCTCTGAGTCGCTGCTGAAAAACGTCATGCCGTTCAACACCATGTCGATGGCCATGGGTATGCACCCGCGTGTGGGCAATGAAGACACTATCATTGATCACAAGGGCGATCGTTTCGGCTCGGTTGCGCAAATCAAGCAAACCGTGCGCATCGCTCATGAGCTGGGTCGCGAAATCGCCACGGGTAAAGAAGCCCGTGAGATCTACCGCATCGGTGTGCAGTACCAAAGCATCGAAGAAACCCTGTTGGCCAATGGCATGGCCCCCAACCGCAAGGCCGGGCAGAAAGGTGTGCCGCAACGCGGCTGATCGGCAGACGAAGCGGGCGGTCAATGGCCTCCCGCTCGCTGCACTGCAACACGCTTGATAACAACAATAAAACAAAGCTTTGAGGAGGCTGCATGGCCTTTCACCCAATCGCTGCAGACGATGACGACTGCAGTGGCGTCGGCGTTGCGCGCAAGTACGCCTGGATCGTCTTTGCACTGACGTTCGGGCTGTTGATTTCCGATTACATGTCACGTCAGGTGCTGAACGCGGTGTTCCCGATGCTCAAGGGCGAATGGGCCCTGAGCGACGGCCAGCTCGGCCTGCTCAGTGGCATTGTCGCCCTGATGGTGGGGCTGCTGACCATTCCCCTGTCATTGCTGGCGGATCGCTTCGGCCGGGTAAAAAGCCTGGCGCTGATGGCTTTGCTGTGGAGCCTGGCGACGCTGGGCTGCGCATTGGCGCAGGACTATCAGCAGATGTTCATTGCACGGTTCATGGTCGGCGTCGGTGAAGCGGCGTACGGCAGCGTAGGCATCGCCGTGGTGATCTCGGTATTTCCCAAACACATGCGGGCAACCCTGGCCAGTGCGTTCATGGCGGGTGGCATGTTCGGTTCGGTGTTAGGGATGGCGCTGGGCGGTGCAATCGCCGCCAAGCTTGGCTGGCGATGGTCGTTTGCCGGCATGGCGCTGTTCGGCCTGCTGCTGGCGGTGCTTTATCCGATCATCGTCAAGGAAGCACGCATTGCGCCGCAACGTGCCGCTCAGGTGGCGAACAAGGCAGCTGCCGCGGTCAAGCGCCCGTTGCGTACGCTGTTTTCCAGCCGCTCGGTGATCGCGGCCTACATCGGCAGTGGCTTGCAACTGTTCGTCGGCGGCACCGTGATTGTGTGGATGCCCAGTTACCTCAATCGTTATTACGACATGGCCACCGACAAGGCAGGTGGCCTCGCGGCAATCATCGTGCTGTGCAGCGGGGCGGGGATGATCCTGTGCGGCATGCTCAGTGATCGACTGTGTCGCCATTCGCCGGAGCGCAAAGTGGCGTTGGCCATCGCTTATTGCCTGGGCAGTTGCCTGTTGTTGTCGGCGGCGTTCGCTCTGCCGGCGGGGCCTGGGCAGTTGCTGCTGATCTGCCTGGGCATGTTGATTGCCGCCGGCACGACCGGCCCTTGCGGAGCGATGGTTGCCAACCTGACGCATTACTCGGTCCACGGCACGGCCTTCGCCACGTTGACCCTGGCCAACAACATGCTGGGGCTCGCGCCTGGGCCGTTCATCACGGGCAGGGTGTCCGACCTGATTGGCTTGCAGGCTGCTTTTCAGCTGGTGCCACTGGTCAGCATCGCGGCGGCGGCGGTGTTCTTTTATGCCAAGTGTCATTACCACAAGGACATTGCCCGGCTTAAGGGCGAGCAAGTCCGAGATTCGATTAGCAAAGCGGTGTTAGAGGTGAAGTTGTGAGTGGTCGTCGTTTACGTATTGATGTGTTCTTCGATTTCATCTGCCCCTGGTGCCTGATCGGCAAGCGTCAACTGGAGCATGCGCAGGTACAGTTTCGCAGTCGCCACCCGGACGTGCAGATCACCACGGTGTGGCATGGCGTGCAGTTGCTGCCTCAGTTGCCGGTAGAAGGTGAACCCTTCGCCGATTTCTATCGCAAACGTCTGGGCAATGCCGACGCCATGACCATGCGCCAGGCCCAGGTACAGCAGGCTGCTGCGGCGGTTGGACTGACCATCGACCTCAGCCGTATCGAGACGATGCCCAACACCGCCGACGCCCACCGTTTGTTCGAACGCGTCAGCGTACTGGGCAATGCTGCTCAGCGTGAAATGTTGCTTGAACGGCTGTTCGCCGCTTATTTCCGCAAACGCGAAAACCTCGGGTGCCGCGAGACCTTGCTCGCCATTGCCCGCGCCTGCGGCGTCGATACGGACGTGGTGCTCGATTGCCTGAAGGGCGACGCCACGCCATTTGAAGGCTTGCCCGGCGCGACCAGTGGGGTGCCGAGCTTTCAGTTCGACCGCCGTATGACGGTGATCGGTGCACAACCTGCCCAGGCGCTGCTCGGGGCCATGAGCCAGGCACTGAAAGAAAGTGATAACGAGCGGCAACCGGCATGAACCGGCGTATCCCCGTGCCTGCCGGAAAACTTCCGCAGGCGGGCGGTCGTGCACTGTTCGAATTCGATGACAAAAGCCTGGCGTTATTCAACGTCGAAGGTGACGTGTTCGCCATCGACGACAGTTGCCCGCACCAGGGCGCCTCGCTGTGTGGCGGGCGCCTTGATGGACGGGTGATTCAATGCTGCGCCCATGGCCTGCGCTTCGATTTGCGCAGCGGTTACTTGCTCAATTCCACCGCAGTCAAAGTCGCCAATTATCCGGTCGAGATCATCGACGGCCAGGCATTCATCGTTATCGTTGCCGAGGAGTCCGCGCCATGAGCGCCATCGCTCTCACCCGTATCCACAGCCGAACGCGCGAGCTGGCGCCAGGCTTTGTCGTTAGCCTGATCGTCGCAGCCGCTGCGTCCTTTTTGTCCGAGCACTATGGCGCGCCGGTAATGCTGTTCGCTTTGTTGCTGGGCATGGCGCTGAACTTCCTGGCCGGTGACGGTGCCTGCAAGGCTGGCATCGAGTTCACCGCACGCACCGTGTTGCGCATTGGCGTGGCGCTGCTGGGCATGCGCATCACGCTTGAGCAGATTGCCGCGCTGGGCTGGAAGCCTGTGGCGCTGGTGGTGATTGTGGTGGTGGTGACCATCGGCGTTTCAGTGATCGCAGCCAAGGCGCTGGGCTTCCAGCGTTTGTTCGGCATGCTCACCGGTGGCGCCACCGCGATTTGTGGTGCATCGGCCGCATTGGCGCTGGCGGCGGCATTGCCCAATCATCCGCAGAAAGAACGCGCGACATTGTTCACGGTGATCGGGGTGTCGGCGCTGTCGACCCTGGCGATGATCGTGTACCCGATGATTGCCAATTGGCTGTCGTTGTCGCCACAAGTGGCGGGCGTGTTCCTGGGGGCGACCATTCACGATGTCGCCCAGGTGGTCGGTGCCGGTTACAGCATGTCGACCGAGACCGGCGATACGGCCACGGTGGTCAAGTTGATGCGGGTTGCCATGCTGCTGCCGGTGATCGTCTGTGCCGCCATGATCACCCGCATGCAAGGTGCCGATCCGGCCGGAAAACGGCCGCCGCTGCTGCCTTGGTTCGCCGTCGGGTTTCTGATCCTGGCCTGTATCAACAGCACCGGCTGGGTGGCCCCGGTGGTGCAAGGGTCGGTCAATGAACTGTCGCGCTGGTGCCTGGTGGTTTCCATCAGCGCCCTGGGCATGAAAACCCAGCTCAAGGAGCTGGCGGCGGTGGGCATCAAACCGATCCTGCTGATGGTGGGGGAAACGGTGTTCCTCGTCGTGCTGGTGCTGCTGTTGCTGCGTTGGGGCCTCTAAGTCCGTTAAAAATATTGGCGGCGGTAATGCGATCCGTAGCAGCTGTCGAGCCTGCGAGGCTGCGTTCGGCTGCGGAGCAGTCGTAAAACCAGAACCTGCGGTGCATCAGGCAAAACGTGTCAGCCGGATTCACGATTGCTTCGCAGCCGAACGCAGCCTCGCAGGCTCGACAGCTGCTACAGCCGGACCTCGCTCCACATTGCAGTGGAACTCCTCGGCCGGTGTGTCATAAACACCGGTTCTTTTTACGGCGACTGTGCCAGCAGTCGCCGTTTTTTTTTGCCTGTCCTGCGTCTGTTCCGTCCGGTTCAGGGTTCGCTGGGGCCGGGCAGGGGGCTCAGGTCCGACGGTGCCTTGACGGTGTGCTTTTGCGCGCTGCGCCAAGCGGCGGGCGGCATGCCGAACTGGGTGATGAACCAGCGGGTGAAGGAACTCGCCATGGAGTAGCCGAGCATGTCGGCGATCCGGCCCAACGAATAATTCGGGTTTTCCAGGTAGCGCAACACCAGGTCACGGCGCACGTCGTTGATCAGGTCGTTGAAGGCGCAGCCGTCGTCTTTGAGGCGACGTTGCAGGGTGCGTACGTTCATGCCCTGGGTCTGGGCGATCTGCTCGATGGTGGCGCGCCCCATCGGCAACAACAGGTAAATGGCTTTGCGCACCTCGAACAGCATCGACGGGCCTTCGTGGTGCAGCAGTGAGTCGAGGTAACTCTGGGCGTAGCGCGCCATGGCCGGGTCGGCATGGGGGTTGGTCATGTCGAGGCTAGCATTGGGACAGACGATGCCATTGAACTCGCTGCCGAACTCCAGTTTGCAACCGAACAGGCGGCGATGCAGTTGCAGGTTGTCGGGAGGCTGGTGCGTGAAGTTGACGCTGTAGGGTTGCCAGTGCGCGCCGAGCAGGGCGGCGCACAGGCGGAACATCACCCCGATCGCCAGTTCATTGGCTTGTCGGCAGGGCATCGGCGATTCGGTGACCACCTCTTCGCGAATGATCACCATCTTGCCCGCCTCCTCGATGAAGAGGGCCAGCGAATCGTTCATCAGATGACGGTAGTGCACCAACACTTGCAACGTGTCGCGCAGCGTACGCTGGTGGCTGAGCAGCAGGCTGACCACGCCGAAGTCCGAGAGCTGGCGCGACTCGGCCATGCTCAGGCCGAAACTCTGGCAGCCACTGGCGACGGCCGAATCCTCCAGCAAACGCACGGCGGCATCGATGGGAATGCGATGTTCAGGGGCTAGCAGCTTGGCTTTGCTCAAGCCGACGCCGGCCAATACATCGCGCGGGTTGAACCCCAGGTATTGAGTAACCTCCAGGTAGTTGGTCAAGACGGCGGCGCGAACAAGCTTGGGCATGCGAAGGTCTTTCCTGGGCCAGTTGCGATTCAAATTTGCGTGGCGACTATATCCAGCACATCAACGATTGAACAGTTGTGACGTTGTCGAGGGCGTTCGCCCAATGCTGTCCAAAATCACACCGTCGTTGTCCAGCAATCGACGCTCACCCTTTGATTACAGTGAGCTGTAGAGAACCTGTGGGGATATTAGACCAATGGTCGCTGTGTGCCCGACACCTGGAAATCTGTCATGAAAAGAAAAGTGCCTGACGTCTAATGAAAAGCGCTTCGGGCGGGCGCTCTTTAATGTCAGTCCTACAAAAAGCCCCTGGCGAACAGAGCCAGTCGAGTCATCGAGAAAGCGAAGGTGTTGAAAGTGAACAAACTGCAAACTGCAGCAACCGTTCTGATCGTACCGGGCCTGCGCGAGCACGTAGCCGAGCATTGGCAAACGCTGCTGGAGGCCAGGCTGTGCAAAGTACGCAGTGTGCCACCGCTGGACACCGACAAGCTCGATTGCGCCAAGCGGGTCGAAGCGATCCAGCACGCGCTGGAGCAGATCGACGGGCCGGTGATTCTGGTCGCTCACAGCGCGGGTGTGCTGATGGTCGCGCACTGGGCGGCGCAGCACAGTCGGCCGATCAAGGGTGCGCTGCTGGCCGCTCCGCCGGACCTCGATGCCCAGTGGCCGCAGGGCTACCCATCCGCTGAAACCCTGCGTAGCCAGGGTTGGGACCCTCTGCCCAAAGGCCGGTTGCCGTTCCGCAGCCTGGTGGCCGCCAGTACCAACGACCACCTTGCCAGCCTGGATGCCGCCACGCGCATGGCCGACGGCTGGGGCAGCGAACTGCTCAACCTCGGCGAAGTCGGTCACCTCAATCCTGCTGCCGGGTATGGGCACTGGCCACACGCCGAAGCCCTCATCCTCGAGCTGGATCGTTAGTTCAGGCGCCGTTTGGCCCGCGCCATCCGGCATTTGCCCTCATTCCTGAAACCGTAAACCCCTGGAACAAGGGGTTGCGCGAGGGCGGCTGCGCTTAAAACAAATACAAAAAGGCGGAGACAACGCAATGCACAACAATAAGAGTCACGGGTTCGCACCCTCGCGTTACACCTTGTTGGCCTCGGCCATCCTGGCCGCAGCCGTGCCGGTCGCGCAGGCGATCGAGCTCGACACAGGTAACCCGGACTGGACCGTACGTCTTGATAACACCGTGAAGTACAACTACGGCGTACGCACCGAAAGCGCTGACAAACGCATGCTGGCAACGCCGAACAACAACGACGGCGACTACAACTTCCGCAAGGCCGGGACCAACATCACCAACCGTGTCGACCTGTTGACCGAGCTGGATGTGGTCTACCAGAACCACATGGGTTTTCGTGTCAGTGCGGCCAGTTGGTATGACAAGGCCTATGAAAACACCGGTTCCAATTCCAACCCGTTCGTCAACGGCAACGACGCAAGGTCGGGGCTGGTCGCCAACGATCCACGTCTGGCCGGCGTCACCGGTGACAACGTTGGCAACGGCAGCCCGCACTTGAGCAACTATGCCCAGCGTTACTACACCGGGCCGTCCGGCGAAATCCTCGATGCCTTCGTGTTCTACAGCACCGAAGTGGGCGAGGAGTCACTGCTGAGCGTCAAGGCCGGTCAGCACAACGTGTTCTGGGGCGAGACCATTCTCAACCCGGTGCACTCGAACAGTTACGGCCAATCGGGCCTGGACCTGGCCAAACTGGCTGCCTCGCCCGGTACCGAAGCCAAGGAACTGTTCGTTCCGCGTAACCAGTTGTCGATGTCGTTCACCGTCAATCCCGAGTTGACCGTGGGTGCCCAGTATTTCCTCGATTGGGATGCTGCGCGCCTGCCTGAAGCCGGTACTTACTATGGTGGTTCCGATCTGGTCGGTTTCGGTGCGCAGTCGTTCCTGCTGGGCAACACCAATGGCGTGGTGCCGGGCAGCCCCCTGGGTTGTGGCCTGGCGCCCTGCAATGGCTTGACCAATGTGCGTCGCGGTCATGACCTGACACCGGACAAGCGCGGTGACTGGGGCGTTATGGCCAAGTGGTCGCCGGCCTGGCTGGATGGCACCCTCGGCGTTTACTACCGCGAAACCTCGGAAATCCTGCCGCAAGCCTGGCTGGATGCCAGAGGCCTGAGTTCGGCCAACCCCAACGGCACCCGGCCGGCCGGGCAAGTGCCTGCGGTGATCAACACGCTCAACTCGCTGAGCACCGCCACCTATCAAATGGCCTATGCCGACAACATCAAGATCGTTGGCTTGAGCCTGTCCAAGGATGTGGGCGGGGTGAGCGTCGGTTCTGACCTGAACATCCGTCACAACATGCCGCTGGCCAGTATTCCGGCGGTTGTCAGCACGAACAGTCCGCTGGGCCTGGGCGCGGGTCTTGGCCTGTTGCCGGCGCGTACGGCGGCCACCGGTGTGGTGTATGACACCCCGCAGGGGGGCGACAGCATGGCCGCCACTGGCGACACCTTGCACTGGACGCTCAACGGTCTGATGACCATTGCCAAAACGCCGGTGTTCGATTCGGCAACCCTGCTGGGCGAGCTGTATTACAGCAACCTGCTCAAGCTCGATAGCAAGAACGAGGCGCTCTACAAAGGCAAGGACACCTATCGCGGCATCGACCAGCCGACCCGGGACAACTGGGGCATCGCGGTCAACTTCACGCCGACTTGGTACCAGGTGTTTCCCGGCGTCGACCTCAACGCACCGATGTCCATCAACGTCGGTCTCGACGGCGTCTCACCGGTCTCCGGTGGCGGTGCCAAGGACACCGGAAACTACGCCATCGGCCTCGGGGCCGTTGTGTACAACAAATACTTCGTTGACCTGAAGTACGTGGACTCCTTCGGCAAGACCGACAAGTGCGACACCAGCGGTCTGAGCACCGGCGCGGCCAATGCCGGCAGCGGCGACGGTTCCACACCCAATGCCTTTAGCGGCAATGAAAACTACGCCTGTTACGGCGGTGGCTACTCAGCCTTCTCCGGTGGAGGGGCCACGACTGAGGACCGTGGCGCCGTTTACCTGACGATGAAAACCACTTTTTGATGCACCACTGATTTGCTCAATGCAAGCAGGAGAATAACAAGATGAAATTCGCAAAAACCGTGTTGGCCGCTTCGCTGGCCATGGTCCTTGCCGCCCAGGCACAGGCCGCTGTTTCACCTCAGGAGGCTGCCAAATTGGGCAGCAGCCTGACCCTGGTGGGCGCCGAGAAGGCCGGGAACGCTGATGGTTCCATCCCCGCCTATGAGGGTGGCTTGACCACGCCGCCGGCCAGTTTCAAATCCGGTGACAGCATGCGTCCGGATCCCTTCGCCAACGAAAAACCATTGCTGGTGATCGACGGCAAAAACGTCGATCAGTACAAGGGCTTGCTCAGTGCAACCACGGCGGAACTGGCCAAACGTTTCCCGAGTTTCCACGTCAATGTCTACCCGACCCACCGCACCGTTTCGCTGCCCAAAGCCATCCTCGATAACGGCGTGAAGAATGCCAGCGGCGCCAAGTCCCTCGAAGGCGGTCTGGCCATCGATAACGTGCTGCCGGGCGTGCCGTTCCCGATCCCGCAGTCGGGCAACGAAGCAATGTGGAACTTCCTGCTGCGCTATCAAGGCGTGAGCATCAACTCCAAGTACGACTCCTGGAACGTCGACTCCGCCGGCGTGCCGAGCCTGGCGACCACCGGCCAGGCGTTCATTTCCTACCCGATCTACGAAAACCTCGCGCAGCCGATCAGCAGCGCTGACGTGTACTACCAGATGAAGCTGTCCTACACCGGCCCTGCGCGCCGGGCCGGTGAAGCGGTGATGCTCAAGGACGCCGCCAACCCGCTGCAACAGCCGCGTCGCGCCTGGCAATACCTGCCTGGCCAGCGTCGGGTCAAGCTGGCACCGAACCTGGCTTACGACACGCCTAACCCCGGCACCGCCGGCGCGGGCACCTACGACGATGTTTTCGTGTTCAACGGTGCACTGGATCGCTACGACTGGAAGCTGGTGGGTAAGCAGGAAATGATCGTGCCCTACAACACCTACAAGCTGACCTACGCCCAGGATCCCAAGTCGCTGACCACCGCCAATCACCTGGCTCCCGATTACGTGCGTTGGGAAAAACATCGCGTGTGGGTCGTGGAAGGCAACCTCAAGGCCGGCGCCCGACACATCTATCAGAAGCGCCGCTTCTACCTCGATGAAGACAGCTGGACCGCTCTGGCTTCTGACCAATACGACGCCCGTGGTCAGCTGTACCGTGGCTCCTTCGCCTTCCTCAGCCAGAGCTACGACAAGCAGATCCCGGATTCCACGCCCTTCATGATCTACGACTTGGTAGGAGGCTCGTACAACATCAACGGCGTGGTCGGGCCTTACGGCGGCATCAAGTACATCGATCCGCTCTCCAAGGCGCAATGGTCGTCGGAATCCCTGGCCGGCAGCGGCATTCGCTAAGCCAACCGCAAAAAGCGCCCGCAAGGTCCACGGCTCACCAAGCGTGGATCGTGTGGCGGTCGGTGCACGCCGATCGTCGCGGGCGCCAGGTGTGAACGTCAGACACACGGATGTGTGTCCCGGCGCGGTTTTCCGAAGAGGACGCGGTATGTGTTCGTATAAGAATTATTTGCAGGTGGCGTTTGGTGTGGTGCTCGGCCTGTTGCAGGGCGTCACCCACGCGGCCGATTACGTCGATGTGCTGGACCTGCCCGCCAGGGTCAGTGCCTTGGCCATCAACAGTCCGTTGTCCGGCATGGCCCGCGCCGGTGAGCGGGTGATCGCCGTCGGCCAGCGTGGCCATATTCTGTTTTCCGATGATGCCGGCCAGCACTGGCAGCAGGCAGCGGTGCCGGTCAGTGCCGACCTCAATGCCGTGAGTTTTCCTTCCTCGACCCAAGGCTGGGCGGTGGGCGGCGACGGTGTGGTGTTGCACAGCAACGATGCGGGCGCGACCTGGCGCAAGCAACTGGACGGTCGCGAGATCGGGGCCTTGCTGGTCAAGCATTACGGTGCGTTGGCCAGTGCAGAACCGGGCAACGAACAATGGCCGCTGCTGGTCGCCGAAGGTGAGCGCCTGGTGGCGCAAGGCGCCGACAAACCGTTGCTCGATGTCTGGTTTGCCAACGAGCGCCTCGGCTATGTGGTCGGGGTGTTCAACCTGATCCTGCGCACCGAGGATGGCGGCCAGAGCTGGACACCGTTCCAGGACCGCACCGACAACCCGCAGGGTTTTCACCTCAACGCCATCGCCTCCACCGGGGATGCGCTGTACATCGCCGGCGAGCAGGGCTTGTTGCTGAAATGGGATGACGCCCAACAGCGTTTCGCCGCCGTGCAGACACCTTATCAGGGCAGTTTTTTCGGGGTGCTCGGCAAACCCGGGGAAGTCCTCGTCTACGGCTTGCGCGGCAATGTGCTGCGCAGCACCGATGGCGGCCTCAGCTGGACCCCGCAGGACAGTGGCCTGCGCGTCAGCATCACTGCCGGAATCGTCGATGCCCAGGGTGATTACCGCCTGTTCACTCAGGGCGGGCAGATGCTGGTGAGCCAGGGGGGCGGTGCGCAAATGCACTGGTTGCAGCAAGCCGAACCAGTCCCGGTGACGGGCGTCACGCGTGCCGCCAACGGTGCGCTGGTAGTGGTTGGCAGCCGTGGTGCACGGACGCTGTCCGTTGACAAGCCCTCGAACCCTTAGAGCGAGTACCCAGACATGGGCAATATCAAACAAGAAACCATGCCGGTAATCCGCGATCTGCGGGATTTCGACCGCCATTCCGGCAACCTGCTGGAGCGGTTGGTGTTCAACTACCGCCCGTTGTTCATGCTGCTGATGGCGCTGGCCACCGTGGTGTTGGGCTACATGGCCGCAACGCGTCTGGAGCTTCGCCCCAGCTTCGAAAAAATGATTCCGCAGAGTCAGCCGTACATCCAGAACTTCCTGGAAAACCGCCAGTCGCTGCGCGGTTTGGGCAACTCGGTCCGGGTGGTGGTGGAGAACACCCAGGGCGATATTTTCGACCCCGGTTACCTGGACGTGCTCAAGCAGGTCAATGACAAGTTGTTCCTCACCGAAGGCGTCGACCGCGCCTGGATGAAGTCGTTGTGGAGCCCGGCGGTGCGCTGGACCGAAGTCACCGAGGAAGGGTTCCAGGGTGGCCCGGTGATGCCCGATACCTATGAGGGCAAGCCTGAGCAAATAGAACAGCTGCGCCAGAACATTTCCCGCGCCGGTATCGTCGGCAGCCTGGTGGCCAGCGACTACAAATCGAGCATGCTGATCGTGCCACTGCTGGACAAGGCCACGGCCAGCGGTCAGCGCATCGACTACCACGCCTTTTCGCAGATGCTCGAAGAGCAGTTGCGCGACAAGATCGAGTTCGCCGGCGACAGCGCTGCACGCAAGGCCGGGGAGGAGGGCAAGGGCCAGTACAAAGTCCGGGTGATCGGTTTCGCCAAACTGATGGGCGACCTGATCGACGGCCTGATCCAGGTGATGATGTTCTTCGGCCTGGCCGTGGTCACGTCGCTGATCATCATCTACGCCTACACCCGATGCGTGCGCAGCACCTTGCTGGTGGTCGGCTGCTCGTTGATCGCGGTGGTCTGGCAACTGGGCATCGTCGCCTGGTTGGGCTATGCCATCGATCCGTACTCGGTGCTGGTGCCGTTCCTGATCTTCGCCATCGGTGTGTCCCACGCGGCGCAGAAGATGAACGGGATCATGCAAGACATCGCCCGCGGCACCCACAGGCTGATCGCCGCACGCTACACCTTTCGCCGCCTGTTCATTGCCGGCGTCACTGCACTGCTGGCCGACGCTGTCGGGTTCGCGGTGCTGATGCTGATCGATATTCCAGTGATCCGCGACCTGGCGATCACCGCCAGTATCGGTGTGGCGGTGCTGATTTTCACCTCGCTGTTGCTGATGCCGGTGGCGCTGTCTTATGTCGGCGTCGGCGCCAAGGCTGCCGAGCGTGCGCTGAAAATCGACACCCGCGCAGAGGGGCACAAAGGCTTCGGCAAACTGTGGGACTTGCTCGACCGTTTCACCACGCGCAAGTGGGCCACGGGGGCGGTATTGGTCGCGATGCTGATGGGCATCGGCGGCTTCATGGTCAGTTTGCAGCTGAAGATCGGCGACCTGGAAAGTGGCGCGCCGGAGTTGCGTGCCGACTCGCGCTATAACCGTGACAACGCCTACATCACCAGCCACTACGCGCTGTCCAGCGACCTGTTCGCGGTGATGATCAAGACTGCGCCAGAAGGCTGCTTGAACTACAAGACGCTGGTCCTCGCTGACCGCCTGGCCTGGGAACTGCAGCAGTATCCGGGCGTACAGGCCACGGCGTCGTTGGTCAACGCGGTGCGCCAAATCACCGCCGGCACCTACGAAGGCAACCCCAAGCTCAACAGCATCCAGCGCAATCAGGACGTGCTGAACTACGCCGCACAGCAAGCCTCGGTCAACTCCCCGGAGTTGTTCAACACCGACTGTTCGCTGATGCCGGTGATCACCTTCCTCAAGGACCACAAGGCCGAGACCCTGGATGCCGTGGTGGGCATTGCCGAAAAATTCGCTCGCGAGAACAACAGCGAAGATCGGCAGTTCCTGCTGGCGGCCGGGTCGGCCGGGATTGAGGCGGCGACCAACATCGTGGTGCGCGAGGCCAATCGCACCATGCTGCTTTACGTCTATGCGGCGGTCACGCTGTTCTGCCTGATCACCTTCCGCAGCTGGCGCGCCACGTTGGTTGCGTTGTTGCCGCTGGTGCTGACCTCGATCCTCTGCGAAGCGTTGATGGTCGCCATGGGCATTGGCGTGAAGGTCGCCACCCTGCCGGTGATCGCATTGGGCGTGGGCATTGGCGTGGATTACGCGTTGTACCTGCTCAGCGTGCAGTTGCATTACCAGCGTCAGGGCCTGCCGCTGTCTCAGGCGTACCGCAACGCCGTGTCGTTTACCGGCCGGGTCGTGGGCCTGGTGGGCATCACTTTGGCGGCGGGCGTGGTGTGCTGGGTCTGGTCGCCGATCAAGTTCCAGGCCGACATGGGCATCCTGCTGACCTTCATGTTCCTGTGGAACATGCTTGGCGCGCTGGTGTTGATTCCTGCCCTGTCGTACTTCCTGCTGCGTCACCCCGTTTTGCAAGCTCACGTGGCGCAAGCCGCTGAAACCGACACCTCTCAACGCCAGGGTATGCCCCATGCCCTGACCACTTCCGAGTAAGCCAACCATGTCTGATTACAAAGCTCCTTTGCGCGATATGCGCTTCGTACTCAACGAAGTCTTCAAGGTGTCCAGCTTATGGGCCCGGTTGCCTGGCCTGGCCGAGGTGATCGATGAAGAAACAGCCGCTGCGATCCTTGAAGAGGCCGGCAAAATCAGTGGCGAAGTCATCGCGCCACTGAACCGCAGCAGCGACGAGCAGGGCTGCACCTGGAGCAATGGCGCAGTCACGGCGCCGGATGGTTTTGTTACGGCCTACCAGGCATTCGCCGAAGGCGGTTGGGTGGGTGTGGGCGGCGATCCACAGTTCGGTGGCATGGGCATGCCCAAGGCGATTTCGGCTCAGGTCGAAGAGATGGTCAACTCGGCAAGCCTGTCGTTCGGCCTGTACCCGATGCTGACCGCCGGTGCGTGCCTGTCGATCAATGCCCATGCCAGTGAAGCGCTCAAGGAACGCTATCTGCCAAACATGTACGCCGGCACCTGGACCGGTTCCATGTGCCTGACCGAGGCGCATGCCGGCACGGACCTTGGCCTGATTCGCACCCGTGCCGAACCTCAGGCCGACGGCAGTTTCAAGATCAGTGGCAGCAAGATTTTCATCACTGGCGGCGAGCACGACCTGACTGAAAACATCATTCATCTGGTACTGGCGCGGTTGCCTGATGCACCCGCCGGCCCCAAAGGCATTTCCCTGTTTCTGGTGCCCAAGGTGCTGGTCAATGACGATGGCTCGCTGGGCGAGCGCAACTCGCTGTCCTGCGGTTCCATCGAGCACAAGATGGGCATCAAGGCTTCGGCCACCTGCGTGATGAACTTTGACGGGGCGACCGGCTGGATTATCGATGCGCCGAACAAGGGCCTGGCGGCCATGTTCACCATGATGAATTACGAGCGTCTGGGCGTGGGTATCCAGGGTCTGGCGTTGGGTGAGCGTTCGTACCAGAACGCCGTCGAATACGCCCGTGACCGCCTGCAAAGCCGTTCGCCGACCGGTGCGCAGAACAAGGACAAGGCCGCCGATCCGATCATCGTGCACCCGGACGTACGGCGCATGTTGTTGACCATGAAAGCGTTGAACGAAGGCGGGCGGGCGTTCTCCAGCTACGTGGCGCTGCAACTGGACACTGCCAAGTACAGCGATGACGCCACCACCCGCAAGCGGGCGGAAGATTTGGTGTCGCTGCTGACCCCGGTGGCCAAGGCGTTCCTCACCGACATGGGGCTGGAAACCACGGTGCACGGCCAGCAGGTCTTCGGCGGCCATGGTTACATCCGCGAATGGGGCCAGGAACAACTGGTTCGCGATGTGCGCATCACCCAGATCTACGAAGGCACCAACGGTATCCAGTCACTGGACCTGGCCGGGCGCAAAATCGTCGGCAGTGGCGGGGCGCTGTACCGGCTGTTCGCTTCGGAAATCCGCACCTATACCGCCAATGCCTGCGCTGACCTCAGAGAGTTCACCCAACCGTTGAACGCCGCCGTCGACACCCTCGACGAACTGACCGCATGGCTGCTGGACCGGGCCCAGAGCAACCCGAATGAAATCGGCGCGGCTTCGGTCGAGTACCTGCACGTGTTCGGCTACACCGCGTACGCCTACATGTGGGCGCGAATGGCCAAGGCGGCCATGAGCACGCATTCAAAAGACGATTTCTACGCCAGCAAACTGGCCACCGCGCGCTTCTACTTCGCCCGTCTGCTGCCACGCATCCACTCGTTGAGTGCATCGGCCAAGGCGGGCAGCGAATGCCTCTATCAATTGGACGCAGCGCAGTTCTGAGCCCACGTAAAAAGGACCGGGAACCACAACCATGATGGCGACAAAAATAATTCCGCCCGCCGACGGCGCCTATGCCTACCCCTTGCTGATCAAGCAATTGCTGCTGTCCGGCGTGCGCTACGAGCCGGGTCGGGAAATCGTGTATGCCGACAAACTGCGCTACAGCTACCAGACCCTCAACCAGCGGATCCGCCGGCTGGCCAACGCCTTGACCGCTGCCGGCGTCAAGGCCGGGGACACGGTGGCCCTGCTCGACTGGGACAGCCACCGCTACCTGGAATGCTTCTTTGCCGTACCGATGATCGGTGCGGTGCTGCATACGGTGAATATCCGTCTTTCGCCGGATCAGGTGCTGTTCACCATGAACCATGCCGAGGATGACCTGGTGCTGGTGCATGACGACTTCCTGCCTCTGGTAGAACAGATTCACGGGCAGCTCAAAACCGTCAAAGGCTACCTGCAGTTGACGGACGACACCGCCATCCAGACGTCGCTACCGGTGCTGGGGGAATATGAAAACCTGTTGGCCGGGGCGGCTGACCAGTACGACTTTCCCGATTTCGATGAAAACTCCGTGGCGACCCTGTTCTACACCACGGGCACCACTGGCGACCCCAAAGGCGTGTATTTCACCCACCGCCAACTGGTGTTGCACACCTTGAATGCCGTCGGCACGTTGGGCGTCTATCAGGGGTTGCCGCTGCTGCGCTCGGATGACGTCTATATGCCGATCACGCCGATGTTTCACGTGCATGCCTGGGGTGTGCCGTATGTCGCCACCCTGATGGGGATCAAGCAGGTCTACCCCGGTCGCTACGAGCCCAACAGTCTGGTCAGGCTGTATCGAGAGGAGAAAGTCACGTTCTCCCACTGTGTACCGACCATTTTGCAAATGATCCTGAACTGCGAAGAAGCTGAACGAACTCGATTCGATGGCTGGAAAATGCTCCTGGGGGGCAGCGCGCTGACATTAGGTATTGCCAGCGAAGCGAGCGCCAAAGGCATTCAGGTGCACAGCGGCTACGGCATGTCGGAAACCTGTCCGTTGCTGTGCCTGACTTACCTGCGTGATGAAGACCTCGAACAATCCCCGCAAGCCCAACTGGCCACCCGCATCAAGACGGGCACGCCTGTACCGATGGTCGACCTGAAAATCATCGATGCCGATGGCAATGAGGTTACCCATGACGGCGAGTCTTTGGGCGAGATCGTGGTACGCGCACCCTGGCTGACCCAAGGCTATTTCAAGGAGCCGGAAAAGGGCGCCGAGTTGTGGCACAACGGCTGGCTGCACACCGGTGACCTGGCCTCTATCGACCCGCTGGGAGGAGTGGAAATCAAGGATCGCATCAAGGATGTGATCAAGACGGGCGGGGAGTGGATCAGTTCTCTTGAGCTGGAGAGCCTGATCAGCGAACACGTGGCTGTCATGTCGGTCGCGGTGGTAGGCATCGCCGATGAGCAATGGGGCGAACGGCCGATGGCGCTGGTGGTGTGCGAGCCCGGGCAGTACCTGGACCGCAAGATCCTGGAGGCGCACCTTCAAGGGTTTGTCGAGCGTGGTCGCATCAACAAGTGGGCGATTCCCAAGCAGTTCAAGTTCGTTGCCGAGATCCCTAAAACCAGCGTCGGGAAGATTAACAAGAAGCTCATCCGGGAAAGTGAATTGGGCTGAAGCCTTGCCGATATCCCTCAGGGATTTGCGCGGCCAGTGCCCACAGCAACACGCGTGGTTCTGGCCGCTTCACTGATAACGATAGAAAAGCGCGCCCGGATCACTCCAGATGTTCTGGTTTGACCGGGTCGCCTGATTTCATATCCAGCTGCTCCCTCATGTCTTCGAACATCAAGTCGTAGAATTTGTGATTTGACCCAAGGCTGCTGTGCACTTTGGGGATACCGTGCTTTTCAAGAATTTTCGTGACATTCCTGGCGAAGTTGTAGGCTTGATCCTTGGGGAGGAAGAACGTTTCCGTCATCTCCTTGCCCTGGATCGAACCGTGCAATGTGAACTGCATCCCTTTGCCTTCCTTGGGATCCTTGAACACTTCATAGTCCAGGTGCAGGTTGTAGTTGACATCGTCCTTGGTCAGCGCGTGGCGCTCGATGTGCAGATGTCCGGGGTCGAACGTTGCCATTGTCGTCTCTCCTCACAAATAGGTAATGCCAGATGCCTTGGTGCTGATACGGGTGCCCGCTGTGCCCTGAACGATAGCCTCGATGTCCGAGAGTGAACCGATTACCGCGACTTTGCCGGTATGGCGGGCGAACTCGCAGGCGGCCTGGACTTTCGGCCCCATGGACCCAGCCGCAAAGCCGAGTTTTTCCATTTCGTCGGGGTGAGCCTGAGCGATGGCTTTCTGGGTGGGTTTGCCGAAATCGATGTAGGCGGCATTGACGTCGGTGGCGATCACCAGCAGATCGCTTTCCAGCTGTTCAGCCAGCAGCGCCGAGCACAGGTCTTTGTCGATCACCGCTTCCACGCCCTGCAGTTTGCCGCTGGCGCCGTACATCGTCGGGATGCCGCCCCCCCCCGCGCAAATCACAATACTGTCTTTTTCCAGCAGCCACTTGATCGGGCGAATTTCAAAAATACGCTTGGGTCTTGGGCTGGCGACTACGCGACGGAACTTGTCACCGTCCGGGGCAATCGCCCAGCCTTTTTCGGCCGCGAGTTGTTCCGCCTCAGCCTTGGTGTAGACCGGGCCAATGGGTTTGGTAGGGTTCTGGAACGCCGGGTCATTGGCATCGACTTCGACTTGAGTGAGCAGGGTGGCGAAGGGCACTTCGAAGTCCAGCAGGTTGCCCAGTTCCTGTTCGATGATGTAGCCGATCATCCCTTCGGTTTCGGCACCCAGCACGTCCAGCGGATACGGCGAAACCGAGGTGTAGGCCGCGGCTTGCAGCGACAACAGGCCGACCTGCGGACCATTGCCATGGGCGATGACCAGTTGATTGCCAGGATGAATCTTGGCGATCTGTTCGGTGGCGATCCGGATGTTGGCGCGCTGATTGTCCGAGGTCATGGGTTCACCACGGCGGAGCAGGGCGTTACCACCCAGAGCAACGACGATACGCATAATGCAGTCCTTCTAAACAGTGAGGCAACGGACGGCTCGGTCTCCTGTGGGAGCGTGGCTTGCCCGCGATACAGGCAAGCCACGCTCCCACAGAAAGGCAAACCGCATCAGCCGTTACAGGTCAGCAAGGGTCGACACCAGAATCGCCTTGATGGTGTGCATGCGGTTTTCCGCTTGCTCGAAGGCAATGCAGGCTGGCGACTCGAACACGTCATCGGTGACTTCAATACCGTTGCTAAGGTGCGGGTATTGTTCGGCGATCTGTTTGCCGATCTTGGTGTCGCAGTTGTGGAATGCCGGCAGACAGTGCATGAACTTGGTGCGCGGATTGCCGGTGGCTTTCATCAATTCCGCATTGACCTGGTATGGCAGCAGTTGTTTGATGCGTTCGGCCCAGGCTTCAACCGGTTCACCCATCGATACCCAGACATCGGTGTGAATGAAGTCCACGCCTTTGACGGCGGCTTTAGGGTCTTCGGTCAGGGTGATGCGAGCGCCGCTTTCCTCTGCGTATTTTTTGCAGCGAGCGACCAGATCGTCCGCCGGCCACAGGGCTTTCGGCGCGCAAATGCGCACGTCCATGCCGAGCTTGGCGCCGATCAGCAGCAGCGAGTTGCCCATGTTGTTACGGGCGTCGCCCAAATAGGCGTAACTGATCTCATGAATCGGCTTGTCGGCGTTTTCACGCATGGTCAGCACGTCGGCAATCATTTGCGTCGGGTGGTACTCATCGGTCAGACCGTTGAACACTGGCACACCGGCGAACTTGGCCAGTTCTTCGACGATTTCCTGCTTGAAGCCACGGTATTCGATGGCGTCATACATGCGACCCAATACGCGGGCGGTGTCCTTCATGCTTTCCTTGTGGCCGATTTGCGAAGAGTTCGGGTCGATGTAGGTGACATTGGCGCCTTGGTCATAGGCTGCCACTTCGAAGGCGCAACGGGTCCGGGTCGAGGTTTTTTCGAAGATCAACGCGATGTTGTTGCCTTTGAGGTGTTGCTGCTCGGTGCCGGTGTACTTGGCGCGCTTGAGGTCGCGAGACAAGTCCAGCAGATAGCGTAATTCGCGAGGCGTGTGGTGCTCCAGGCTCAGCAAATTACGGTTGTGAATATTAAAGGCCATTTTGGATCTCCTTGGATGTCGGTTATCCCAACGCCTGTGCTTTATAAGCGCAGGCGCAGGTGGGCAAATTAATAGTCGATAGGGTCGCGAATGATCGGGCACGTCATGCAGTGGCCGCCGCCTCTGCCGCGACCCAGTTCGCCAGCGCTGATGGTGATGACTTCCACGCCAGCCTTGCGCAGCAGCGTATTGGTGTAGGTGTTGCGGTCGTAACCGATCACCACACCCGGCTCCACAGCGACCACGTTGTTGCCGTCATCCCACTGCTCGCGTTCGGCGGCGAAGCTGTTGCCGCCGGTTTCGACGACGCGCAGCGCTTTGAGGTTGAGGGCTTTGGCCACGGTGTCGAGGAAGTTGGTCTCTTCGCGACGGATGTCGATGCCACCGGGTTTGCTTTCGTCAGGGCGAAGGGTGAAGGCCACGATCTGGTTCACCACTTCCGGGAAGATGGTCACTACATCGCGGTCGCAGAAACTGAACACCGTGTCCAGGTGCATCGCTGCACGGGATTTCGGCAGGCCGGCGACAATCACTTTCTCAACAGCTTTGTTCTTGAACAAATTGACTGCCAGTTGGCCGATAGCCTGACGAGACGAGCGTTCGCCCATACCGATCAAGACCACGCCGTTACCGATCGGCATGACGTCACCTCCTTCCAGGGTGGAATTGCCGTGGTCCTTGTCCGGATCGCCATACCAGATCTGGAAGTCGGCGTTGGTGAACTGCGGATGGAACTTGTAGATGGCCGTCGCCAGCAAGGTTTCCTGACGGCGCGCCGGCCAGTACATCGGGTTCAGCGTCACACCGCCGTAGATCCAGCAAGTGGTGTCGCGGGTAAACTGGGTATTGGGCAGTGGCGGCAGAATAAAACTGGAATGGCCGAGGAAATCGCGGAACATTTCGATGGTCTTGCCACCGAAACTGGTCGGCAGGTCATCGGCAGACACCCCGCCAATCAGAAACTCGGCGATCTTGCGTGGCTCGAGGCTGCGCAGCCAGGAACCGGTTTCGTTGATCAAACCCAACCCAACCGAGTCGGCGGTGATCTTGCGTTCCAGGATCCAGTCCAACGCTTCGGGGATGGCGACGATATCGGTCAGCAGGTTGTGCATTTCCAGCACATCGACGTTGCGCTCGCGCATTTTGGTGACAAAGTCGAAATGGTCACGCTTGGCCTGGGCGACCCACAGCACATCGTCGAACAGCAGTTCGTCACAGTTATTCGGGGTTAGCCGCTGGTGAGCCAGGCCTGGGGAGCAAACCATGACTTTACGCAGTTTGCCGGCTTCGGAATGGACGCCGTACTTAACTTTTTCGGTGGTCATTGCAGTGATCCTCCAGATGACAAAACACTTAGGCGTTACAGGGTCAGGAAGCCGTCATACAGCCCGTAGGCTGCGACCAGGGCGCCGACGACGACTGCTGCGAAAATCAACTTCTCGACGTTGGTGAAAACCGGTTTATTGACTTCAAGTTTAGCCTTGGCGAACAGAATGACGCCGGGGGCGTAGAGCAGGGCGGAGAGCAGCAGGTATTTGACGCCGCCGGCATAAATCAGCCAGATCGCATAAATCACCGCAATGGCGCCGATGAACAAGTCTTTCCTGCGTTCGGCCAGAGCGTTTTCATAGCTCTCACCGCGCATCGCCAGCAGCAGCGCATAAGCCGCAGACCACAAGTACGGCACCAGAATCATCGAGGTGGCGAGGTAGATCAGCGACAGGTAGGTACTGGCCGAGAACAGCGTGATGATCAGGAACAGTTGCACCATCGCATTGGTCAGCCACAAGGCGTTGACCGGCACCTGGTTGGCATTTTCCTTGCGCAGGAAGGCCGGCATGGTGTGGTCCTTGGCGGCGGCAAACATGATTTCCGCACACAACAACACCCACGACAGCAGCGCACCGAGCAACGAAATGATCAGGCCGACGCTGATCAGTACCGCGCCCCACTCACCGACCACGTGTTCCAGCACCGCGGCCATGGACGGGTTCTGCAGTTTGGCCAATTCCGGTTGGGTCATGATCCCCAGCGACAGTACATTGACCAGCACCAGGAACAGCAGCACGGTGATGAACCCGATCACGGTGGCTTTACCCACATCGCTGCGTTTTTCCGCACGGGCCGAGAAGATGCTCGCGCCTTCAATGCCGATGAATACCCAGACGGTAACCAGCATCATCTTGCGCACCTGGTTCATCACGCTGCCCAGGTCCGGGTTTTTGAGGCCCCAGATATCGGCGGTGAAGATATCCAGCTTGAAGGCGAAAATCGCGATCAGGACAAACAGCAGTAGCGGTACGATTTTGGCGACCGTGGTCACCAGGTTGATGAATGCGGCTTCCTTGATCCCGCGCAGCACGAGAAAGTGCACGGCCCAGAGCAGCACCGACGCGCCGATGATCGCCGCCACCGTGTTGCCTTCACCGAAGATCGGAAAGAAGTAACCAAGGGTGCTGAACAGTAAAACAAAGTAACCAACGTTACCCAGCCAGGCACTGATCCAGTAGCCCCAGGCAGACGAGAAACCCATGTAGTCGCCGAAACCCGCCTTGGCGTAGGCGTAGACACCGCCGTCCAGATCGGGCTTGCGGTTGGCCAGCGTCTGGAAAACAAAGGCCAGGGTCAGCATGCCAACGGCCGTAATTGCCCAACCGATCAGAACGGCACCGACGTCAGCACTGGCGGCCATGTTCTGCGGCAGGGAAAAGATCCCACCCCCGATCATGGAACCGACGACCAATGCAACCAGCGCGCCGAGTTTCAGTTTTCCCGGGGATTCAGACATTGCATGACTCCATTGCAGGGGAGGAGAAACAACATTGGTTTCGTTATGTTCTTTCGATTAATGCATATCTATATTTCATTGTTATTTAAAGACTTACGAAAATAAGGCTGTTCGTAATAATCTTGTTGTCGTGACTGTTTTTAAGCGGCCAGGGAGAAAATAATTGCTGACTTCACGCTAGTTGGTTTCCAGTGTTTGGCAAATTTTAATTGCTGTTTCATGGGTGCCCAATGAGGTGCTGATAATTACACTGCTGTTTTTATTGCGAAAAGTTATAAAAAATCCTTTGCCTGGCGTTAATCGGTAACCCCTATTACGCTTTGTCAATTGGTTAATACCGACTATGAAAGTCCCCGCGGGTAAACGGAGGCGCAAAAAAAATGTCACAGACGACACAAAAGCTCCGCTTGAATGCGCTGATTGCCTTAGTAGTGGGATCGATGATCGGTGGCGGGATCTTTTCCCTGCCGCAAAATATGGCCGAGAAAGCCGACGTAGGCGCGATATTGATCGGCTGGGCAATCACTGCCGTTGGCATGCTGACCCTGGCCTTCGTCTTTCAGACGCTGGCCAATCGCAAACCCGAGCTGGATTCCGGGGTGTATGCCTATGCCAAGGCCGGGTTTGGCGATTACATGGGTTTTTCTTCCGCCTGGGGTTACTGGATCAGCGCCTGGCTAGGCAACGTCGGTTACTTCGTGCTGCTGTTCAGCACCCTGGGTTATTTTTTTCCGGTTTTTGGCCAAGGCAACACGCCGATCGCCATCGGCTGCGCCTCGATCCTTCTGTGGTCGGTGCATTTTTTGGTGATGCGCGGAATCAAAGAGGCCGCCTTCATCAATCAACTGACCACCGTCGCCAAGATCGTGCCGTTGATCATGTTTATCGTGATCGCTGCCGTGGCCTTCAAGGCTGACATCTTTACCCGGGATATCTGGGGCCGCAGCAATCCGGATTTTGGCGGTGTGATGGATCAGGTGCGCAACATGATGCTGGTAACGGTCTTCGTCTTTATCGGCATCGAAGGCGCCAGTGTGTATTCGGCCCGGGCGGAAAAGCGTTCGGATGTAGGCCGAGCGACGGTCATCGGTTTCCTCGGGGTGTTGGCGCTGCTGGTATTGGTTAACGTGCTGTCCCTCGGCGTCATGAGCCAGCCCGAATTGGCCAAACTGCAGAATCCGTCACTGGCGACGGTGATGGAGCATATCGTCGGTCATTGGGGGGCGCTGTTGATCAGCATTGGTTTGGCGATTTCGCTGTTGGGGGCGTTGCTGTCATGGGCGCTGCTCTGTGCTGAAATTCTCTTTGCCACGGCCAAGGACAAGACCATGCCGGCCTTCCTGAAAAAGGAAAACGCCAACCATGTACCGGTCAACGCCTTGTGGCTGACCAATGTGATGATCCAGATTTTCCTGCTGATAACACTGTTCTCTGCCGGCACCTACACCAGTCTGATCTACCTCGCGTCATCGATGATTCTGGTGCCCTACCTGTGGTCGGCGGCCTATGCAGTATTGTTGAGCGGGCGCGGCGAAACCTACGAACACGCATCGGCCGAGCGCACCAAAGACTTGATGATTGGCGGGATCGCACTGTGTTACGCGGTGTGGCTGTTGTATGCCGGCGGGGTGAAGTATTTGCTGCTCTCGGCGTTGTTGTATGCGCCCGGAGTGATTTTATTTGCCAAGGCAAAACATGAGCAGGGCGAGCCTTTGTTTTCGCCTGTCGAGAAAGGGATTTTTGCCTGCGTTATCGCCGGGGCCGGGTTGGCAGCGTATGGGTTGTACAGTGGATTGCTGTCGTTGTGAGGTGCTCAAGAACGAAAAAGCCCGGCGCCAGGCCGGGCTCTTTATACACGTGGCCAAATCCCTTTGGCTGCCTGCAGTGTGCTTGGTCAGTGTGACGAAGGCATGACAGGTGCAAAGCCCGGGGTGGGGCAGACTATTGAACGATCGGCATGCAGCTAGCCTGCCATTGCAATTCTCAGTGCCACCGCAGCCTCAAGCAGCTTATTCGCCTGATTCGAGACGGCCGTCGCCAAGGCATCGTTTCCATCCTCTTTCAGCATTGCCGCCAAATCGAGCAGTTTTCCAATCTCGATCTCAACCACCCGAACGGATTCGGTTATCTGGTATTGAAATGAGTGCGCCATGCCATCAACCCTCGTTCCAGATCCAAGACGGTATTCAATGAAGAACCCTGCGACTTTCACCAATCCTGATCCGGTCCAGCGCCCGGTTTAACGCATCCAAGGCATCGAGGAGGGCTTTAGCCTCGCTCTCTCGACCATCTCCCCACAGGCGTTCAGCCATTTTGTTCAGGGCTTGGATCGATTTCTCGATATCTGCAGCACTTGCAGCAGTGTCAACTGGCCGCTTCTTTGGCATTGTCAGTGAGCGTCCTTTTTGCGAGAAGTCCAGACCCAGTAGGGTGCGGAGCTGATTCAGTTCGCACCGTGAACGCCGTCGCTGCCCTGCCGGGTCAATGAACTGCCGAAGACCTGGGAACCGGGACGTGATCAAATCTGGAAATTTCTTTGATCCAGAAGCGACGGTATTTGGTTTGGTCTGGTGACAACGGTTTGTGATTTGACCAGGGATGCTCAGCTTTCAAGCTGGCTCGGTAAACCTCCCACTCTTTCTCCTCGGCCACTTCCTTGGCCCTTTTCTCGTCATCGAACCAACCCAGTACGTAAACTTCGCCCTGATCCATACCATGCTCGATCAGTAGATAGATATCTTTCATAAGCCTGAACTCGCTACTGCACGTTCTAAAATCCCATGATGCTGGGGCATTGTTTTGACTATCGGCAGGCACTTTCGATTATTTAGTTTTATCGATGAGTGGTGCGAAATCGATCCTGAGTCCGAATCGCTTGACCGATTGCTCGATCAGCCTTCGTCTCGGTCAAGGGGGGTGATGAGCTCCCGCCCCTGATTCCGTACGTTGCCGACAGCATTGTCAACCTTGAACCACTCGAAGGCCTCGGCAGGTTCTCCCTCAAGAAGGACCATTTGCTCGGCGCGCTCTTTCGGCAGGGCCGGGTCCAGCCATTCTCGGGCCAGCTCCGGGCTCAATGTCACCGGGCGTCGGTCGTGGATATCGACCATGCCTCCGGCGCTGTCGGCGGTGATGATCACGAAGCCGTCCTGCTCACCCGGTTCACGCTCAGCGATGGGGTACTGACCGATCGCGGCACAGAGGATCGGTGTCCGGTCACGGTGGCGAATGAGGTAAGGCTGTTTCTTTGGCCCGCCTTCATAAACCCACTCAAACCAGTTGTCGATCGCAATGATCGCCCGATGAGGCCAGATCGCTTTGAAGAACGGTCCGTGGGCAACTTTCTCAACCCGGGCATTGATCGGCGCGACGCGGTCTTTGGCCCAGTGCGGGCGCCAGCCCCAGCGAACCATGTCAGCGCGCAGAAACTGACCTTCTTGGTGAATGAGGGCAAGCTGAGTGGTCGGAGCGGCGTTGTAGCGCTCGAAAGGCTGGTCGCCGGCATAGTTGATCAGTGCATGGGGGATACTGAGCGCCGCGACGAAGTCGTGAATTCCCCGGTACTGTGAAAGGCGTCCGCACATGATTGAACCCTCCTGCTGTTCATTCAGGGTAGACCAGCGGGTGAAGGCGTCGTTACAAAACCTCTTCCAGCGCATGTCTGGCAATCTTCATGGCGGCGGGGCAGGCGTAGAACCTGGCCAAATCGAGACGCGGCTATCGCGGCGCGGACGAGGCGACGAGCTGTCGCTCCAGGTCACTCCGGGGTCATCAGCACTGCCAGTGTCAGCTTGATGAACTCCTCGTTCTTGTCGATGGTGTCCAATTCGGCGCGCACGTTGTCTGCAATGTCAGCCGAGCCGCGCGCCTCGACCCAGTTGGAAATTTCCAGGATGGCGGCCTCCAGGGCGAGTTGGTTTTCGTTGATCTTGTACAACAAGGAGGGGAGCAGGTCTGAATGTGGCATCGCGATTCCTCGGTTTTAAGGACAGCGTAGCCCCATTTGATGCCAACAGGCTCAGCGCATGTGCACGTAGGTTCCCGGCGCAGCCTCGGCAGCTGCATAGGCTCGGTTGCCCAGTCTACGCGTAGCTTTTTTGTGATCACCCGAGCGTGTCTGCAGCCATTCCAGCCAGTGGGGCCACCAGGAGCCGGCCTGTTGACTGGCGGCGTCCATCCATTCCTGAGCCTCGTCCGGCAGATGACTGCCGGTCATGAAGCGTGCCTTGGGGTTGCCCGGCGGGTTGAGGATGCTCTGGATATGCCCGCTGTTGGACACCACGAACTCGCCCTGGCCGCCAAACAGATGCATGGAGCGGTAGCAGGCGTCCCACGGGGTGATGTGGTCGCTCAGGCCGGCGATGCAGTAGAAGTCACTGGTGACCTGGCCGAGGTCTATCGATGTGCCGCAAACTTCCAGCGCACCGGCGCGGGCGAACGGATTGCTCTGGTACATATCGATGAATTCGCCGTGCAGCGTGGCGGGCAGGTTGGTGGTGTCGTTGTTCCAGTAGAGGACATCGAAGGCCGGCGGCTCGTTGCCGAGCAGGTAGTTGTTGATCCAGTAACTCCAGATGAGGTCATTAGGGCGCATCCAGGCGAAGACCTTGGCCAGTTCGCGGCCCTCCAGCACGCCCGCTTTCCAGGAACGACGCTTGGCTGCCTCGAGGGTCTTTTCGTCGGCGAACAGCCCGAGCTGGGTGTCGGGTTGTATGTCCAGCATACTGACACCCAGGGTAAAGGCATTGATCTTGTTCTCGTCCAGGGCGGCGTAGTGACCCAGCAGCGAGGACAGGGTGCAGCCCCCGGAACAGGCACCGAAGGTGTTCAGGTCGGCGCTGCCGGTTATCGAAAGCACCGCGTCGATTGCTTCCTTCAAGGCTTCCACGTAGCTGGACAAACCCCATTCACGCTGTGCCTTGCCCGGATTGCGCCAACTGATCGCGAAGGTCTGGATACCGCTGTCGAGGAGAAAACGGATCAGGCTCTTCTCCGGCGTCAGGTCAAACAGGTAGAACTTGTTGATTTGCGGCGGCACCACCAACAACGGACGCACTTGCACCTGCGCGGTACGGGGCTTGTACTGGATCAACTCCAGCACGTCATTGCGAAACACCACTGCACCTTCAGTGATGCCCAGATTGTGGCCCACCTCGAACGCCGTCTTGTCCACCTGGCTGGGCATGCCGCCGTTTTTGATCAGATCCCGGGTCAGCTGCGAGAAACCATCGAGGATGCTCTTTCCACCGGTTTCAAAGAAACGTTTGAGCGCTACCGGGTTGGCCAGGGTGTTGGTCGGCGCCATGGCATCGGTCAGCAGGCCGATGACAAACTGACCACGCTGAGCGTCCTGTTCGCTGAGGTTGCTGGTGCTGATCCAGTCGTTCATCTCCTGGCACCAGGCCAGATAAGTCTTCAGGTAGCGACGGTAGAGCGGGTTGCGCTGCCAGGCCAACTCGTCGAAGCGCTTGTCGCCCGCCGCCGGCTTGAGCGGCGAGCGGTTGAGCAAGACATTTTTCAGCTCGATACCGAATGCAGCCATGTGCCGCGCGCTATGCACCGGCTGCTTCAACACCTGTCGAAGGACCATGCGGGCGGTGCCGAGCAGGTCGCGCGCGCGAGGACTGACCGCCGGATTCAGGTTCAACGTGTGCGTTGCAGCTAGCTGGGACAAATCTTTATTTTTCTTGTTCATTGCGCCACTCCGGTAAGGCCCAAAAGACGGGCACTTTGCGGTTATAGGGCTACGAGCAAGTTGTGCATTGGGAAAATGCAGGGCTTGCCACGCAGATCTAGAGGAGCAGCTTATAGACGGGGCAGCGGTGGACATTACATTTGGCGACAACGCCTTTTCACTTCATGACAATCCCGTGCCTTTGATCCGCGATTGTGCGGCGAATATGACGCTTATCGCCCGGACGTGATGTTAGAACCAGCCCTCCCGGAATTCACAAGTTCGATGCGGGCAAGATGAGGGCTTAGTTAACCATCACCTCGTCCAGTGCCTGCTCAAGGGTGCTGACCGTGCGCTCGATGTTGTGCAGCTTTTCGAGTCCGAACAGACCGATGCGGAAGGTCTGGAAGTCGGCCGGCTCGTCGCATTGCAACGGCACTCCGGCGGCGATCTGTAGGCCGTGGTTGGCAAATTTCTTACCGTTCTTGATGTCGGCATCATCGGTGTAGCTCACCACTACGCCAGGAGCCTGAAAGCCGGCTGCGGCCACGCTTTTGATGCCTTTGCCGGCCAACATTGCGCGCACCCGATCGCCCAGAGCCTGTTGGTCGCCGCGGACCTTGTCGAAACCGTAGGCTTGCGTCTCTTTCATCACGTCATTAAATCGCGCGAGGGAATCGCTGGGCATGGTCGCATGGTAGGCATGTCCGCCCTGTTCGTAGGCCTGCATGATCTGCAACCATTTTTTCAGGTCGCAGGCGAAACTGCTGCTTTGCGTCTGTTCGATGCGCTCGAGAGCCAGAGAACTGAGCATCACCAGGGCGCAGCAAGGGGAGGCGCTCCAGCCTTTCTGCGGTGCGCTGATCAGCAGGTCGACTGCGCATTTCTGCATATCGACCCAAAGCGTGCCTGAGGCGATGCAGTCCAGGACGAACAGACCACCCACCGCATGCACGGCGTCGCCGACGGCTCGCAGGTACTCGTCGGGCAGGAGAATCCCTGACGAGGTTTCAACGTGGGGGGCGAAGACAATCTGCGGCTTCTGCGCCTGAATGGCTGCCAGCACTTCGTCCAGAGGGGGTGGGGCGTAGGCAGCCTGACGACCCGTGTCGACCGGTCGGGCTTTCAGCACCGTGGTGGCCGCCGGGATGTTGCCCATCTCAAGGATCTGGCTCCAGCGATAACTGAACCAGCCGTTGCGTATCACCAGGCATTGCTGGTCGGTGGCAAACTGTCGCGCCACCGCTTCCATGCCGAATGTGCCGCTGCCCGGCACCACCGCAACAGCCTGGGCGTTGTAGACCTGTTTCAGGGTTTTGGAAATGTTCTTCATCACGTCTTGAAATGACTGTGACATGTGGTTGAGCGAGCGGTCGGTGTAGACCACTGAATACTCGACCAGCCCCTCGGGATCGACACTGGGATATAGCTTTGACATGGGGTGACTCCTTTGACAGAGATCTCAGTGGTATCGACCCTGCCCTAAGCCTTGGCAAATGACAAGATTGCTCGGGATTGAATGGCGACTTCTTTCGAGCGGCTGGCCTCATCAGGTCGATTACTGGACGTAGCAATGCTCGCAGGTGGCTGGTCACTTTTTCAAAAGACAGGAACGAAAAAGCCCTGAATAATCAGGGCTTTTTCGTATAAATATGGCGGAGGCGATGTCCGCTAATTTGACGTATTTCGAGTTCTATTGATGTCTGGCAGCTTGTCCGAGAATCTTGAAGTCCCGTTCTGTTCGGGGTGACAGCATGACCTTTACCTCTGAAAAGATCCGGTTAATTGCGAAGTAATCGCGCTGTCGCACTGACAAAAATCAGCAAAACACTCACGCAGCCCAGAGCAAATGACAAGGTACTTAGATGGGCGACCGCCCCGATAAATACTGGTCCTATCAGAATCCCCGTGTAGCCCATCGAGATGACAGCGGGGATAGCTACCGCCTGTGGCATACGTTGCTGGCGGCCTACAGCAGTAAAGAGCACAGGGACAATGTTTGAGCATCCAGCACCGACCAGAGCGTAGCCAATCAAGGATGCGGCCCAGCCATCGATTCCAAGCGACACGATCATGCCTGCGGCTGCGCAGAGTCCGCCAAGTGCAACGACGCGCACGCCTCCTAGTTTGATGACGATGGCATCTCCTGTCAGGCGACCCACCGTCATCGCAGCGGCGAAGGATGCGTAGCCCAAGCCGGCGATGCTCGGCTCTAACCCTCGGTTCGAGACAAGGAAAACCGCGCTCCAGTCGAGGATTGCGCCTTCGGTGAGGAAGACGATGAAACAGAGCGCCCCTAAAAACAGCACGATACCCCTGGGCACCGCGAACATGGGTCCACCCCGTTCAGTGCCGTAAGTCAGCAAAGCCGGCGCAGCCTTGTAAAGCGATCCCAGAACGGCGGCAACGATACAAAGCGCCGCAATCAATGGATCCAGCCCGAAGGTCAATAAAGCAGTCATCGCCCCGGCGCCCACTATGCCACCGACGCTGTACAGTCCATGGAAGCCGGACTGAAGTGCCTGGCCGCTGTTTTTTTCGACAATGACGGACTGAATGTTCATGGCGCAATCCAGCATGCCCATGCTGGCGCCGAAGAGAATGACCGCGATCACCAGGCCCGGCAGCCACGCCACGGTGCTCAATAGCGGAAGAAGGGCACACAAGACAATCGTCGCCCAGATTACGACCGGTCGGCATCCATAGTGTGCAGTGAGATAACCAGCGAAGGGCATGGCCACGATAGATCCACCGCCCAGGCCAAGCAGCAACAACCCTAGGCCGCCATCGTCCAGGCCAGCGCGGGCTTTAACCAATGGGACCAGAGGCGCCCATGCGGACATGAGTAAACCCGCGATAAGGAAGGCGATGCGTGTAGACATCCGCTCGCTGTGGTTAGCCGTGGGTACCAACACGGGCGATGGAGCATTCATAGTTCTCGGTAATCCTTATCGATGATGCTAGCCATCGTTTGTTGGGCTTAGACAGTACGGGTTTCTTGTGTGTGCTTGGCGGGCCGAGGTTTCGGAAAACCTAGCGCCTGCGCTCATACGTTGCTCTATAACTACTTGGCGCTACGCCAAAGAAGTCACGAAAGCGCAAATGGAAATTGGCGAAACTACAGAAACCGGTCGCTATCGCGATATCGGTGATGGGCCGATTGCTCTGCAGAATAAGCTGCCGCGCTCGAGTCAAGCGCAGCTCAAGGTAGTAGCGTGTGGGCGTGGCCCCCACGAAACGGCAGAAGCGACGCTCTAATTGTCGTCGGGAAATGTTCACACACTCAGCGACTTCGTCGATGGATAACGGCTCTTCAATGTTCTTTTGCATCAGTTCTAAAGCAAGCTTCAGGGTTTGAGGCAAGGTAGGGTCAGAGTCAACGATGACCGTCGATATCCCAGACACTTCAGCGGTCTGATCACAACTGAGTATTTCCTCGACAGCATGGGTCAGCGAGACGCTTTGTTTAGTAGTGATGAGCTCGAGCATCATGCGTAACGAGCTGCTGGCGCCAGCGCACGTGATACGGTTTTTGTCAATTACGTGAGTTCGACAAGAGACCAGGACTTTGGGGAAAACATCCTCCATCATCGCTCGTCCATCGGGATGGAAGGCGCACTCGACACCGTCCATTAGCTGAGCTTCCGCCAGGAAAAATGCACCGTTCCACAAACCTCCCATCGTCGCGCCAAGAGAGGCGACGTTACGCAGCTTGCGTCGTAATAGTGGATCGCTGACCAGCTTCACTCGTAAACCACCGGCGACAATGAGAACGTCGATACGATCCGGTAGTTGTGACAGCTCCAAGTCTGCTGAAATCGCAATGCCCAAATCGCTCATTACCAGACGGTTTTTGATGCCGACAGTCAACACCTCAAATGCCGGTGTCTCGCTAATCAGGTTGGCGGTCACCAGCGCATCGATAGCGCCGGTGAACGACATCATCGAGAAGTTGCTCAAAAGCACGAAAGCTACACGAGTCACCGCCTGCGGCTTTATTGGTTTCTCTGCCGTATAGGAGTACCCCATGTTCTTGTCTTTGAGCACGCTCTCGAATACGAATGGCATAAATCCTCTTTGACACCTGAACGAATAGCTAAGAAACCGTTGCGGATCTACGCAGCGGTTTTTGGAGCAGACAGCAACAAATCAAAGAATGATTGGCAGTCATCGCTACCGGGCAATGCTTCAACACTGTTTTTGATGGCATTGCTGAGTGTGGTTCCCAAACTGTCATCAGCCAGTAAATGGTATTTAGCGGTGAGTTCGTCACTCGACATAGGGTTGCCGGGGTCGCCCTTGGCCGTCGCGGTTGGGCTCGTAAGACGCGTGCCGTCTTTCAGGGTAACCGTGACGCGGGACAGAATTTCCTCCGGGAACCTGGTCGACAGGTCAGGCGCCTCATGAAGGGTGATTTTCTCGCTGATGCTCAAAATGTCTGGTGCATGAATGGAATCACCGGTGACCTCTTTTGGCCCCAGCTTCCCGCGAACGATCAAGGCCGCCAGCGGGAACGCCAGCGCATACTGGGCTTCGTCCGCGTTCTTCGGAAAATGCCCCTGCAAGCACACAGACTCATGGAATGTTTCGACATCTATGGTCTCTATCAACTCTGCAGTGATGACCGGATGTGCTCGCATCAAATCGGTCATGGCGGTGAGTGCCGGTTGCGCCCAGCGACATACCGGCCAAGGCTTGAAATATTGCTTGTCGATCTCCCAACGGGTTCCAATGTCCTGCCAGAAAGTGGAAATCTCCAACGGTTCAACGGTGGCGGCTGGGGCGCCAGTGACACCGAGCTGCGCCATCAGTAGTGCGTTCAGTCCGGCATACGCCCCGGCGCCGTGGGCATCACGCAACATTGTCGGAAAGCTCACCAGGCGCATCATCGGGCATCTCGGGCCGAAGTATTCTGCGATACCCAGCGCATGACGGAATGTCGCTTCATCAAGCTTCAGCAGGCGGGCACCGGCGCAAACGACCCCGATTCCGGAAAAGGCGCCTGAGGCATGATATTCAGGAGCGGTGGCCATCAATGCCTGGCCCGCACGCAGGGCGGTCTCGTAACCGATGCACAGTGCGCTGAGGAACTCCTCGCCGCTGATCTCTTTGCCCTGGCTGCGATACGCGTCAACCAATGCAACAAGGGCCGGGACAACGGTTGCACCCGCATGTCCCTTGGAGGTGAAGTGACCTTCATGTGCATCCAGGCTATCAACGCAGAAACCGCCTGCATACGCAGCGCCCAATGGATGCACGGCTCTGCCGTCGAACCAAAGGCGGCTGGACAGCTTGTTGGCAGAGTAGTGGGTGTCAGCGTAGGTTTTGAGCATCACGCTGGTTTGATTGTCGCGAGCACCGGCGGCCACACCAATGATGTCGAGCAGGCAAGTTTTAACCAACTCGCGTGTATGCAGGGGCGCGTCCTTGTAACTGAAATTCTGGACGAATGAATACAACTGCATTTCATGATTCCTGAATGATGAACGCCGAAACGGATAAAAAGTTGCCCGGGGAAGGGCAACCTTTTATGCAGATTTAAATGACGGGATTAATTTTTTGCGGTGGCGGTATTAGCCGCGGCTCGTGCGTCTACCAGCCAGCTGTTGTATTTCGCGTGATGGGCCGCGATCCATTCTTTGGCGTGACGAGTAATGTCAGCTGCACTTTTTTCACCATTGTGCATTTTGAGATTTTGCGCGCTTTCATCGTCAGTAGAGATCTGCATTTCAGACAGGAACTTCACGGCAGCCGGATTTTTCTCGGCGAACTCTTTGTTGATGACCGCTCTGACACTGTCGACCGCGAAACCAAGGTTTTTACCGTTGAAGGTAGTGTTGACATCGTTTTTACCACCTGGAAGATCCGTACGTGGCACGGTTAACCAAACAACATCTTTATCTTCGATCAGAACACCGGAGATCCACTGAGGTACCCAGGTGTAATAGAGAATCGGCTTGCCTTCTTTGTAACGAGCAATGGTGTCGGCCATCAGGGCAAAATAGGAGCCCTGGTTATTTGTGACAGTCTTATCCAGGCCATAGGCTTTCATATGGTGGGCAATGATCAGCTCACAGCCCCAGCCGGGGTTGCAACCAGTCAGGTCCGCTTTACCGTCACCGTTACTATCGAACAGCTTGGCAATCTCTGGCTTTTTCAAATCATCGAGAGAGGTGATGTGATACTGGTCAGCCGTTTTCTTATCGATCATGTAGCCCTGTAGTACGCCCGGCATAATATTGCCGGTTTTCACCATCGCTTCATCACCGCCGGCCTTAGCGTAGAACGATTTGTGCAGTTCCTCCCACAGATGAACCGAGAAATCAGCGTCACCATTGGCAATCGCAATCATCATGGTGGAGTATTCGGTTTCCTTAGGCGTCTGAACGTCGTAGCCCAATTCCTTGAGCCCCGCCATTGCGATCTCTCCGCGAAATCGCTCTTCGGCAATTGACGGGAAAATCGGGGTGATTGATACACCTTTTCCGGGCTCCTGCGCCGTGGCGGCTGATGCGAAAACAGGGGAGACCGCTAGTACTAAAAGCGCCACAGAGTGAATGAATTTCTGTTTTATTCCGAAGGTTGTGAAGTTCATTATCGTTTGCCTTGGCTGGATTAAAGAAGTTGGCATTTCTTTTGGTTCACGACGCGCCGCTTAGCGGAGTTAGCTTTCTTTAGGACTGACTTCTATTTTCATGACAGTGTTTTTTCTTTTCAGGCGATAAATGACGCCCGCCGGTCCTGTCTGGTACCAGTGTTCACCTTTGGTTGCCCTGTTACTGCGTTCGCCCATTGCCTGGGTCAGTCGGTCGAGGAAAATCGCCAGCAATACCAGACCCAATCCACCGACGGTTGCCAAGCCCATATCGAGGCGGCCAATCCCTCGAAGTACCATCATCCCCAGTCCACCAACCGATATCATTGAAGCGATCACCACCATGGACAGTGACAACATCAATGCCTGATTCAGACCCGCCATGATCGTCGGTGCAGCTAAGGGAAGTTGAACCCGCCTCAGCATCTGGCGTGGGGTGCATCCGAAAGCCCGTGCAGCTTCAACCTTGTCTTCCGGTACCTGGCGAATGCCCAGATTGGTGAGCCTGACCAGTGGTGCGACCGAAAAGATGATCGTGACCAGTACTCCCGGTACGTTACCGATGCCAAACAGCATCACCACGGGCACCAGATAAACAAATGCAGGCAGTGTTTGCATTGCATCGAGTACCGGGCGCAGAAGCATCTCTAGTCGGTCACTTCGGGCACACAGGACGCCCAGCGGAATGCCAATAACTGCACAGAAAAACAGTGAAGTGAGCACCAGGGCGAGGGTGATCATGGCGTCATTCCATACGCCGATCACTCCTAAGAGAGTGAGGGTGACGAAACAAAGTATGCCTATCTTTTTCCCTCCTATCTGCCAGCCGAAGAGCGTTGCAATAATAATGAATATTGACGGAGGAATAGCCAACAATCCGAACTGAATACCATTAAGTACTTGGTCGATTGGCCATCTTATCGATCGGAAAACCTCGCGGAAATTATGAACCAGAAAGTTAAGGGCAACTTCTACCCATTGGCCCAAAGGGACGTTGATGGATTGAAAGGGGTCTAGGAAATTGAATTCGTTCATGTCATCACCTGAATGTCCGAGCCTGGCAAGCCAGCAAATAGAGCCTGTTAGTGTCGGCTCATTGTTTGAAGCAGTAGGCTCTTGGAGATCGTGCCTTTGAACACACCCTGGCGATCGAGCACGGCAACTGGATTAACGGCATCAGCAACGATGTGAAAGACGTCCTGCAGAAGTACATCGTCGCGAAGCGTAGGAGTGGAGTGATCCATGGCGTACGGATGCTCTGCGCAAATTTTGGCGACATCACCCGCCTTGAGGATCTTCGAGGCATCAAAGCCTTTGAAGAAAGCTCTGACGTAATCGTTCGCTGGGTTGCAAAGCAGCTCTTGCGGGGTACCGATCTGAACGACCTGACCACCCTCCATGATCGCGATGCGATGGCCGATGCGAATAGCCTCGTCAATGTCATGGGAGATGAAGATGATGGTGCGATGCTGTTCTGCCTGCAGACGGATCAGTTCGCCCTGCATTTCGTGGCGAATCAGTGGGTCGAGTGCCGAGAAGGCTTCATCCATCAGCAGGATGGCGGGATCGTTGGCCAGCGCTCGGGCTAGACCTACCCGCTGCTGCATGCCGCCGGACAGTTGATGCGGATAGCTGTAGGCGTGGCCATCGAGCCCCACCTGTTTGAGTGCCTCGAGTGCACGTTTATGCCGTTCACTTTCCTCGACACCCGAGATTTCCAGGCCGAAAGCGACGTTGTCGATCACACTCATGTGGGGCATCAGGGCGAATGACTGAAACACCATGCTCATGTCTTTGCGACGAACGCTGAGGAGATCAGCATCTGACAGACCGGTGATTTCCTGGCCGTTGAGATGGATGGTGCCCGAGGTCGGTTCGATCAGTCGGTTGAACAGCCGAACCATCGTCGACTTTCCAGAGCCGGAAAGTCCCATGATGACGAAAATCTCACCGCGTTTTACGGAGAAACTGGCATCAAAAACGCCAACGACTTGACCGGTTTTGCTGAAAATTTCATTCTTGTCAGCACCGCGAGCCAGCATCTCCATCGCGAGCTTTGGCTGAGTACCAAAGACTTTGTAAATGTTTTTTACCGAGAGTATCTCGTCACCAAGACTCATAACCCCTCCTGCTGCAATTACGACGTAAGATCAAGAATTTAGGTGTACGTGTCTTGATCAGTTAAGACGGTGCTTGTGGGGGCAGACAAAATGGGAGACAGATTGGGAATTAGTCATTGTGACCATCCTCTTTATTATGTGATGTTTATTATTTTTGTTTTATCGGCGCTGAATTAAGCAGTTCCTTGAGAACCAAGTTATTACCTAATAGGGTCAGCGTCTAACAACATTTCTTCCCGCCAATCAATAACGTGATGTTATCAATCATTTAAATAGGTCAAATTGCGACTGCGACAGTGCTAGTTGCGAAGAACACTGCCGCTGGGCCTGTCTTAGACCCACTGTTTCAGCTACGCTCCAGTGTAGGCTCTAGGTGGAACCCTTCGGCCGGATCTCATCCCTAACGGCCCTCCGAAGGGCCCCAAACCGGATATTCAATACTCTAGGTTATGGTTAAGCACATCGATCCAGACATGACGCTGCTGAAAATGCCGTCTCTGAAAGCAGTGAAGTCATTCGTAGCCGCCGCCAAATATCAGAGCTTTACGCGTGCGGCTGAAGCGCTGTGCGTTACCCAAGCGGCAATCAGCCGTCAGATTCGGGAGCTTGAGGCGTACCTTGGGGTGGATCTTTTCAAGAGGGTGGGTCGAGCGGTCGAGTTGACGGAAGCCGGGTCCATCTTTTTTGATGCGGCACAGCTATCTTTCGTCAATATTTCCCAAGCGGCGGAGCGCATTCGCACCAACAATGCAGGCAAACGCACGCTGACGCTTTGCTGTTCTCCCGCGTTTTCAGCCCTCTGGCTCGCAGCGAAGCTGCCGGGGTTTTTTACCAAGAACGCAGACATCGACCTCAATCTGGTAACCACTCAAAACTTTTTGTCGATGGAGCCGGGTGTAACTCCGGACATCTTCATCACCAAGATGGCCAGGATTCAGGATGGGTATCGTAGCTATCCGTTGTTCCATGACGTCATCTACCCGGTGTGCACGCCTCGTTACAAAGCGGAGCACCCTGAGCTATCCAGCCTGGAAGGATTACGCGACGGGGTTTTGCTAAACCTCAGCCCCTATGGCAGATCCCAGGTAGCGGAGCACGTCGACTGGGGTGTTTGGCTGGCTTATCACGATGTTGATATCGAGAAACGCCCCCACGACAGTCCTCACGTTTTCAACGCGAATGACTACAACCTGGTGATTAGCATGGTGTTGACACACCAAGGTGTAGCGCTGGGCTGGAATCATCTGGTCGAGAACCTGATCGAAAACGGCACGCTGATTCGGCCGATCGACGAGGAAGTGGTTCTCCATGAAAGCCAGCACTATCTGACATTTCGTGAAGACCGGATCAATGACGACGCCTGTTGCCGGCTACGCGACTGGATTCTGGCCCAGTTTTCCTGAGCCGTTTAGAAGAAAGGAAGGCGGCCGTGATTGAGCAATCACTCGAGGTGCGGGGAGCTCCACCGCCAACAGGTATTGCTCAAGGCAGAACTGAAGGGGATGCCGGTGGTGATCATTCATGATTCTCACCACCGGCAGTGTTGCACTTAGCCGACAGATCTTAGCGGGATAGTGTCATTGAGCTGATCAAGCATCGTTTTGCAGTACCAATCATCAAATTGACACACACCAATTTCGCTGGCTACCGACAATGGGCCAGGCTCATAAGCAGGAGAACTGACGCCGACCTGTGCCCCTTCAACCAAGGTGCGATCCTGGTCATTGGTTGCAAGCCAAACCTTGGTGAGGTGATCGATGTCGTAGTCGACACCTTCTTGCGCGTCCTTCTTGACGATCCATTTTGTGGTGACCAACGTCTCGCCCGGACCAATGGGCAGTACGCGGAAGCTCAGCGCGTGATCGCCTAGAAAGTGGTTCCAGGTTGATGGGTAGTTGAAATACAGCAGCGCTCCGATGTTGGCTTCTCCGGTGGTGTCCAACCGGCCAGCGACCGCAGGCTTGCCATCCATTGTGTAGCTGACAGCCCCGGAAAACAGGGGGATGCGCGTCATTCGGAAACGACCTTTATCATCCATGACCAATCGGCTAGGCAGACCTGCCGCCTCGCAGCGATCCCAGTGCTCTTTGAGTTCGGGATCTTCATCGCCGCCGGCGCCACCCACCGATGGGTTGTCCACGAATGAGTGCATCAATTCCGGGTGAGTACAATCGCAGTGGTAGCACTCACGGTTGTTCTCGAAAACCAGTTTCCAGTTGCCTTTCTCAATGATGTTCGACTCAAACGCGACTTTGCAGTCGTCCAGGTTATGAGGCGCAACGAAAGGGGTGACGGATTTTCTGAACGACGAAAAGTCTGGGGCGACCTCTGCAACGCACACATAGATGTACGTTTCGACGACCTCACAATGCACCGACTTCAACCCATGCTGAGACTTGTCGAAATCGTCCCCCATGTTCCCGGCGAAAAGCAGTTTGCCGTCCAGCTCGAATGTCCATTTGTGGTAAGGGCACACCAGTTTGGCAACTTTGCCGCTGGCTTCCGGGCACACCTTGGAACCGCGATGGCGGCAGGCGTTGTGGAATGCACGAATCTGCTTGTCTGCGCCGCGCACGATAGCGACAGGGTAGTCGCCGATTTGCAGCGACAGGTACTGACCTGACTTCTCCAGCTCAAATGTGTGCCCTGCGAAGATCCAGCTTTTGTGCCAGATCTGTTGCAGATCCTGCCTGTAAACGTCTGGATCGCTATAAAGGGCACCTGGCAGCGCGTGGTCAGGCTTGCGCTGCGCGATAAGATTTGAAACTGCCGATTTAGTGCTCACGGTCAACACACTCCAAAATACCAAGGGGGCGAAACGTTCAGCCTGCTCAGCGAGGTGAGGCCAAACGGTCTTGAGTTCGCAGTACCGTCTGAGGATGCAAGCCCATCAAACTGTGCTGCTTCTATCCGCGAACCGGAACGGTTTACCACGTCCAGAAAGCGCCTTACGAAAAGTGTGCCTTCTTGGATGGTGGTGCCATCCGTGCACTCATTTCGTTCAAGTCCTTACTCATGCAGACATTTCCGGAATGCCAATGTTTGCATCAATAGCTATATTTCTACATCACCTTAATTCGAGCCTGGGAAACCAGATCTTAAATTAATGAGACGACTGTACGAGAAAATCTTTATCCAATGTATCGGTAGAATATCGCTGTTGTAAGGCTACGACGGCAATCGTGCGTCAACAAGAAACATTTACTCTTATCAATGCATAAACAAATGTTATCGATTGATGCCGCCGCTTCGGCGATGATTTTTTATGTTGTTGAATATTAAGGGAAATTAATTTTATTGACTGAAGGATTTACCCTTTCAGAAAGGTATGCGGCAGCAATACACACTATTGACCACCTTCTTGGCGCATGCGAGTCTGGATTCAGCAGTCCACCGCACTAGTTGGTAACACAGCCTCTGCAGGTCATTTGTGAAAGCAGAAAACTGCTCTTTGCAGGGACTTTAAACGTCAGGGCCTGTGTCCCGTGAAACATGGAGTTTTTTATTGCGCCTCAAGGCATCAACGCTGACGCGCTCGTTTATCTTCCACCTGACTCGCATTCGGAGCATTTATCTTGAAATTTGAAGGTATTTATACGCCAGCAGTAACTCCTTATAACTCGGACGGGGAGATTGACTGGAATGTGTACTCGCAAGTTTTGGAGTCGCTGATTGAGGCTAAGGTGCACGGCATTATTATCGGCGGGTCGACCGGCGAGTATTATGCGCAGACCTCCGAAGAACGCACCGAGTTGGCGGCCTACGCCAAAGATGTGATCGGCACTCGGGTGCAACTGATCGTCAGTACCGGGGCGATTCGTACCGAAGATGCGGTTCAGTACGCCAAGGATGCCAAATCGATCAAAGCTGACGCCATTCTCGTCACGTCCCCGCCTTATGCGCTGCCAACCTCACAGGAAAACGCGATTCACGCGCTCACTATCGATCGCGCGGCGGACTTGCCGATCATGCTTTACAACTATCCGGGGCGCATGTGCGTTTCGATGGACGAAGAATATTTCACGCGTGTCAGCCAATCGAAAAACGTTGTCGCCATCAAGGAAAGTTCTGGCGACATGGGCCAGGTGCATAGGCTGGCCCGGCAGTTCCCCAACATCGCCTTGTCCTGCGGATGGGACGACCAGGCCCTTGAGTTTTTTGCCTGGGGCGCCCGCAGTTGGGTGTGCGCAGGTTCCAACTTTTTGCCCAAGGAACACGTTGCGCTTTATGAAGCCTGCGTGATCGAAAAGAACTTCGACAAAGGCCGTCAAATCATGTCGGCGATGATGCCGCTGATGAATGCGTTGGACGGTGGCAAGTTCGTGCAGTCGATCAAGTACGGCTGCGAAGTTGCGGGATTGAAAGTCGGTAACGTGCGCCTGCCATTGCAGCCACTTGAAGCGGACGAAAAACAGAGTTTCGCGTCGGTCATTACAGAACTCAAACGTAACGTAGCCAACATTTCTTCGGGAGCCAGCCATGGGTGATCTTCTGAGCAAGGCCGAATATGCCGCTCTGGCCAAAGACATTTCGTTGCCATCCAAGGCGTTCATCAATGGTGCGTTTAAACCTGCGCTCTCTGGCAAAACCTTCGCCACGAACAATCCGGCGACCGGTGACTTTTTGACCGACGTTGCAGCGTGTTCGTCCGATGATGTCGACTTCGCAGTGAGCAATGCCAAGGAGGCCTTTGAGGATGGACGCTGGAGATCTATCTCTCCTCGGGAGCGCAAAGCGGTTCTGTTGAAGTTTGCAAACCTGCTTGAAAGCCATCAACACGAACTGGCCGTCCTCGAAAGTCTCGATAGCGGCAAACCGGTCAGTGAATGTCAGTTGGTCGACATCCCGGACACCATCCACACGATCCGCTGGCACGCAGAACTGATTGACAAGATTTATGACAACACAGCACCGGTTGGCAGCGACGCGCTGACCATGGTAGTCCGGGAGCCGATCGGCGTGGTGGGCTGTGTATTGCCCTGGAACTTCCCGCTGCTGATGCTTGCCTGGAAAATCGGTCCGGCGCTTGCTGCGGGCTGTTCGGTCATCGTCAAACCTGCTGAACAAACCTCGCTGACTACGCTGCGTGTCGCTCAGCTGGCGTTTGAAGCCGGTATACCCGCTGGTGTACTCAACATTGTCACCGGCACGGGTAAAGACGTTGGTGAGCCCATCGGTTTGCATAACGATGTCGACATGGTCAGCTTCACCGGCTCCACCGCGACCGGCCGCCGTTTCCTGCATTACGCCGCCGATTCGAACCTGAAACGCATCGTCCTTGAGTGCGGCGGAAAAAATCCGGCCGTGGTGATGGACGATGCCCAAGACCTGGATCTCGTCGCTCAGCATGTCGTCAATGGCGCATTCTGGAACATGGGCGAAAACTGCTCCGCGACTTCACGTCTGATCGTCCATGCGTCTGTTAAAGACGAGCTGCTGGAGCGCATGGGCGCCTACATCCGCGAATGGAAGATGGGTGACCCACTCGATCCGCAGAATCGCGTAGGGTCGCTGGTCAGCCCAGAGCATTTCGCAAAAGTGAAGTCGTACCTTGAGCACGCCACCGCCGGAAAGCTTCAAGTTGTTTACGGTGGCGCGACCCAAAACGGTGCCTTTGTAGAGCCAACGGTGATTGACGGTGTTGGTCGAGACGACCGGCTGTTCCAGGAAGAGATCTTCGGCCCGATCCTTTCGGTCACCACGTTCAACACGATCAGCGAAGCCATTGCGTTGGCCAATGACACGGTCTACGGCTTGGCCGCCTCGGTATATACAGGCAGTCTGCGGCGGGCAATCAAGTTGTCGCGGGAAATTCGCGCGGGCATCGTTACCGTGAACTGCTTTGGTGAGGGCGACGCATCGACACCATTCGGTGGCTACAAGGAGTCGGGCTTCGGCGGTCGGGACAAATCCATTTTCGCCCATGACCAGTACACCGAAATCAAAACCATCTGGATCGATGTGTCTGATCGGTCGGACGAAGAGACCGAAAAATGAGCGCCCATACCATCAAGCGCCTGCCGGTAGATACCGGGGTTTCAGGTTGGGAGGCGATTTCCGCACGCACTGCGCCTGTCCGCATGCTTGATGGAAACGTGACGGCGGATTGGCTGATTATCGGTGCCGGTTTTGCTGGCCTGTCCGCTGCTCGCAGGCTTTCACAGTTACACCCGGGTGACAGCATTGTTGTGGTCGATGCTCATGAAGTCGCCAAGGGGCCGGCGGGCAGAAACTCTGGTTTCATGATCGATGTGCCGCACAGTCTGTCGTCCGGGGAATACTCCGTGGCGAGCGAGTCTGCAACGGCCCTGGAAATCACGCAAAATCGTTTTGCGATTGCATTTGCCGCTGAAGCTGCGCGGGAGTACGGCATGTCCGCCGACACCTTCGACCCTTCAGGGAAGATCAACGCGGCCGCCACTGAGCGGGGATTGAAGCTGAACGTCAATTACGCTCAATCCCTTGAGCGCATTGGCGAAAAGTTCGAGATGTTTGATGCCGCGCAAATGCGTGAAATCACCGGGTCCACCTATTACCACGGTGGGATCTACACTCCCGGCGCGGTGATGATTCAACCCGCGCAATACATTAGAGACCTGGCAGCAGGGCTCGACGGGAAAATCACGCTGTTCGAGCGCTCTCCGATTATTGAGTTGACCAAGCAGGGAAGCGGTTGGAGCGCTCGATCTCATAACGGTACGGTGCACGCACCCAAGGTCATCCTCGGGGTTAACGGGCACATTGAAAACTTCGGCCATTATCAAGGGCGCCTGCTGCACGTCTTCACTTACGCGTCCATGACGGCGGCATACAGTGATGATGAATTCAGGAAAGAGGTGCCGGGCAAAGCCAAGTGGGCGTTGCTGCCGGCTGATCCAATGGGAGCGACCGTTCGCAAGATCTCTTCAGACGGTCTCTCGCGAATTGTCATTCGGACAAAGTTCACCTATGAACCGAGCATCCAAGTCACTCCAGAGCAGGTAGCTGCGGTGGCTAAGGAGCAGCGTCACTCCCTGGATGCGCGCTTTCCCGAGCTGAAATCCACGGCGTTGGAATTCAGTTGGGCCGGCCGCCTGTGCTTAAGTCGTAACAGTGCTGCGGCATTTGGCGAGATTGAAGAAAATCTGTATTCGGCATGTTGCGAAAATGGACTGGGTACTGTGAAAAGCACCCTGGCAGGTGTGATGGCTGCGGAGTTGGCATCGGGCACGCGTTCGGCGTTTCTCGATAGCTTCTGTCACGCACCAGGCCCCAGCAAGCTACCACCTAAAATAATAACGAAACTGGGCGTCAGTTCGGTTATTCGCTGGCATGAGTTTTGGGCCGGGCGAGAAGGTTAACAAATTTAAGTTGTCGGACTTTCCAATAAAGGCCGTTTAACAAGTCACTAATAAGAACGGAATAATCCATGAGAAATATCTGGAAGGCATCCTGCGCGCTCGCGCTTGTGGGCGTGATGAGTTTTGGTTACCGGCCTTCGAGAGAAATGCGAATGGCGAAGTAAAAAACAGGCCGTTGCTGAAATTTTAAGGAGGAGGGCATGGCCGAGTTGCGATTGAAGAGCGACCGAACAAAAAATACTGCGCCCACTGTCGCCGCTAACCCTGGGGTCGCGAGACCACAACTCGGGATCTTTCTATGCCTGCTTTCAATGCTTATCTTTGCGAGCCAGGACGGAATAACCAAGGTGCTTGTCAAAGACTTCCCGGTCGCCCAACTGGTCATGATGCGCTATTGGGTGTTTGTCGTTTTTGCACTCGGATATGCCGCCTGCCACGGTAGGGCAAAAGCGTCGTTTCGCAGTAAGCACCCCTGGCTGCAAATCATTCGAGCGTTGCTGGCTGTGGGTGAAACCGTACTGTTTGCAGTGGGGCTACGATATTTGGGCCTGGCCGAAATGCATGCACTCTATGCCGTATTTCCGCTGATGACACTGGCATTGGCGGGGTCGGTGCTTGGGGAGTTCATAGGGCTGCGGCGCTGGGTTGCTGCGGCGATAGGGTTCACCGGCACACTGATCATTCTCCGACCAGGCGCGGGCGTCTTTGAACTCGCGGCGCTGATCCCCCTGCTGGCTGCTTTGGCGTTCGCGGTGTTCAACGTATTGACGCGCCGGATTAGCCAGCACGACTCCTTCGCAACGAACATGCTCTACATGGCAAGTGTGGGTGCCCTGACGGTCACATTTGCGGGGCTGCCTGCATGGGTGACTCCGACTCCAGTCCAGGGCCTCTTGATGGGGATCCTGGCATTGACCGGAGTAGTCGCACAGATTCTCTTCATACAAGCACTGAAATACGCGACCGCTTCTTCCCTGCAGCCGTTCAACTATGCGCTTCTGGTGTTCGCCACGTTGATTGGTGTGATCGTGTTTGCCGAGCGCCCGGACACCTGGGTGGTTGTCGGTGCTGCGTTGGTGATTATTGGTGGGCTGTATGCGATTAAGGCAAAGGCGTGAACGCACCTGAGTGTATGAAGTAATCAATGCGTGGTTGGTTTTCAGGGCGAGGCACGGCGATAAAAAAGGGCAGCTCAACGCTGCCCTTTTCCCAACCTACCCCTTAGGCCGCGCTAAACAGCTTGTGCGGGTCCATGACAAATTTCTTCGGCACCCCGGCGTCGAACTCGTGGTAACCGCGCGGCGCGTCGTCCAGGCTGATCACTTGCACGCCGACGACCTCGGCAATGTGAATGCGGTCCCACATGATCGCCTGCATCAGCTGGCGGTTGTACTTCATCGTCGGGGTCTGGCCGGTGTGGAAGCTGTGGGACTTGGCCCAGCCGAGGCCGAAACGGATGTTCAGGCTGCCATGCTTGGCGGCTTTGTTGACCGCGCCCGGGTCTTCGGTGACATACAGACCGGGGATACCGATATTGCCGGCGACCCGCACCACGCCCATCAGCGCGTTGAGTACTTCGGCCGGGGCCTCGTGCTGTGCGCCGTCATGGCCGTGGCCACGGGCTTCGAAGCCCACCGCATCGACCGCACAATCGACTTCCGGCTCACCGAGCAGGTCGGCGATTTGCTCGTGCAGTGGAGTGTCCTTGGTCAGGTCGGCGATCTCGAAGCCCTGAGCCTTGGCATGGGCCAGACGCAGTGGATTGACGTCGCCGACGATCACTACCGCCGCACCCAGCAGACGGGCGGAGGCGGCGGCAGCCAGTCCGACCGGACCGGCACCGGCGATATACACCGTGCTGCCAGGGCCGACACCGGCGGTCACCGCGCCGTGGTAGCCGGTCGGCAGGATATCGGAGAGGCAGGTCAGGTCGCGGATTTTCTCCATCGCCTTGTCGCGATCAGGCAGCTTCAGCAGGTTGAAGTCGGCATACGGCACCAGCACGTATTCGGCCTGGCCGCCAACCCAGTCGCCCATGTCCACATAGCCATAGGCACCGCCGGGGCGCGCCGGGTTGACCGTCAGGCAAACGCCTGTGTGCTGTTCCTTGCAACTGCGACAACGGCCGCAGGCGACATTGAACGGCACCGAGACCAGATCACCGATCTGCACGTTCTCCACGTCGCGGCCCTTCTCGATTACCTCGCCTGTGATCTCATGGCCAAGCACCAGCCCGACCTGGGCCGTGGTCCGGCCACGTACCATATGCTGGTCGGAGCCGCAGATATTGGTCGAAACCACGCGCAGGATCACGCCATGGTCAATGCGCTTGCCGCGCGGGTCTTGCATTTTCGGATAGGGGATGGTCTGCACCTCGACCTTGCCTGCGCCGAGATACACGACACCACGATTACCAGACATGATTTCACCTCGCTTTTGTTGTTGTGAGAACACGGCCCTTGTACTGCGAAGGGTCGCGTGGCCTTACAGTGCGGCGGTATATGTCTTGCGTTTGCGCGTGAATGCAGATTGGTTGGAAGTCACCTTCCAACGACGCATGATTAGCAGTCATCGTATCGATCCTACGCCTGGTATCAGTACCCGGCGAGAGCATTTAGCACCCATTCGCCACCAGTTTCAGGACGCTCAACTGTGCATACGCGAACTCTCGAGGCATCGTCAGTTTCGACCGAGCTGGGCGAATTCGATCAAAACGGCAGTGGTAGTTTCGCAGTGCGCCCACCATCCACCACCAGCACCTGCCCGGTGATGAAGGCCGATGATTCGGAGGCCAGGAAAACGACTGTCCCGCCAACATCCGCCGGCAATCCGGTACGCCCGACCGGGTGAAGGCGCAGGAGTGCCTGGCGCGCCGCACGCGGATCAGCTTGAGCGGCGAGGTACGCATCACTCAACTCGGAATTGATCCACCCTGGAGCAATGGCATTGCAGCGGATCCCGTCCCGGCCGAGATCGATTGCCAAGGCTCGGGTCAGCCCATGGATGCCGGCCTTGGAGGCACAGTACGCGGCATGTTCAGGGTTGGCGCCTATCCCTTCGATCGACCCGATGTTGATGATGCTGCCACCGCCTCGATGACGCATCTGAGGCACCAACGCCTTACACAAGAATGCTGGCGCCCGCAGATTGACTGCCATCATGCGATCCCAGTCCTGCTCGTTCATATCATCAATGGATTTCTCGAACATGAACCCGGCGTTGTTAACCAGGACATCGATTCCGCCAAGCTGCTCCTGGGCGAACTTGGCAATCAAATTGGGTGACTCCATCGAGGCGAGATCAGCCTCGACGAAATAGACTTGAGGGTGATTTTGCAAGTCGGCGTCCAGTGCCTGACGCTGAGCGATCAACACAGAAGCTCCCGCCTCAAGCAATTGTTCGGTGATGCCTCGGCCAATCCCTCTGCCGCCCCCGGTCACCACTACATTTTTACCGTTGAGCATCGCTACCTCTCCTTAGCCGGATACCGGCTTGGCGCCTGTGACTTCTACCGTTTCACCGGCGATGTACCTGGCCTCGTCGGACGCCAGAAATGCGATGACATCCGCAATGTCTTCAGGCTCGGCGATGCGGCCTAATGGCACGCTCTTGTTCAGTTCTTGCACGGCTTTGTCCGGATCCAGGCCGCGACGCTCAAAGCCGCTGCGTATCATCGGGGTGTTGATTTCGTGCGGGCATACGGCGTTGACACGGATGCCCAAAGGGGCGCAATCGCGGCCCAGATTTTTGGTTAATGCCGCAACAGCCCCTTTGCTTGTGCAATACGCCACATGAGCGGGGCCGGGATAAATGCCCCAGACAGATGATGTGTTGACGATTGCGGCGCCCGGGCGATTTTTCATGTGCGGTATCGCGGCACGGCAAATGAAGAACACCGCATTCAGGTTTACGCCCATGGCGTCGAACCACATGTCGTCGGTGGTTTCCTCAATCGTGCCGCGGGGAATGATGCCCGCATTGTTCAATACGATGTCGATCCCCGAAAAAACATCGACGGCCGTTTGGACAATCGCTTCGCAATATTCTTTTCGGCGTAAATCGCCTGCCACGTAGTGGACTTCTGCGCCCAGGTCACGGACTTTGGCGGAGATTGATTTGCAACCGGCTTCATCAAGATCAGACAAGACAAGCTTGGCGCCTTCTCGGGCGAACAATAGTGCTAGCGCCTGTCCGACACCGCCGGCAGCGCCGGTAATGACCACCACTTTATTATTGAATTTCATAGGGCAACCTGCCTGAAGTTTTTGGCGCAGCCATTATTTGGTTTCAATGGATCGCAACGTCCAACAACTTTTTTACTGGGCCAAAGGATGACGTGGCGTTATCCAAAAAAAATCGCGCGCGCAATATCCTCTTGGCATGGCGAACATATGTCTAAAAAATGTACGCCGATGTACATGCCGTGTACGCCACAGATTCCGAGGTGTACAGTGACGAAGAATTTTCAAAGAAAGGTGCAACCCGAATGTCACAGACAGGAAGGGCGAAAACCAAAGCGCAGGACGCAGGCTGGCGAGGCTCCGTCGATGGTTGGCTGGATGCCGCTTACGATGCTCTCAAAGAGTCGGGTGTGGATGCTGTGCGGGTGATGCCGCTGGCCAAGCGTTTGAATTTGTCTCGTACCAGCTTCTACTGGTTCTATGAAGATCGAGAACAGCTGCTAGCGGCACTCCTGGCTCGTTGGCGGGACAAGAACACCGGCGGTATGGTCAGCCAATGTGAGAGTTATGCAGAAAGTATTTCCGAAGCGATTCTCAACGTCTTCGAGTGCTGGCTGAACCCTGAGCTGTTCGACTCGCAGTTTGAATTTGCCGTGCGCAGTTGGGCGCTGCAATCGGACGAAGTCAAAGCTGAAATCGCTTTAGCCGATGAAGCGCGGATGAATGCCCTGGCCGCGATGTTCCGACGGTTTGGTTACGACGTCGAGGGGGCTGACGTTCGGGCCAGGACGATCTATCTCACACAGATCGGCTACATCTCGATGAAAACCAATGAAGATATTGTCGTGCGATTTCGACGGATTCCTCAGTACGTGAGCGTGTTTACCGGCAAGGTACCGAAGCGTCGCGAGCTGGACCGCTTTTATGGAAAGTTCGGCTACGCAGAAAAAGAGCCCGGTGTTTTCGTTCCCTTGGTCGATACATTCGAGGAGTCTCCTGCCGATGGAGAATAGAACCCTGGGTATCATTGGGGGCACCGGCTGGCTCGGGCGCGCAATCGCGCAGGCGCTCCTTGAAAGCGGCTTCATCAAGCCTGACCATTTGTTGATCTCGAACCGCTCCGGCGTCAGTGCTTTCGAGCCAGGCGTGAGGCTGCTGGCCGACAACCAGCAGTTGGTGGACCTCAGCCATATTGTCGTGCTGTCCATCCGGCCGGAGCAGTTTCGCGAACTGCTGATCAACGCCCGCGGCAAGTTAGTGATTTCTCTGATGGCCGGAGTTCCGGCGGCAGTCATCAGCGCGGCAACCGGTGCAGATGTAATCGTGCGGGCCATGCCGAATGCGGCCGTGGAAATCAAGCAGTCGTTCACGCCCTGGTACTGTGCCGGAAACCTTGTTGAGCGCGACCGCCAATGGGTGCAGCGACTGTTCGAGTGCGTAGGTTCGGCGGACGAAGTGCCTGATGAAGACTGTATTGATTATCTCAGTGCATTGTCCGGGACTGGGCCGGCCTTCCCGGCGATGTTGCAAATGGCACTGACTAATCAGGCGGTGGCTGCGGGAATTCCCCTAGCCATCGCGCAGCGCGCTGCACAAGGCGTGGTGGTGGGGGGAGGCCAGATGCTTGCCAGCCGCGATCCGCGACAAATGATTGAGTCGTTGATGGCTTATCGTGGCGTGACGGCGGCAGCGCTGCAGTCGATGGCCGATCAGAACATCGAGTCCATTGTGGGGACGGCGGTAAAGGCCGGCGCTGAAGTTGCGCGTCGGGGAATGTAGCCAGGGCAGGGGATTGACAGTGAAGGCCCGCTGAAGGGCCTTCACTGTAGAAAGCGTCAACCGATTGCGATTATTCGGCCTTGAAGCAGTAGACAGCCAGTTTGTTGCCATCAAGGTCCCGAGCGTAAGCGGCATAGGCATTTTCAGCCCAGCTACGCGAACCCGGTTGGCCTTCACAGGTGCCACCCGCCGCGAGTGCGGTTTCGTGGAATGCATGTACTGCAGCGCGACTTGGCGCTTCGAAACTCACGGTCACGCCATTGCCAACGTTGGCAGGATTGCCATTGGCGGGTTTTAGCACGAAGAACGACGGTTTATCCACGCCCCAAATGGAGCCGGATTCATCAAGGTCGGCAACACGGTTAAGACCAATTTCTTTGAGAACACGATCATAGAAGGTCCGTGCTTCGGCAAGGTCATTGGTACCGACAGTGACATGGGTAAAAACAGACATTTTGATTTCCTTTGGGTTGTGATGCGGGTGTGAGCGCTGGCCGGTATCACGGCAGTGCCTTGGTCAAAAATGAATGACGGTGCGGATGCTTTGCCCTGCATGCATCAATTCGAAAGCCTTGTTGATGTCTGAAAGGCCAAGGTTGTGAGTGATGAAGGTTTCCAGCGGAATTTCGCCGGTGCTCGCTTTCTCGACGTAGCTGGGAAGCTCCGTGCGGCCCTTGACTCCACCAAACGCGCTGCCACGCCAGACGCGCCCGGTTACCAGTTGGAAAGGGCGGGTACTGATTTCCTGGCCCGCACCGGCAACACCGATAATGATCGATTCACCCCAGCCCTTGTGGCAGCACTCCAGAGCAGCTCGCATCAATTTGACGTTGCCGACACATTCAAACGAATAGTCCACGCCACCGTCGGTGAGCTCGACAATCACGTCCTGGATGGGCTTGTCATAGTCCATGGGGTTTATGAAATCGGTGGCGCCGAGCGATAGGGCGACGTCCCGCTTGGCCGGGTTGATATCAATGGCGATGACTCGCCCGGCGTTGGCCATTTTCGCGCCGATGATGGCCGCCAGCCCGATCCCGCCGAGCCCGAATATCGCAACGCTTGCCCCGGCCTCGACCTTGGCAGTGTTGAGTACGGCACCTATGCCTGTGGTCACGCCACAGCCCAGCAGGCACACCTGCTCTAGAGGCGCATCCTTGGGGATTTTGGCCAGGGAGATCTCTGGCAATACCGTGTACTCGGAGAAGGTCGAGCAGCCCATGTAATGGAACACCGGCTGGCCCTCAAAGGAGAAGCGCGATGTTCCGTCAGGCATCAAGCCCTTGCCCTGTGTCGCTCTGACTGCCTGGCACAGGTTGGTCTTGCCCGACAGACAGAATTTGCATTGCCGGCACTCGGCCGTGTACAGCGGAATCACATGGTCGCCGACCGACAATGACGTCACGCCTTCGCCGATCGACTCGACAATCCCGCCACCCTCATGACCCAACACGGCAGGAAAGATCCCCTCGGGATCGTCGCCCGACAGAGTAAAAGCATCCGTGTGGCAGACACCGGTTGCCACGATTCGCACCCGTACTTCGCCAGCCTTGGGCGGTGCGACATCAATGTCCACCAGCTGCAACGGCTGTCCTGGGCCAAAAGCGACTGCCGCCTTCGATTTAATGGTCACTGCTGACATGGTTCCCCCTCTTGTTTTTGGCGAGCCTCCGTTCCAACAAGAATGAAGGCTCGAATTCAGATTTCTTTCACCAGGCGCAAAGCGTCGTAGATGGCCGCGTGGGTGTTGCGAGCAGACACGGCGTCGCCGATCCGGAACAGCTGGAAACGTCCTTCGGGATTGGTGACGATGTTCTGTGCCGTGCCGGCTATCAGGTCATGCTGCTCTACCGCGCCGCCATTGGTGGAGAGAGGACGCAGGTCGAAGTACAAGTCGTCCAGAGGAAGAGTGCCGTGGTTGACGACCACCTGATCGACCACGCGTTGCTTGTGAACCTGCCCGTAATCGCTGCCAAAGGTTGCAACGAGCCCGTCATCACGTTTTTCCACTGTGTCGACCCGATAGGTGACGGTGAAGGTGACGTCCAGGTCCTGCAGGCTGCGCATGTAGGGCACCAGGTTCATGGCCATGACTTCAGGTGCAAACGAGCGGTCAGGGGTCACGATTTCTACTTTCGCGCCGCTATTGGCGATGACTTCGGCTGCCTGCAGGGCGGCATGATCCCCGGCATCGTCGAAGATCAGTACGTTGCGACCGGGCTTGATGTCACCGGAAATGATGTCCCAGGTTGAAACCACGAGTTCGTTGCCTTTGCGGAGCACCTCGGTATCCGGTAGACCGCCGGTCGCAACGATGACCACGTCAGGCTCGAAGGCTTGCACGGTGTCGGCTTCGGCCCAGGTGTTGAAATGAAACTTCACCCCCAGTCGTTCGCATTGCGCCATGCGCCAATCAATGATGCTGATCATCTCGCGACGACGCTCGCTCAATGCCGTCAGACGAATCTGCCCGCCAGGTTGGTCAGCCGCCTCAAGTACCGTTACATCATGGCCGCGCTCACCGGCGACCCGCGCCGCTTCCAGCCCGGCAGGGCCCGTACCGACCACCAGCACCTTGCGCTTGACCGCGGCTTTGGGAATGTCATGAGGCATGGTGGTTTCCCGCCCCGTCGCTGCGTTGTGGATGCAGTAGGCCGCGCCACCCTGATAGATGCGATCCAGACAATAGTTGGCGCCGACGCACGGGCGAATATCTTCTTCGCGCTTCTCGATGATTTTGCGCACGATGTGCGGATCGGTCATGTGCGCGCGGGTCATGCCCACCATGTCCACTTTGCCCGAGGCGATCGCGTAGCGCGCCGTGGCAACATCGGGAATCTTCGCCGCGTGGAAGGTCGGGAAGCCTGTTGCCGAACGGATCTCTCCAGCGAAGTCGAGGTGGGGTGAGTTGCGCATACCCTGAATCGGGATGACATCGGTCAAGCCAGCGTCCGTATCGATGTGGCCGCGTACCACGTTCAGGAAGTCGACCAGTCCGCTGTCCTTGAGCATGTGGGATATCTGCATGCCCTCGCTGGCATTGAAGCCACCGGGCAGTTCTTCATCTCCGGTGTAGCGAACCCCGAGCAGAAAGTCTTCGCCGACCCGTTGGCGGATGCCACGCAGGATGTCGAAGGTAAAGCGCATGCGGTTTTCCAGCGAGCCGCCATAAGGGCCGTCGAGGTCATTGGTCAACGGCGACCAGAACTGGTCCATCAAATGCCCGTAAGCCTGAAGCTCCAGACCATCGAGACCTGCCGCCTTCATGCGTTCCGCGGCGTCTACATAGTCCTTGATGATCCGCTCAATGTCCCATTCCTCCATTTTCTTCGGGAAGGAGCGGTGTGAAGCCTCGCGACGGTGTGACGGCGACACCACCGGCAACCAGTCGGCCTTGTCCCAGCGGGTGCGGCGGCCCAGGTGAGTCAACTGGATCATCACTGCCGCGCCATGTTCGTGGCATTCATCGGTCAGGTCCTTCAACCATCCGACCACTTCATCCTTGTAGGCGAGCACATTGTTGAATACCGGCGGGCTGTCTCGGGAGACGGCTGCGGAACCGGCAGTCATGGTCAGGGCGACACCGGCCTTTGCGCGCTCCACGTGGTAGGCGCGATAGAGATCCTTGGGCATGCCATCCACAGGGTAGGCCGGTTCATGGGAGGTGGTCATGATCCGGTTTCTGAGGGTCAGATTCTTGATTTTATAGGGTTGCAGCAAGGGATCGCTGGACATCGTGGTGCGCTCCAAAGTGGGCTTCATCAGGCTTGGTGACTAGAAATTAGGATAAATGTACACCTGTGTCAATGGTTGGTGACACATGTGTACATTTTGCTTGCGCAACAAAAAATCCAGGATTAACATCCGTCAAAACAAGGACTGAACTGGCTCATCCACGCCTTTCATCCATTGCATCGATTGATGAGTGCCCGAGGGAATTATGAAAGTGCTCGTAGCGGTAAAACGCGCCATCGACCCGAACGTGAAAGTTCGTGTTAAAGGCGATGGTTCAGGCGTCGACCTGAATGGCGTAAAAATGGCCTTGAACCCTTTCTGCGAAATCGCAGTGGAAGAAGCTACTCGCCTTAAGGAAAAAGGCGTGGTTTGCGAGGTGGTGGTCGTTTCAGTTGGCACTTCTGCTGCGCAAGAACAATTACGTACGGCATTAGCGCTTGGCGCAGATCGAGCACTCCTGGTGGAAACGAACGCGATGCTCGAGCCGCTCAACGTGGCCAAATACCTAAGCAAAGTGATCGATAACGAAAAGCCTCAATTGATCCTTTTTGGTAAACAGGCTATCGACCAGGAGAACAACCAGACCGGGCAGATGGTTGCGCAATTAATAGGTAGTGGTCAGGCCACCTTTGCCTCAGCCATCAGCTATGCCGATGGCCGATGGGTTGTTGAGCGTGAAGTCGATGGTGGCAGCCAGGTTGTGGCCCTTACGGCACCCGCAGTTGTTACCTGTGATCTGCGCCTTAATGAACCGCGCTACGCCTCGTTACCGAACATCATGAAGGCCAAGAAAAAACCGCTCGAGGTGATTGCCGCTGATGGCTTGGGCGCGAGCGTGAGGGAGCACACCCGGCTGCTCAAGGTGACGCCACCTCCAGTGCGAAAAGCAGGTATCAACGTCAGTTCGGTATCTGAACTGGTGGAAAAACTGAGAAACGTGGCGGGGTTAGTTTGATGCGCACATTGGTTATAGCCGAGCACACAGGTAGTCAACTCACGGCAGGCACGTTGAGTGCAATTACTGCTGCTATCGATCTGGGCTTCGAAACGGATTTGCTTGTGATGGGAGGGGCGGAGGCATCAGACGTTGCGGAACAGGCCGCGCTTACCAAGGGCCTGCATCGAGTGCTGCTCGCGCAGGATGAGATGTTCGAGAAGACGCTGGCCGAAAATGTCCAGCCACTGATCACTTCGCTAGTGGGCGACACTTATACCCATGTAATGGCCGATGCGAGCAGCATGGGTCGCAATGTGTTGCCACGGGTAGCGGCCAGCCTGGATGTCGGAATGCTTTCGGACGTCATCAAAATTGTGTCGGCAGACACTTTCGAGCGACCCATTTATGCGGGTAATGCGATCGCCACCGTTCAGTCCATCGATTCAGTCAAGTTGTTGACCCTCCGTGCCTCGGCTTTTGCCCAAGCCTCGTCCCATCAGGATCGCTGCGAAGTCACGGCCGTAAATGGGGGGCGCAGTGCAAGCACTGTCAGCTTTGTAAGCGAACAGCTGACGGTGAGCGAAAGGCCTGACCTGTCGAGCGCTCGTGTCGTCGTTTCCGGTGGTCGCGGGATGCAGAGCAAAGCGAATTTTGCATTGATCGAACGTGTTGCAGACAAGCTCGGTGGCGCCGTAGGCGCATCACGCGCTGCAGTGGACGCAGGTTTTGCCCCCAACGACTTGCAAGTCGGGCAGACGGGGAAAATAGTGGCACCGGATCTCTACATCGCCGCAGGTATCAGTGGCGCCATTCAACACCTGGCGGGTATGAGTGGATCAAAGGTAATCGTCGCGATCAACCAGGACGCTGAGGCGCCGATCGCCCAAGTTGCAGATTACATGTTGGTTGCGGATTTGTTTGAGGCATTACCGGCGCTCGAACAGGCATTGTGAGTGAGTTGATAATGATTCCATGGCAGAACAAGGTGCGAAACTTTATATTTGAAAGTTTAATATTAGCTTCGCATTTTTATGAGGGAAGTTGATGCTTCTGCTGTCCTGCCAATAACTATTAATACAGCACGCGGAGATGCACATGATTACGTTATCCAGTAAAACTTGTACCGGCTGGCTTGCAGGTTTGGTTATGATCTCCAGCAGCCTGATAGCTCAAGCCGAGGAGCCCGCGCCTATCCGTATTGGTTGGGTGAATTGGTCGGATACGGAGATCGCTGTAAAGCTGGCAGATACAGCGTTGCGAGATCACCTGAAACAACCGGTTAAATTGGTTCTGGCCGATATTGGTATTCAGTTCCAGGCGCTGGCTAACGGTAATATCGACCTGATTCCTATGGTTTGGCTGCCAAGCACTCACAAGTCCTTTTATGACAAATACCGCGACAAGCTCGAAGACTTAGGGGTGCTTTATGAGGGGCGGATTGGCATGGCGGTACCCACTTCTATTTCTGTCAGTGAAATCGCCAGTGTCGAAGACCTTAACAAGCCAGAGGTAAGGGAAAAACTCGGCGGCAAGATTTTGACTTCCGAAGTGGGTAATGGTCAGTACAAACTTACGGAAAAGGCCATTAAAGAATATCGTCTTGATGGTTATAAGATGGTCGCTTCTTCAGAGTCTGGAATGTTGAGCGAGTTGGACCGTAATCTGAAACGTGACAAGTGGTCTTTGATTAACGCATGGAGCCCGCACTGGATGTTCTCCAAGTGGTCACTGCGATATTTGGATGATCCGAAGCAGATTTTCGGAGGCTCTGAGCAAATCCACGCGGTCGCACGCAAAGGTTTTAGCGCAGAACACCCCGATGTTGCTCGATTCTTCGCCAACTTCAAAATCCCTAAAGCTGACCTTGAGAAAATGATGGCTACTGCGCGTGATAGCTCGGCAGATAAGGTAGTTGCAGAATACTACTCAGCCAACAAGCCCCGCTTTTCAGCAATGTTTGACGGCACGACTGCTGCAACAACAGCGGGCCAGTGACGACGGCCACTGTTTTGTCACTATTTTGCAGTTCGATGCCCTTTGCAGTGAGTGAAGGGTGTTGAGTGTTTATCTTTGGATCGGATTTTTATAAATGCCGGACACAGGCCATTGTATTGCCTTGCGGCGTTATATGATGAGTGGTTCTTGAACATTAGTTTGAGAAAAATAAACGAGCAGTAGCATGCGGGCATGCTGTTGAATTATGTGGCTCAGTGAGATCAAAGAGGGCGTCGCCGTGCTTTCTAAATCTTCTGCCTAATTGACATTCTTGAAAGGAGAACATACATGACAGAGTTATTTGATATTCGTCTGGCTAGCAAACAAACAGCTTTCACTGAAATTCCAGTCATAGATATATCGTCGCTCATAAACGGCGAAAATCCACAGGAGGTGGCAAGCCAAATAGGTGATGCATGCGAAAAGGTGGGTTTTTTTTATATAAAAAATCACGGTATTGACCAGCAGTTAATAGATGAGATGTATGCGCTTACCAAAAGCTTTTTCAAGCTTCCTTTTGATGAGAAGAACAAGCTTAATGTCGTAAATTCCGGGCCCACGCTACGTGGTTATATACCGATGTACGCGGAAAACGTCGATCCTGCTAATACCCGCGATTTCAAAGAATGTTTTGATTGCGGAGCTCATTACGATGAGGTCTCTCCATTTTTTGGTCCTAATCAAATGCCGTCGGCACTGCCGCAATTTGAGAAGGTTGCCGAAGATTACCATTCCTCTGTATTGGCACTCGCGCGAATGCTTATTGGTGGGATCGCGCTGAGCTTGGGTCTACCACAAAATTACTTTGAACACCTTCAGCGTAAGCCCATCACGATTCAGCGGATTTTGCGTTACCCGCCCCAGATCGGAAGAGTTTCCCAAGAGGAGATTGGTATTGGGGCGCACACGGACTATGGTTTCTTGACGGTCCTATCCCAAGATGCAGTTGGCGGTTTGCAAGTCAGGAACCGTGCAGGGGAGTGGGTTACTGCCCCTCCAGTTGAAGGCACTTTTATCGTCAATATTGGTGATCTGGTTCAAACCCTCACCAACGATCGCTACACCTCGACAATGCATCGCGTCATAAATACCAGCGGTCTAGAGCGCTATTCAATACCTTTCTTTATTGATTTGGATTTCGATGCGGTTGTTGAACCTGTGCCAACCTGCGTGAGTGAGGCTCTACCCGCGAAGTATGAAGCGTACACGTGTGGCCAACACAAATTTAAGCGTTTCGTTGATAGCTATGCGCATTTGAAAGGCGAATAGGGGGTTTTCAATGTGCATCCTATACATGGCCAATCCCGCCGATGCGCAGAAATGGCGAGATTGCCTGTCAACGCTCGCCCCTCAACTAGAGTTCCGCCAATGGCCTGATATCGGTAACCCGGCAGAGGTGCACTACATCCTGGCTTGGGAGCCTCTTCCCAGCCTTGTGGAGCAGTTTGGTAATCTTCGGCTCCTCTATGCTGCGGGGGCTGGAGTTGATCAGTTCGATTTGGCCCGTTTGCCTGCTCACGTGTCGCTCATACGGCTGGTAGATAGCTCGATGGCGGACATCATGGCTGAGTATGTTCTGTTTGGTGTTCTTGCCTTGCATCGAGACATCCTCGCTTACCAAGAGGATCAGCGCAGGGGTCGCTGGCAACCTCGACCAATCGTGCACGCTTCACAGCGGCGTGTTGGTGTCATGGGGGTTGGTAATCTCGGACGCGCCGCGCTTGATCGCCTTCAGCCATTGGACTTTCAACTCAGCGGCTGGAGTCGTTCTTCGAAGGAGGTGCCAGGTGGTCACTGTTACGTCGGCCTGGACGAATTAGAGGAATTTTTAGGGCAGTGCGACATCGTTGTGAACATGTTGCCGCTGACTCCCGAAACAGACGGAATACTCAATGCAGCAAGGCTTGATTGTCTCCCTTATGGCGCTGGACTGATTAACGTGGGACGTGGCGCCCACGTTGTAGACGCGGATCTGCTCTCTGCGTTGGATGAAGGCCGTCTGGGAGGTGCCGTACTGGATGTTTTGGTACAAGAGCCTCCCGCCCAAGACAACCCACTCTGGAAACACCCTCGAGTGCTCCTGACTCCTCATGTTGCAAGTGATTTGCAGATTGAAGGTGGTGTGGCGGTGATTGTTGAGAATCTCCAAAGAGAGTGTGAGGGACTGCCACTCTTGAATGTGGTTGATCGGTCTCAAGGCTATTAGATATGCCGATGATGTGAACGTTTACGTGCGCAGCCAGAGGGTCGGGCAGCGGGTGATGGCTTTGCTGAAGCGTCTGTATGAAAAGCTGCACTTGAGGGTCAACGAGAGCAAGAGTGCGGTGGCGAGTGCATTGGGTCGCAAGTTTCTGGGCTACGAACTGTGGTTCTCCCGAAACGAGGTCAAGTGTGTAGCGTCTTACAAGGCAAAAAAGCGGTTCAAACGGTAAGTTGGGCGCAAGTGAGTCGGTTGCTCGCAGGGGAACGGCCTATGAAGGCCACCCCTATGCCGATTTACGCGTAGTTTGTTGGGCTGTGTCGAAAAGAGATCACAACCTCTGTTTTCGTTCCGGCGCTTCCTGTGGACGCTGATTCAAACCCCGTTCTTCACGGCTGCAGATACAGGTAAGAGACCATTCGAAAAATTAGCCGCTGGTCGAAAAGCCATACTTCATCCAGGGTGTGGGCTGAGGTGTGGGCTCGACGATTTTTCCAAAAGCCAGAAACGACAAAGCCCTGAATAATCAGGGCTCTATCGATACAAATATGGCGGAGGCGATGGGATTCGAACTCATGGACCTGTTACAGTCGACGGTTTTCAAGACCGTTGCCTTAAACCACTCGGCCACACCTCCGTTTGCGTTGCGGGCGCCATAATACCTGAATGAAACACACTGTCAAACTCTCCGCATAGCTTGTTACAGAGCGTCTGTTATGATCTTTGCGACTGAACGTTTCAAACCAACAGGAGTGTCGCCATGCGCGAACAGGATTACGCAGTTAATAACAGCGTGCAGGCTGAGCAGCTAGAGGTTAGCCGCGTCCTGCGCAACACTTACGGCTTACTCGCTCTCACCCTCGCATTCAGCGGCGTGATGGCGTATGTCGCTCAGCAGATGCGCGTCGGCTACCCGAACATTTTCGTGGTGCTGATCGGTTTCTACGGCCTTTTCTTCCTCACCAACAAACTCCGTGATTCGGCTTGGGGCCTGGTGTCGGCATTTGCCCTGACCGGTTTCATGGGTTTCCTGCTCGGCCCGATCCTCAACCGTTACCTGGGTATGCAGGGCGGCGCCGAGGTGGTCAGTTCCGCGTTTGCGATGACTGCGCTGGTGTTCGGCGGTCTGTCGGCCTATGTGCTGATCTCCCGCAAGGACATGAGTTTCCTCAGTGGCTTCATCACTGCGGGTTTCTTCGTGTTGCTGGGTGCGGTGGTTGCCAGCTTCTTCTTCCAGATCAGTGGTCTGCAACTGGCGATCAGCGCAGGTTTCGTGCTGTTCTCCTCGGTCTGCATTCTGTTCCAGACCAGCGCCATCATTCACGGCGGTGAGCGCAACTACATCATGGCGACCATCAGCCTGTATGTATCGATCTACAACCTGTTCGTCAGCTTGTTGCAGCTGTTCGGCATCATGAGTCGCGATGATTAATCGTCAGCCTTGAGGAAAAAACCCGCTTCGGCGGGTTTTTTCTTGCCTGCGATTTGAGTGAGAACTCACGCCATCGGTGGCAAGCGGCGCTTGACCGGGGTTTTCTTGACGATTGCAGTGTTGGTTTCGGCGTGGGTGTTGAGGCGGTCGAGCAGGGTGTCCAGTTGTTCCATCGAACGCACATGCAGGCGAGCGATAAAACAGTCGTCGCCGGTGACTTTATCGCACTCGGTAAATTCGGGAATGGCCTGGATCTGCCGTTCCACTTCCTGCAACTGGCCTGGCAGCGGGCGAATACGGACGATGGCCTGGAGTTGATAGCCAAAGCATTTGGGGTCGATCTCGACGGTGTAACCCTTGAGCACGCCACGCTCTTCGAGACGACGCAAACGCTCGGCGACGCTGGGCGAAGACAGGCCGCTGATTTGCGCCAGAGCCTTGAGCGAGCGGCGTGAGTCTTCCATCAATGCCGTGATCAGCACTTGGTCGATATCGTCGGTCATGACGAACCCCTATTAGGCAATTAATTAAAACCGCCTTGATAAAAAAGGCAGATTTCGAGTTTAGCCTGCTTTTTGCGCTGGAGAAGCCCCTCGTCGGATTGGCATACTTTGGGCTCAAACACAGGAGTCTGATGATGGACAAAACCATACGTCACGGGTCATTTGAAATGACCGCCGCCATGCTGATTTCCGGGACCATCGGCTGGTTCGTGCTGGTGTCCGGGCAACCGGTGCTGGACGTAGTGTTCTGGCGTTGCGTGTTCGGCGCCGGCACGTTGTTGCTGATCTGCGCGGCATTCGGCTTCCTCCGTCCCGGCATTCTTACCCGCACCACGTTCTTGCTGGCTGTGCTCAGCGGCGTGGCGATTGTCGGCAACTGGGTGCTGTTGTTTGCTTCTTACTCCCGCGCCTCGATTGCCATCGGCACCGCGGTTTACAACGTTCAGCCGTTCATGTTGGTGGGGTTGGCCGCGTTGTTCCTCAACGAGAAAATCACTCTGCAGAAACTGTTCTGGCTGGGTATTTCGTTTCTCGGGATGCTGGCGATTGTCAGCGCACATGGCGGGCAGGGCGAGAGCGGTAATGATTACCTGATGGGCATCGCTCTGGCGTTGGGGGCGGCATTTCTTTACGCGATTGCCGCGTTGATCATCAAGCGCCTGACTGGCACACCGCCGCATCTGATCGCGCTGATTCAGGTCACCACCGGCGTGCTGTTACTCGCGCCGTTCGCGCACTTTTCGGCACTGCCGCAAGCGCCGAGTGCCTGGGCCAGTCTGGTAACCCTGGGCATTGTCCATACCGGCGTGATGTATGTGCTGCTCTATGGCGCGATCCAAAAACTGCCGACGGCACTGACCGGTGCGTTGTCCTTCATCTACCCGATTGCGGCGATTTTCGTTGACTGGTTTGCCTTCGGCCATCGCCTGGAGCCGCTGCAATGGATCGGTGTAGCCGCGATTCTGTTGGCCGCTGCCGGCATGCAACAGGGTTGGACCCTGAAATTTCGTCGGACGGTAACAACGCAGTAAGCCGTAAACAAACTTCAGATGTTCCAGCGCGGTGCCGTCTTGGCCAAGCGCTGGCGCATCTCGCCGATGTTGGCGGCTAGCTGTCGGACCAATAACTGATATCCGTCCAGCGGGTTGTAAACCGTTGCGGTCAGGCTTGAATCCGACGGCAGTTCGACGGGCCGGTTCAACCGCTGGGAGGCACCGGATTTCAGCGCCCTGGCCATACCGATCAGTTGCACCCGAATCAGCCGATGCTCGGCTTTCAACGCCAATTGAAGACGGGCCATCGCATCGGGGTCACTGGCGTCAGGTCGGGTGTTGCCGAGGATTTCCAGAGTGCTGACACACATGCGCAAGTGGCGCTGAATGGCATCGAGTTCGGTCATGGAAATCCGCACTTCCTTGGACACCGACGGCATCAACGAGCGCAGTTGCACCATCACTGTGTTCAGGCGGCCCACCAGTTTATGGTGTTCGTCATCGGTAACCGATTGGCCATTGATGATGCGGCCGTAGATCGTCGCGCAGTCGCGCAAGGCATCGGCCAGGTTGTAGCGCCAGGAATAAACCGCGTAGAGCGGCAAGGCGAAAGAAAACGCCAGGGCCAGGGCGATGCCGATCAGGATGTCCACCCCACGCCACAGCCCGTCGGTGATCGGGTTGTCGCCATGCCCCGCGACAATAAACACGGTAATCGCCGAGAGCAGCGCGGTGTAACCGCCCTTGCCGATGGCGTGGTAGGAGAAGAATCCGCAGACCACGGCCATCGCGAAATAGGTCAGCCACGGCATCCCGAGCCACGCCTGTTGCGCCACCAGCAGCAAGCCGACGCCGGCTCCGATCAAGGTGCCGATGGCGCGTTCGGCGGCTTTTTTGCCGATGTTGCCGTGATGCTGCAGGCCGCCGATCACCACCAGCATCGTCACCGACGCCCACTCACCGTGGGGCAGGTTGATGCCGGTGGTCAGCAGGATCGTTGCCAGCAACCCCAGCGACACACGCACCGCGTGGATCACCCGGGCGTGGCGATAGCGCCGATACGGGTCGAGTAACGGACGCAGCAGTCGGCGCAACAGAGGTGGCAGTCGATGGTCTCTGAATGTGCTCAGGCTCGGTTTCCTCAGAAAATGTAATCGGTGGTCAGGAAGCTCGAACTGCGTCCGCTGATGATCTCGCTGATGAGTTCTTTGTTGGTTTCCTGGAACTTGGTCGCCACAAGCGTGCGAATCGAAAATACCCGCAACGCATCATGCACCGATAGCGTGCCTTCGGCGGAGTTCTTGCGACCGTTGAACGGGAAAGTGTCCGGGCCGCGCTGGCACTGGGCGTTGAGGTTGATCCGGCCGACCTGGTTGGCAAAGGTATCGACCAGCCGGCCGACCGCCACCGGGTTGGTGCCGAAGATACTCAGCTGCTGGCCGAAGTCTGATTCCAGAACGTAATCGATCACCGTGTCCAGATGTCGGTAAGGCACGATTGGCACGACCGGGCCGAACTGTTCTTCCTGATAGACGCGCATCTGCGGCGTCACCGGGTACAGCACGGCGGGGTAGAAGAACGAAGCGCGGGCCTCACCGCCATTGGGGTTGACCACGGCGGCGCCTTTGCTCACGGCATCCGCCACCAGCGAGTGCAGATAATCGACCTTGCTCGCTTCCGGCAACGGCGTCAGCGCCACACCGTTGTCCCACGGCATGCCGGGTTTGAGGTTGGCGAGTCTGGCGTTGAATTTGTCGATGAACGCTTCGACCACGTCTTCATGGACGAAGAGGATTTTCAACGCGGTGCAGCGCTGGCCATTGAAAGACAAGGAGCCGGTGAGCGCTTCGCTGACCGCGTTGTCCAGATCGACTTCGGGCAGCACGATGCCGGGGTTTTTCGCGTCCAGGCCCAATGCCGCACGCAAGCGGTGCGGTTTTGGATGGAGTTTTTTCAGGTCACTGGCGGCTTTGTTGGTGCCGATAAACGCGAAGATGTCGATTTTGCCGCTGGCCATCAGCGCGCTGACGGTCTCGCGGCCGCTGCCGTAGATCACGTTGATCACCCCAGCCGGGAAGCTGTCGCGGAACGCTTCCAGCAGCGGACGAATCAGCAGTACACCGAGCTTGGCCGGTTTGAACACCACGGTGTTGCCCATGATCAGCGCTGGAATCAGCGTGGTAAAGGTTTCGTTCAACGGGTAGTTGTAAGGTCCCATGCACAACGCCACGCCCAGCGGTACGCGGCGGATCTGGCCGAGGGTGTCCTGTTCCAGTTCGAAACGGCTGGAGCGGCGGTCGAGCTCCTTGAGCGCATTGATGGTGTCGACGATGTAATCGCAGGTGCGGTCGAACTCTTTCTCCGAGTCCTTGAGGTTTTTGCCGATTTCCCACATCAGCAACTTGACCACGGCTTCGCGCTGTTCACGCATGCGTGCGAGGAAGGCTTCGACGTGCTGGATGCGTTCGGCTACGCGCATCGTCGGCCACAGACCCTGGCCCCGGTCATAGGCGCGGACGGCGGCGTCGAGCGCGGTCAATGCGGTGTCGGCATCGAGCAGCGGCGTGCTGCCGAGGATTACTTGTTCGTCGCCATTTTCGCCGGTCAGGTACACCGGGCTGCGGACTTGGGCGAGGGGCCCGGACCAGGTTTTCAGCTCACCGTCGACCAGGTATTCACGCTGCTCGGTCTGGCCGTCGAGGCGGTATTTTTCCGGGATGTCGCTGGCGTCGGGAAACAGGTTGCCAAGGATGTGTGCTGTGGTCATGTCGCTACCCCGTCTGGATTGGGTGATGCAATTGATGAATCGTTTTAGCAGACCTCGGACTCGCTTGTCATGACTCATCTTAGGATTCTTTTAGCTCGACGTTGCGGATCGTCGTAGCGGCTACAGGGTTACGGGGCTGCGACCTTTTGCCCTGAAAACACACAAGTTACGATCCTGCGGTTAAACTTCGCGCTCTTTCTGAAGGAGTTCATATGAGTTACTACCAGCCGGGCATTCTCGCCACCCCAGTTCCGCCTCAAGCTCGTCATATGTTCTTCGCACTCGAATCCGCCGCTGCCTTGCCGGCCGCGCTGGAGAATCTCAAGGGACTGGTGGACGGGAAGTCGGCCGTGGTCGGGTTCGGTGAGTCCCTGGTCAAGGCCCTCAAGGGGCAAATCGACGGCCTGCGCACCTTTCCAGCGTTGACCGGTGTCGGCGTCGACAACCCGTCCACCCAGCACGCGCTCTGGTGCTGGTTGCACGGTGTCGACCGTGGCGAATTGCTCAACCGTAGCAACGCCATCGAAGCCGCGCTGGCCCCGGCCCTGCGCCTGGTGCAGATGAACGAAACCTTCCGCCACCTTACTGGCCATGATCTGACCGGTTACGAAGACGGCACCGAAAACCCTCACGACGAAGCCGCCGTCGCCGCCGCGCTGGTGAGTAACGGCGCTGACGGAACGGTCGGCGGCAGTTTCGCCGCGATCCAGCAATGGCAGCACGACCTGAAGGGTTTCCACGCGATGCCGTCCGATGAGAAGGACAACATCATGGGCCGTCGTTTGAGCGACAACGAAGAAATCGACGACGCGCCGATCTCCGCTCACGTCAAACGTACCGCCCAGGAAAGCTTCGCCCCCGAGGCCTTCGTGGTGCGCCGTTCCATGCCGTGGATCGAAGGCGATCGCGCCGGCCTGATGTTCCTGGCCTTCGGTTTCTCCCTCGACGCCTTCGAAGCCCAACTGCGCCGCATGAGCGGTCTGGAAGACGGCATCACCGACGGTTTGTATCGCATCAGCCGGCCGATCACCGGCGGCTACTACTGGTGCCCGCCGCTCAAGGACGGGCATCTGGACCTGCGCGCACTGCGCGTCGGCTAAACATCTGGGAGTGAGTATGAACGTGGTGCGCTGGGGCATGATCGGGTGTGGCAGCGTCGCTGAACGCAAGAGCGGACCGGCCTTCTACAAGGCGCCCGGCTCGGCGCTGGTGGCGGTGATGGGCCGGCGTCTGGACGCGGTGTCGGATTACGCCGCGCGTCACGGCATCGCTCGGGTCTACACCGATGTCGACGCGCTGATCAATGATCCCGAAGTCGACGCGGTGTACATCGCAACGCCACCTGACAGCCATCACGCCTACGCCTTGAGGGTGGCCGCCGCCGGCAAACATTGCTGCGTCGAGAAACCCATGTCGTTGAATGCCGGGCAAAGCCGCGAGATGCAAAAGGCCTTTGCCGATGCCGGGCTGCACCTGTTTGTTTCCTACTATCGGCGTTCACTTCCGCGCTTCCAGCAAGTGCGGCAATGGCTGGAGGAAGGGCGGATCGGCGAGGTCCGGCATTTGACCTGGACCCTGACCAAAGCGCCATCCCCGACCGATCTTGGCGGTACCGATAACTGGCGCACCGACCCGGCTATTGCGGGTGGTGGTTATTTCGCCGACCTGGCCAGTCATGGCTTCGATCTGTTCCAGTACCTGCTTGGCGACATCGTCGAAGTCGCCGGGTTTACCGCGCACCAGGCCGGTTTGTATACCGCCGAGGATGCCGTCAGCGCCAGTTGGCGATTTGCTTCCGGCGCTCTGGGTATGGGCTGCTGGAATTTCGTCGCAGACCGCCGCGAAGATCGGGTCGAGCTGATTGGCAGCACAGGCCGGATCAGCTTTTCCGTATTCGATGAGCATCCGGTTCAGCTTGAAGCCGATGAAAGCCTCAGCCTGCACATCGAGAACCATGAGCACATTCAGTGGCATCACGTGCTGGGCATGAACGCGCATATTCGGGGAGAAGCGCGGCATCCGGCGCTGGCCGAACAAGCACTGAAAACCGATTGGGTGATGGACCAGATCCTCAAGCGCGGCTAACGCTCACTGAATGCCTCACCGATGTAGCAGTTGCCGAGCAGCGTGAGGCTGCGGTTCGGCGCATCTGAAAGTCGAAATCCCTTGCTCCGTTGAAACTCAATCCAAATGGAGAGCGAAGAGGCCGGCATAGCTTCCATCTGCATTGACTGAACGGTCGCCATCGCGAGCAGGCTCGCTCCCACAGGTTTCGTGGTGTAGGCAGGATTTGCGGCTGGCTTCGATCCATTGTAGGAGTGAGCCTGCTCGCGATGAGGCCGGCCCTGAGTAGTACGGAGCCTCATTCACCCTGTCGGCCTCCGCCGACACTGTAATTTGTGTTTACCTCGGGTTGTGTGGTCGACCAGCCAGCTGACTGGCGGTCCTTGCCAGGAAAAAACCAAAAGAGTACAAATGTACTCCATGACGACTTTAACTCCCCGCCGTACCGCCATCCTGACCTTTATCCGCGATCGAATCGCCGAGCAGGGCCAGTCCCCGAGCCTCGCTGAAATCAGCGAGGCGTTCGGTTTCGCCTCCCGTAGCGTGGCGCGCAAGCATGTGCTGGCGCTGACCGAGGCCGGTTTTATCGAGGTCAATGCGCATCAGGCCCGGGGCATTCGTTTGCTCGGACAACCGGCGCGGCCCGAGTTGCTGGACATTCCGGTACTCGGTCGAGTGGCGGCGGGTGCGCCGATCGGTGCCGATGCCGAGGTTCACAGCCGCTTGCTGCTCGACCCGTCGATCTTCTCGCGGGTGCCGGATTACATGCTGCGGGTCCAGGGTGACTCGATGATCGAGGACGGCATTCTCGACGGTGACCTGGTGGGCGTGCACCGCAATCCCGAGGCGGTCAACGGCCAGATCGTCGTCGCGCGACTCGACGGCGAAGTCACCATCAAACGTTTCGAGCGGGTCGGCGAGGTTGTCCGATTGCTGCCACGCAATCCGGCCTACAAGCCGATCATCGTCGAAGCCAGTCAGGACCTGGCCATCGAAGGAGTGTTCTGCGGCTTGGTGAGGCAAGGGTGATGGGCGCCGTCGTTGCGCTGGATACGCTGTTCAATGGCGGCCAGGTCTGGAAGGGCCGGCCTGCGCCACCGGCCGTCAGCCCGCAACCCACCGGGCATGCTGCGCTGGATGCGGCGTTGCCCACCGGTGGCTGGCCGGAAGCGGCGCTGACCGAAATCCTTTTGGCCGGGCAGGGTGTTGGCGAGTTGCAACTGGTGTGGCCGGCGCTGGCGCGGTTGTCCGCCGCGGGCGAGCGCATCGTGCTGGTGGCGCCGCCTTACGTGCCATATCCCCAGGCCTGGCAGAACGCCGGGGTCGATCTGCGTCAGTTGTCGATCATCCAGGCTTGCGAGCGCGATGCCTTGTGGGCAGCGGAACAATGCCTGCGTTCAGGCAGTTGTGGCGCAGTGCTGTGCTGGCCGCACAAGGCCGATGACCGGGCGTTGCGGCGCTTGCAGGTGGCGGCGGAAACCGGCTCGACCCTGGCGTTTGCCTACCGCTCGATCAATGAGGCGATCAACCCTTCGCCCGCGGCACTGCGCATCGCCATCGATGCCAGGCCTGCACAATTGCGCGTGCTCAAGTGTCGGGGCGGGTTGGCGCGTTCGGCGCCGATTGCCTTCCCCGTGGGACATTGAGGTTGCCATGCGCTGGGTGTGCATTCTCTTCCCGCAATTGGCGCTGGACGCGGTACTGCGTCAGCGTTCCGATCCCGATGAACCGCTGGCGCTGCTGACCGGCCCGGCCCAACGTCGGGTGTTGCAAGCGGTCAACGCTTCGGCCCGGGCGCTGGGCTTGCGTCCGGGCCAGTCGATGACCGCCGCCCAGGCCTTGAGCAAAGGCTTTGTCACGGCTGAATACGACGCTGCCGAGATCGAGCACTGGCAGCAGTTTCTGGCCGCCTGGGCTTATCGATTCAGTTCACAAGTCAGCGTGCATTACCCGCGTGCGGTGGTGTTTGAAATCGAGTCCAGCCTGGGATTGTTCGGCGCCTGGCCGCAATTCGAGGCGCGGTTACGCGCCGAACTCGGCGAGTTGGGGTTTCGCCATCGGATTGTTGCCGCGCCCAACCCGGTGGCGGCACGGGTACTGGCCAATGCTTATGACGGTCTGGTGGTGCCCGACGATCAAGCCTTGCAGCATCATCTAGGGCAGTTGCCCATCGACCGGATCGGGCTGGAAACCAGCGTGGCCACCGCGTTGTCGCGCATGGGGCTGCGCACCTTGAGCCAGGTTCAGGCGTTGCCTCGCCATAGTCTGGCCCGGCGTTTCGAGGCCCGGGTGCTCAAGCATCTGGACGCCTTGCTCGGGTTACGGCGGCTGGCGCTGGCGTTCTACCTGCCGCCGGACCGGTTCGATGTGCGCATCGAGCTCAACTTCGACGTGCAGTCCCATCAGGCGCTGCTGTTTCCGTTACGCCGGCTGACCGGCGACCTGTCGGCGTTTCTTTGCGGTCGGGACAGCGGCGTGCAGCGTTTTGACCTGCACCTGGAACACGCCGGGTTGCCGGACACCGTCATCAAGGTCGGCCTGCTCAGCGCCGAACGTGAGCCGGCGATGCTCTTCGAACTGGCCCGGGGCCGGTTGGAGCACGTTCAGGTCGAGGCCCCGGTGCGCGGTTTTCGCCTGCGCGCCGAAGACTTGCCGGCCTTCGTTCCCCAGTATCAGGAGCTGTTCGACGACCGCCCGCAGCAGTCCTTGCCCTGGGAGCAACTGCGCGAACGCTTGCGCGCGCGGTTGGGGGATGACGCGGTGCAGGGCTTGCGGTTCCAGGCCGATCACCGGCCGGAATGCGCGTGGCAGGCCAGTGTCGACAGTCAGCGCTGTGCAGGGCTGCCCGGCGTGCAACGTCCGGGTTGGCTGCTGACCGAACCACTGGCGGTGCACGAAGGTTCGGCGCGCATCCTGATGGGGCCGGAGCGCATCGAGTCCGGTTGGTGGGACGGCGCCGATGTGCGCCGTGATTACTTCCTGATCGAAACCCGTTCCGGCCAGCAGGGCTGGGCCTACCGTGCGGTCGGTGAGGACGGTCCGTTGTGGCTGCAAGGCTGGTTCGCATGAGCATCGACTATGCCGAGCTGCACTGCCTGTCGAACTTCAGTTTCCAGCGCGGTGCTTCCAGTGCCCTCGAACTCTTTCAGCGGGCGAAAAAGCACGGCTATCAGGCCTTGGCGATCACCGATGAATGCACCCTGGCCGGTATCGTCCGCGCCTGGCAAGCGGCCAAAGCCGTGGAGCTGCCGCTGATCATCGGCAGCGAAGTGCGCATCGAGAACGGTCCGAAACTGGTGTTGCTGGTGGAAAACCTCGAGGGTTATCAAGCGCTGTGCCGATTGATTACCCGAGCCCGACGCCGCACGCAGAAAGGCCAGTATCAAGTGCTGCGCGAGGACTTCAGCGAACCCTTGCCGGGCCTGTTGGCATTGTGGGTGCCGGACGCGGTCGATGACTTCGAACAGGGCCGCTGGCTGAAACAGACCTTCGCCAATTGCCTGTGGCTGGCCGTCCAGCTGCATCGCGGCCAGAACGATACCCGACGGCTGAACGAGCTGTTGATGCTGGCAAGGGAGCTGCGAATCCCGGCAGTGGCCAGCGGTGATGTGCACATGCACGCTCGTGGACGGCGCGCCTTGCAGGACACCATGACTGCGATCCGTCATCACGTGCCGGTGGCGGAGGCCGGGTTGCGTCTTCATCCCAATGGCGAGCGGCATGTGCGCAGTCTTGAGGCTCTGCAATCGATCTACCCGCAAACCCTGCTCGACGAAACGCTGAACATCGCCCGGCGCTGCACTTTCGATCTCGGTCAGTTGCGTTATCAATATCCCCGGGAATTGGTCCCTGAAGGCCAGACAGCCACCTCCTGGCTGCGGCATCTGACCGAAGAGGGCATCGCGTGGCGCTGGCCAAAAGGACCGCAGGCCAAGGTGCTGACGCAGATCGACAAGGAGCTGGAGCTGATCGCCGAACTGGGCTACGAAAGCTATTTCCTGACGGTTCACGACATTGTGCGATTCGCCCGTGAGCAAAAAATCCTGTGTCAGGGCCGTGGTTCGGCGGCCAACTCGGCGGTGTGCTTTGCCTTGGGCATCACGGAAATCGATCCGGATCGCACCACGCTGTTGTTCGAGCGCTTTCTCTCCAAAGAGCGCAACGAACCGCCGGACATCGACGTCGATTTCGAACACGAACGCCGCGAAGAAGTCTTGCAGTACGTGTTCCAGCGTTATGGCCGCAGCCGTGCGGCGCTGACGGCGGTGGTCAGCACGTATCACGCGGCCGGCGCGGTGCGTGATGTGGCCAAGGCCCTGGGTTTGCCGCCGGATCAGATCAACGCCCTGGCCGATTGCTGTGGCCACTGGAGTGATGAAACACCGCCCGTGGAGCGCCTGCTTGAAGGCGGGTTCGATCCCGAGAGTCCGGTGCTGCGCCGGGTGCTGAGCCTGACGGGGCAGTTGATCGGGTTCCCCCGACACCTGTCCCAGCACCCCGGCGGTTTCGTGATTTCCGAGCAGCCTCTGGACAGCCTGGTCCCGGTGGAAAACGCCGCCATGGCCGAGCGCACCATCATCCAGTGGGACAAGGACGACCTTGATGCCGTCGGGCTGCTCAAGGTGGATATCCTGGCGCTGGGCATGCTCAGTGCGATCCGCCGCTGTTTCGATCTGTTGCGCCGTCATCGTCATCGGGACCTCAGTCTGGCGACGATCCCGGCCGAAGACTCGCCGACCTACGACATGATCGGCCGTGCCGATACCATTGGCGTATTCCAGATCGAGTCCCGGGCGCAGATGTCGATGCTGCCGAGGCTCAAGCCACGGACCTTCTATGACCTGGTGATCGAGGTGGCAATTGTCCGTCCGGGGCCGATTCAGGGCGGGATGGTGCATCCATACCTGCGCCGCCGAAACAAGGAAGAACCGGAGGTCTATCCGTCTCCGGCACTGGAAGTGGTGCTCAAGCGCACGCTGGGCGTGCCGCTGTTCCAGGAACAGGTGATGCAGATTGCGATCGTCGCCGCCGACTACAGCCCCGGCGAGGCCGATCAACTGCGCCGCTCCATGGCGGCCTGGAAACGCCACGGCGGGCTGGAACCGCACAAGGATCGCCTGGCCGCCGGGATGAAGAAAAACGGCTACACGGCCGAGTTTGCCGCGCAGATCTTCGAGCAGATCAAAGGCTTCGGCAGTTATGGTTTTCCTGAGTCCCACGCCGCCAGTTTCGCCTTGCTGACCTACGCCAGTTGCTGGTTGAAATGCCATGAGCCGGCGGCCTTCGCCTGTGCGCTGATCAACAGTTGGCCCATGGGTTTCTACAGCCCGGACCAGATTCTGCAGGACGCGCGCCGGCATCATTTGCAGATTCGCCCGGTGGACGTGCGCGCCAGCGATTGGGATTGCAACCTTGAGCCGATCACTGGGGCTCAACCGGCGATTCGCATGGGATTGCGGATGATCAAGGGCTTTCGCGAGGACGATGCCCGGCGCATCGAAGCTGCACGGTCGAAGGGGGCGTTTATCGACATTGCCGATCTCGGCGAACGGGCGCGACTCGACGCCCGCGCCCAGGAACAACTGGCCGATGCCGGTGCGTTGCGTGGCCTGGCGGGTGACCGTCATCGGGCGCGCTGGGAAGTGGCGGGTGTGCAAAAACAGCTCGGTTTGTTTGCCGGTCTGCCGAGTCAGGAGGAGGGCGCGGTGTCGTTGCCAAAACCCACCGTGGGCGAGGACCTGCTGGCCGATTACAACAGTGTCGGCACCACGCTCGGCCCGCATCCGCTGGCTCTATTGCGGGGTGAATTGAAAGCCCGGCGCTGCCGCAGTTCGAAGGAACTGCTGGAGGTCGAGCATGGACGACCGGTCAGTGTCGCCGGGCTGGTGACCGGCCGACAACGCCCGGGCACCGCCAGTGGCGTGACCTTTGTCACCCTTGAAGATGAGTTCGGCAACGTCAACGTCATCGTCTGGCGCGACCTGGCCGACCGGCAGCGCCAGGTGTTGGTCGGTTCGCAATTGCTCAAGGTCGACGGGCGTTGGGAAAAGGAAGGCGAGGTGCGGCATTTGATTGCCGGACGGTTGAGCGACCTGAGCCCATTGCTCGACGGCATCAGCGTACGCAGCCGGGATTTCCGCTGAACCCAACTTGATCGTTCCCACGCTCTGCGTGGTAACGCCTCCCGTGACGCTCTGCGTCACAGCGGACGCAGAGCGTCCCTGGCTGCATTCCCACGCAGAACGTGGGAACGATCATTTACCTGACGGCCAAAACCTTTCGCCGCCTCCCGGCGCATCCGTCCACGCCTGCAACGAGCGTGTCGGCAAATCGAAATAATCCCGCGTGCGCGCATACCCATGCCCACCCATCCGGCCAATTGCATCGAGCCCGAGTTGATCGATGTACAAGGTTTTCGGGTCGATCAATTCATCCCGCACATGCGCCATCAACACTTCGCCAAAGATAATCTCCCGCGACTGCCCGATAGACAGCGCCATCATCCGTCGACATTCCAAGGCCACCGGGGCTTCGCCGATTCGTGGGCATTTGACCGTGGTGCCGGGAATGGCGGTGAGGCCGGCGGCCGTCAGTTCGTCGAAACCGGGAGCGAACGGCACGGCGCAGACGTTCATGGCTTCCACCAGGGCATCGCTGACGATGTTCACGGTGAATTCCTGGTTGAGCTGGATATTGCGCGTGGTGTCCTTGGGGCTTTGGTCGCCGTAGTTTTCCACGCCCAACGCGAGGATCGGCGGGTCGGCCGAGAGGGCGTTGAAGAAGCTGAAGGGCGCGGCGTTGATTCGGCCTTCGCCGTCGATGGTGGTGACCAGGGCAATCGGCCGGGGCACCACGCTGCCGATCAGAATCTTGTACTTGTCTCGCGGGCTCAATTGGCTGAAGTCAAAGCTTTGCATGGGCAGAATTCTCTAAAGAAGGGGATCAATCGCGCTCAGTGGCGCGTCTGCGCTGTAGTCGTCAGCGAACGGAATGGCCGGTTTGAACAGGCCTTTCCAGTCCGGTTGGCCGAAGGCCCGGTCGCTGTGGCTGCGCATCAGTTTTTCGAATTGTTGTTGCGCCTGGCGTTGCAGGGCGGGGTAGTCGACGCCTTGAACCTGACCGTCCTGCATCACACAGCGGCCGTCGATGTAGCTGGCGATGCAGTCGTCACCGCGCCCGGCCAGCACCAGGTTTTTCAGTGGATCGAACAACGGCCCCAAATGCAGGCCGCGAAGGCTGAACACCGTGATGTCGGCCTTGGCGCCCGGTGCCAGGCGACCCAGATCGTCGCGGCCCAGAGCCTTGGCGCCGCCGAGGGTGGCGGCATTGTAAAAATCCAGCGTGCAGGTCAAGGAACCATCGCCCTCCATCAAGCGCGCGATGTTCAGACCCTGGCGCATGTTTTCCAGCACATCCGCCGGCCAGGTGTCGGTGCCCAAGGCGAAGTTGATGCCCTTGGCCCGATAGCGACCGAAAGAGTTCAACGCTTCGCCGTCACGGGCAAACACCACTGGGCAATGCACCAGACTCGCGCCGCCATCCACCACGCGTTGCAGATCGTCATCGCCGCAGGTGTAGATGCCGTGGGGCAGCAGGCAGCGCGGGGTCAGCAAATCCAATTGCTGCAACCAACCCAGCGGCGAAGTACCACGCAGTTGCTCGACCATCGCCACTTCACCGAGCCCCTGGCAGCAATGCAAACGCATCGGCGCGTTCAGTTCCCGACTCAGCGCGGCGGTGCGTTGCAGCAGGGCCGGGGTGCAGGTCTGGATCCGGTCCGGCAGCAGCGCGCCACGAATCAAACCCTCGTGCGCACCGTCGAAATCACGGAAAAACCGCGCAGCCGCGTCGAGCCCCGCCATGCCCCGCGTTTCATCCCAGTGATGCCCGAGGCTTCCATCGGCGCGCCAGTAACTCATGCCGCTCATGTAGCAGGGGCCGAGGTAAGTGCGCAGCCCCAACTCGCCCGCCACACCGGCTACCGCAGAAAACTCGTCGTAGGTCTCGGCCCATTCGCGGTAATACATCGAGGTGATCGGCATGGCGGTGGTGATGCCGTTGCGGATCAGCTGGGTGAAGGCGTAGCGGTATTTGAAGACTTCTTCATCGGGGCTGTAACTCTCCCGCGGACCGCTCGCCAGGTAATCCTCGGACCACATCCGGCCCATGTCGCGTTCATCGCCGTTGTCCAGCGTCAGCACCGTCGAATCAAGATCGCCGAGTGCATCCAGGTCGATGAAACCGGGTCCGATCAATGCGTTGCCGTAATCGACCCACTGGTCCACCGGCCCTGGATAGCCACGCCCGACAAACACAATGCGCGAACCTTCGAACACCACTTCGCCGTCGCGCCACAGCACATGCCGGGTGCCGTCGAACCCGACCACGCAACTGGCTTTCAATCCAATCCTTTTCACAGACGGCTTTCCTGCAGTTGGCCACCCGAGGCGATCAACTCACCGCCGCGATAAACCTGGCGCATCGGCCGCGACACCACCGCTTCACCCAGCGTCTGCACCGGCATCAGCAAAAAATCCGCCGGCTGACCGATCTCCAGACCATAACCCTCACAGCCCAACGCCCGAGCGCCATTCACTGTGGCGGCTTCAAACGCCGCCATCAGTTCATCGTCTTTGTTCAAATCGAAACGAAACGCCAGCAGCATCGCCCGTTCGAGCATGTCGCCGTTGCCCATGGGCGACCAGGCATCACGAATGCCGTCCGAACCCAGGCACACGTTCACCCCGGTCTCGCGCAATGCGAGAAACGGCGGCACCGCGCAATCGGCCGGCGCCGAACTCATCAGGGAAATGCCCAGGGCCGCCAAACGCTCGGCCACCGGTTTGACCTGACTCCACGGCAACATCCCAAGGCAGTACGCGTGGCTGATCATCACCCGACCCTGACGCCCGAAGCGTTCGGTGTAGTCGGCGATCAGTGCGATCTGCCACAGGCCCAGTTCGCCCTTGTCGTGCAGATGAATGTCGACGCCACGTTCGAATTCGCTGGCCAGCTTAAACACGAAGTCGAGCTGGGCGATGGGGTCATTGTCGATGCCGCAGGGGTCGAGTCCGCCAACGTTTTCCACGCCCAGGGCCATGGCTTCGCGCATCAGTTCGGCGGTGCCGGGGCGGCTGATCAGGCCGGTTTGCGGGAACACCACCAGTTGCAGGTCGATCAGGTCGCGGTAGGCTTCGCGCAGCTGTTGCATGGCCTCGACGTGGCGCAGGCCGAATTCCGGGTCGATGTCGACGTGACAACGCATCGTCAGCGAGCCACGGGCGATGCAGTTTTCCAGCAGGGCGCCGGCACGCTGGACAATCGGTGCCTGGACGTCACGCAGCACACGGCGCTCGTTGGCGATGTAGTCCTTGAGCGTCGGGCCGGCGCTGTTCGGGCGCCAGGGTTGACCCCAGAGGGTTTTGTCGAGGTGGACGTGGCTTTCGACCAGGGCCGGGGTGAGGAGCTGGTTTTGGCCGTCGATGTCGGTGGGGGCCGGCGGCGCGTTGGACGCGGGGCGTCGAGCCTTGAACAGGCCGTTTTCCAGAAGCAGGTCTTCGGCGGGGGAGCCGTAGGGGCGCACGTTGCGTAGCCAGGTCATTACATACCTCAAATTTTTGTGGTGTCTGGGCGGGCCTCATCGCGAGCAGGCTCGCTCCCACAGTGGTTTTGTGTTGAACATGGAATGTGTGAACAACCCAATACCCTGTGGGAGCGAGCCTGCTCGCGATGGCCGCGACTCGGTCTCAAACCCAGCCAATCAACCCTTGAGCTTCGACCAGATCCGGTCCTGCAACTCACGCGCCTTGTTGCTGCACTCTTTTTCCGGGCGCAGGCGCGAGGCGAACTCGTCGGGCATGTTGATCGCGTCCATCACCCGCCATTTGGCGTCGATCAGTTTGTCGCTCTGGATACCGTTGGCGTAGGCGATGGCGTTGGACACGGCGGCGGCGTTTTCCGGTTTCATCATCCAGTCGATGAAGAGCTTCGCGTTGCCAGGGTGCGGGGCGCTTTTCGGTACGGCGAAGTTGTCCTGGAACATCGCCAGGCCTTCGCGCGGGTACACGTACTTGATGGTGTTTTTTTGCAACGTGGCCCGTGCGGTGGAACCGTTCCAGTTTTGCATCATGATCACTTCACCGGAGGCCATGCGGTCGACGGTGTTGTCCGAGCTGTACATCTTCAAGTGCGGTTTCTGTTTTTGCAGCAGCTCCAGAATGCGCTTGGCGTCCTGCGGGTTTTCGCTGCATTCGTCCACGTTCAGGTAATGGCTGGCCGCGTTGATCACACTGCTGGACGTATCGAGGGCGGCGAGTTGGCCTTCGAGTTCCTTGCGTGGTTCGAAGAACTCTTTCCAAGAGTCATCGAGCTTGCCGCCGGGCACCCGCGCGCTGTCATAGGAAAACCCGGTGGTGCCCCACAGGTACGGAGCGGAGAACTTGCGGCCCGGGTCGAAACTCGGGTTGCGGAACGCCGGTTTGACGTACTGGAAGTTGGGCAGGGTCGACGCGTCGATTTGCAACAGCAGGTTCTGGTTGATCAACGTGCGCATGATCGACTGCGACGGCACGATCACGTCATACGCCGCGCCACCGGCCTGCAACTTGGCCAGCAGGGTTTCGTTGCTGTCGTAGCCGTCCATGGTGACCTTGATCCCGGTTTCCTTTTCGAACTTGGCCAGCAGTTCCACCGGGTAGTAGTCGGTCCAGTTATAGAAGAACAATTCCTTGGGTTCGGCGGCCTGCGCGGTGAAAACACTGAAGCAACCGAGGGCCAGACCGGCGACGCCGTAACGCATGCTTTTGAAGATCGTGTTTTTCAACATCATGGTTTTACGCTCCGAAAGTACCGCGAAGGAAAGGGCTCATTGGTTTTTGCCGCGCTGTCCCAGCCAGAAGGCCAGCACCACCAGCACGATGGAGATCACCAGCATCAGGGTCGAGATCGCGTTGATCTCCGGTGTGACCCCGGACTTGATCGCCGAGAAGATGTACACCGGCAACGTCGTCGAACCGGGGCCGGCCACGAAGAAGGTCATGATGAAGTCGTCGAGGCTGACCACGAACGCCAGCACCGAACCGGACAACACTGCGGGCCACAGCAGCGGTAGCGTCACTCGACGAAACACCTGCCACGGGTTGGCGTACAAATCGTTCGCCGCCTCCAGCAAGCTCTTGTCCAGATCATTGAGCCGCGCACGGATCGGCAGGTAGGCGAAAGGAATGCAGAAGCCAATGTGCGCGACGATCACCGTCAGCAAACCGAGCTTGATCCCCAGCGCCATGAACAGCAGCAGCGTGGCGACGGCGGTGACGATCTCCGGCAGGATCAGCGGCAGGTTGATCCCACCCTCGACCATCTTCTGTCCATAGAACGGCCGGTACGTCGCCAACGCCGCAAGCAACGCAATGGCCGTGGCACAGACCGTAGCGATGCCGGCGACGATGATCGAGTTCAGCGCTGCCGTCTGAATCGACGGGTTGGCCAGAATCCTGCCGTACCAGGCGAACGAGAACTCGGTCCATACCGTGGCCGAGCGGTTGGCGTTGAAGCTGTAGGCGATCAGCACGAAGATCGGCACGTACAGATAGGCCAGGATCAACAGGCTGACTTCGCGGGTCAGGGGCAGTTTTTTCAGGTGCAGGGCGATCATGCGGTGGCTCCCCGACGTAGAGTTTTGGCGGCGCTGCGGCTGTAGAGGGCGTAAAGCACCAGGGACAGCAGCAGAATCCCCAGCAACAGGAATGACAGCGAACTGCCCAGCGGCCAGTTGCGCGCGGTGCCGAACTGTTGCTGGATCAGGTTGCCGATCATCAGTGTCTTGCCGCCGCCGAGAATCGCCGGGGTAATGAACGCACCGAGACTCGGCACAAACACCAGCAACGCGCCGGCAATCACGCCGGGCATCGACAGCGGCAGAATGATCCGCTTCAGCGCGTGCCAGCGATTGGCGCCGAGGTCGTACGCGGCTTCCACCAGACGCCAGTCGAGTTTTTCCAGGGTCGAATAGATCGGCAAGATCATGAACGGCAGGAAGCTGTAGACCAGCCCGACGCTGACGGCGAAGTCGTTGTAGAGCAGGGTGATTCCACCGGCCTGCGGGAACAGCGCGTTGAGGCTCTGCGCAACCCAGCCGTGCTCACGCAGGATGATCAGCCAGGCGTAGTTGCGAATCAGCAGGTTGGTCCAGAACGGAATGGTGATCAGCAACACCATGAGGTTGCGCCGCTGGGGTGTCAGGCTCGACATCCACAAGGCCACCGGGAAGCCGAACAGGAAACACAGCAACGTGGTGCCGCCGGCCTGGAACACCGAGCGCAACAACGCCTGGGCGTAGACCCAGTTCAGCTCCAGTTCACCGTCGAAACCTTCCTGGAAAAACAGCTGCACGTAGCTTTGCAATTGCCAGTCGGCCTGCCAGTCGACGCCGCCGTACACATTGCGCGGCAGCAAGCTGATGTAGCCCATGATGCCGAGCGGAATGGCGATCAACGCCAGCAAAGTCAGAACCACCGGGCTGAGCAACAGCGCACGGCTGAGGGCGGGAGAAGTGCTGCTGACGCTCATCTCAGGCCTCCATCAACAGGCAGGCATGGGGCGGCAGGTTGACCGCGACGCGATCACCGACCACCCGCCCACGGTTCAGGCCTTCGTTGTTCTCGCGCAGCATGACCTTGATGTCGTTGTTCAACCGGCACTGATAGAGCGTGGCAGTGCCGACATACAACACCGCTTCGATCACGCCGCGCAGGTGATGCGGTTGTGACTGGTCGACCAATTGAGAGCGTTCCGGGCGGAAGGCCAATTGCACGCTGGCGCCGTCGAAGCCTTGGGCCGGGCAGGGGATTTCCACCGGCATGCCGTTCGGGACGAACAGTTTTTCGTTTTGCTGGCCGCGCTTGATGTGGCCGGGGAGGAAGTTGATGTCGCCGATAAACTGGGCGACAAACTGATGCTTGGGACTTTCGTAGATATCGTTCGGCGTGCCGATTTGCAGGATCTTGCCGGCGGACATCACGGCGATTCGATCGGACAGGGTCAGGGCTTCTTCCTGATCGTGGGTGACGAAAATGAACGTGATCCCGGCTTCCTTCTGCACGCGCTTGAGTTCGACCTGCATTTCCTTGCGCAGCTTCAGGTCCAGCGCCGACAGCGGTTCGTCGAGCAACAGCACTTTGGGTTTCGGCGCCAGAGCCCGGGCCAGCGCCACGCGCTGTTGCTGGCCGCCGGACAATTCGGCCGGTTTGCGCTGGGCCAGGTGTTGCATTTGTACCAGCGCGAGCATCTCATCGACCCGTTGCGGGATGAGCTTGCGATCAAGACCCTGCATCTCAAGGCCGAAGGCGATATTCTGCGCGACGCTCATGTGCGGAAACAGCGCGTAGCTCTGGAACACGGTGTTGACCCGGCGCTTGAACGGTGGCAAATCATTGACCGGTTCGCCCGCCAGACGAATCTCGCCTTCGCTGACCTGTTCGAAGCCGGCGATGGTGCGCAGCAGGGTAGTCTTGCCGCAGCCGGAAGGGCCGAGCAAGGTGAAGAATTCATTGTCGGCAATGTCGACTGAAACGTTGTCGAGGGCTGGAGCCAGCCCCGGATCGTCGGAATACCGCTTGGAGACGTTACGCACTTCAATCGCAGTTGGATGACCCATATTGGTGCATTCCTCTAATTATTGTATGCAATATCTGGATGCAATCTACAAATAACCGGATTAATGTGCTCGTGCAACCCCCTTTTTCAAAGGCTGTTCATCGCCTGGGGCCGGTTGTTTAGCGCTAAAGGAGTGTTCAGATGACCGAGAAAAAACTCGAGACCACGGTCGACCGCGTCTACCAAGGGGTTTACGAGGCGATCAGCAAACGTTCATTGCGGCCCGGGATGAAGCTGGGCGAAGCGTCATTGGCCGAACTTTTTAATGTCAGCCGGACATCGGTTCGTGCCGCGCTCAAGCAGTTGGAAGCCGATGGCCTGGTGACCACCGAGCCCAACAAAGGGGCGTCGGTGTCGTTGCCCAGTGATGAGGAAATTCGCTCGCTGTTTGAAACGAGGCGCCTGGTCGAGATCGGCATCGTCACCGAGCTCTGCCGCCGTCGTGATACTGCCGTGACCCAGGACCTGCGTGATCACCTGTTGCTGGAGGATGAAGCGCACCGCAGTGGCGACCATGAACGGTTGATTCATTTGCTGGGTGAGTTCCACATCAAACTCGCGCAAAGCCTGAACAACCCGGTGTTGCTGGACTGGTTCCGCAAGCTGATTTCCCGCGCCTCGCTGTACGCCGCGGCACTGGATGACGACAGTCACGAAGCGTGCCGCGACGACGAACACCTGCGGCTGATCGAGTACATCGAAGCCGGCAACCAGAGCGCCGCGATCGAACTGACCTGCATGCATTTGAATGGCATCGAGAAGGCCATTCTCGACGTCGCCGCCACGTTGAAAACCGACTACCACCCGCTCAAGCACCTGATCGAGGTCTAACCACGCTGAAACCGTGTAGCAGCTGTCGAGCCTGCGAGGCTGCGTTCGGCTGCGAAGCAGTCGTGAAAACAAACACCTCGGTGTGTCAGGACAATCTTGGATGCAGGGTTTACGACTGCTGTGCAGCCGAACGCAGCCGAACGCAGCCTCGCAGGCTCGACAGCTGCTACAAAGTCCTCAGGGAAAACCCACAAAAATCTGCAAGTCCAGAATCAGCTAACCTCTATGAAACCATTGGCGACGACGATGCTCGAAACAAACGGGCACGCACCGTCCTCATGCCGTTGCGATCCCTTAAGCCGGTCATCTACAGGGATACAGAGTCAGTCGATGCAGTTTCTAGACGATAGCCATGGGTGTGCAGGCTGGAACGGTGAAATGGCCGAGCGCATCCGCGCGTTCGACTGGAGCGTGACTGAGCTCGGGCCCATGCACGCCTGGCCCAGAAGCTTGTGCAGCGCGGTGCAGTTGATGCTCGCGTCGCCACTGCCGATGGTGATGCTGTGGGGCCGGCCGGGTTACATGATCTATAACGATGCGTACTCGAAATTTGCCGGTGGCCGCCATCCTTACCTGTTGGGTTCCCCGGTGGAACTGGGCTGGCCGGAAGTCGCCGAATTCAATCGGCATGTGGTCGACACTTGCCTGGCCGGCGGCACGCTGTCCTATCGCAACAAAGAGCTTGTGCTTTTGAGGGACGGCATACCCGAAGACGTCTGGCTGGATCTCTATTACAGTCCGGTGGCGGATGACGACGGGAAACCGGCCGGGGTCATGGCGATGGTGGTCGAGACCACTGAACATGTGATTTCCGAGCGCCGTCGTCAGGCCGCCGAGGACGCCTATCACGCCGACAACGAGCGGGTGCGCCTGGCACTCAATGCCGGGGCTCTGCTCGGCTCGTTCGTTTGGGACATCAAGGACAATGTGCTCTCCGGCGATGAGCGTTTCGCCCGTACTTTTTCCTACCCGCCCGACCAGAACCTGGCCGACCTGCCAATGGACATCGCGCAGGCACGGATCCATCCCGATGACCGCATCTGGATGCAGGAGCAGATCAATCAAGCAATGAAAACCGGCGAACCCTTCAATGCCGAATGTCGGGTCCTGCGCCCTGATGGCAGTTACCTGTGGGTACTGGCGAGTGGAGGCTGCGAGTTCAACGAGCAGGGCGAACCGTTCCGTTTTCCCGGGGTGTTGATCGATATCCACGAACGCAAGATCGCCGAAGAATCCCTGCTCAAGTTCACCCGTAATCTGGAGCAACGCGTTGCCGACGAAGTCGAAGCGCGACTGGCTGCCGAAGAACAACTGCGTCAATCGCAGAAGCTCGAAGCCATCGGCGGCCTCACCGGCGGCGTGGCCCATGACTTCAACAACCTGTTGCAGGTGATCGCCGGCAATCTGCACTTGCTGGCGCGGCATGAACCGGACAATGCCAATGTGCAGCGCCGGGTCAGCGCTTCGATTGCCGCGGTCGAACGTGGCGCCAAACTGTCTTCGCAATTGCTCGCATTCGCCCGTCGTCAGCCCTTGTCACCAGCGGTCTGTGATCTGCGCCAGGTCTTCGATGGGCTCGGGGAATTGTTGCAGCGGGCGCTGGGGGAAACCATCCAGATCAACGTCAGCGCGGCCGAAGCCCTTTGGCACATCTACGTGGACCGCAATCAACTGGAAAACGCCATCCTCAATCTGGCGATCAATGCCCGCGACGCCATGAAGGGCGAGGGGACCATTGACCTGAGCGCCGAGAACATTGTCCTTGATCGCAAGTTTTGTGCAGGCAAGGGCATCGTCGCCGGCGACTATGCCTGCGTGGCGGTGGCTGACAAAGGTATCGGCATGTCCCCGCAAGTACTCGCACAGGCTTTCGAGCCGTTTTTTACCACCAAGGCCGATGGCCAGGGCACGGGGCTGGGCCTGAGCATGGTGTTCGGTTTCGTCAAGCAGAGTGGCGGGCATATCGAGATTTCCAGCGTGATCGGGCACGGCACGCGGGTGCAGCTGTATTTCCCTCGCAGCTTGCGCCCGATGCTCAACGAAACGGTACGGCATGACCCACAACAGCGAGGCGGACACGAAACCATTCTGGTGGTCGAGGACAACGAGGCGGTGCGCAGCTCAGCGGTGGAGTTGCTGAGTGAAGAAGGTTATCGAGTACTGACGGCGGCCAATGGCGACGTGGCGATGCAGATGTTGCTGGAGGGCGCGGTGGTGGACCTGATTTTCACTGACGTGGTCATGCCCGGCCTGATCAAAAGCGCGGACCTGGCCGCCTGGGCCAAAGTGCAGACGCCGCCGGTGGCCGTGCTGTTCACCTCGGGTCACACCCGTGACATTATTTCGCGCAATCACCAGCTCAGTCCTGATACGCATTTGCTGAGCAAACCCTATGGTCCCCAGGCGCTGACCCGAATGGTGCGCACCGTCCTCAATGGCTAACTCGATTGATCGTTCCCACGCTCCGCGTGGGAATGCCTCTAGGGACGCTCCGCGTTCCAGCTCTCGAAAGGGACGCGGAGCGTCCCGGGCTGCATTCCCACGCGGAGCGTGGGAATGATCAGGTACAGGTGAACCGCATTTTTTTGAACCTTCCAATCAAGGCCGCTCATGACATCCAAGCGCACTTCCAATCCCCCCTCCGGCATGGTCAGGGTGCGTGGCGCCCGGGAACACAATCTGAAAAACGTCGATGTCGACATTCCCCGGGATGCCCTGGTGGTGTTCACTGGCGTGTCCGGTTCGGGGAAATCGTCGTTGGCGTTCTCGACCCTCTACGCCGAAGCGCAACGTCGCTATTTCGAATCCGTGGCGCCTTATGCGCGGCGCCTGATCGATCAGGTCGGCGTGCCGGACGTCGACTCCATTGAAGGCTTGCCGCCGGCGGTGGCGCTGCAGCAACAACGGGGTACGCCGAGCACGCGCTCTTCGGTGGGCAGCGTGACGACGTTATCGAGCCTGATCCGCATGCTGTACTCCCGGGCCGGCAGTTACCCGCCGGGGCAACCGATGCTGTATGCGGAAGATTTTTCGCCCAACACGCCACAGGGCGCGTGCCCCGAATGTCATGGGTTGGGGCGGGTGTATGAAGTCACCGAAGCGTTGATGGTGCCGGACCCGAGCCTGACCATTCGCCAGCGCGCGGTGGCCTCCTGGCCCACGGCCTGGCAGGGACAGAACCTGCGCGACATCCTGGTGACGATGGGTTACGACGTTGATAAACCCTGGCGCGATTTGCCGAAAAAACTGCGCGACTGGATTCTCTTCACTGAAGAAACCCCCACGGTGCCGGTGTATGCCGGGCTCACCCCCGAAGAAACCAGAGTCGCGCTCAAACGCAACATGGAACCGAGTTACCAGGGCACGTTCACCGGCGCCCGGCGCTACATCCTGCACACCTTCAGCCATTCCCAAAGCGCGTTGATGAAGAAGCGCGTCGCGCAATTCATGCTCGGCAGCCCGTGCCCGTTGTGCGATGGCAAACGGCTCAAGCGCGAGGCGCTGTCGGTGACCTTTGCCGGTTACGACATCGGCGAACTGTCGCAGATGCCATTGCTGCAAGTGGCCGAAGTCTTGAAACCAGTCGCCGCTCACAGCTACCTCGAACAGGCCGAGGCAGTGGGCGAAGTGCTGACGCACGACCAGACCCGCGAAGCCCGCGAGCAACGAGTGGCCCACGGCGCCAGTGGTCACGCCAACGCGCCGGATGTACGCCACACACCGAACCTGTCGGTGGAGAAACGCCTGGCCGCGCAGCGGATCGCTCAGGACTTGCTGGAACGGGTCAGCACGTTGACCGATTTGGGGCTTGGTTACCTGGCGCTGGACCGCAGCACGCCGACGCTGTCGTCCGGTGAATTGCAGCGCCTGCGCCTGGCGACGCAATTGGGTTCGCAGTTATTCGGCGTGATTTACGTGCTGGATGAACCGTCAGCCGGATTGCACCCGGCGGATGGCGAAGCCTTGTTCGAAGCCTTGCAACGCTTGAAAGCCGCCGGCAACACTTTGTTTGTGGTCGAGCATGACCTGGAAACCATGCGCCGCGCCGATTGGTTGATCGACGTCGGCCCGGCGGCTGGCGAGCATGGCGGCCAAGTCCTGTACAGCGGACCGCCGCCAGGGCTGGCCGGGATAACGAATTCCCAGACCCGCGCCTACCTGTTCGCCGAGCAGGTCCCCGCATCACGTGTCAGCCGCAAACCGACCGATTGGTTGCGACTCGAAGGCATCACCCGCAACAACCTGAACAACCTCAGCGCCGAGTTTCCACTGGGCTGTTTCACCGCGGTGACCGGTGTCTCCGGTTCCGGCAAATCGAGCCTGGTCAGTCAGGCGTTGCTGGAACTGGTGGGCGCGCATCTGGGGCGTGCGGCAAGTGACAGCGAGCCGCAAGAGTTGAGCCTTGAGGACGACGCACCGCAAGTCAGCGGCGGACAGGTCACGGCGGGGCTGGAATCGATCAAGCGCCTGGTGCAAGTCGATCAGAAACCCATCGGCCGCACACCGCGCTCGAACCTGGCGACCTACACCGGGCTCTTCGACAACGTGCGCAAACTGTACGCCGCCACGCCTCAAGCCCAGGCCGAGGGTTACGACGCGGGCCAGTTTTCCTTTAACGTCGCCAAGGGGCGATGCCCCACGTGCGAAGGTGAAGGCTTTGTCAGCGTCGAGTTGCTGTTCATGCCCAGCGTCTATGCCCCGTGTTCGACCTGCCACGGCGCGCGCTACAACCCCGAGACGCTGGCAATCATCTGGCAAGGGTTGAACATCGCCCAGGTGTTGCAACTGACGGTGGACGAGGCGGTCACGGTGTTTGCCGAGCAACCGGGTATTCGCCGGTCGCTGGAGGTGCTGCGCGATATCGGCCTGGGTTACCTGCGCCTCGGTCAGCCGGCGACCGAGTTGTCGGGCGGTGAAGCCCAGCGGATCAAACTGGCCACCGAACTGCAACGCAACCAGCGCGGGGCAACCTTGTATGTGCTCGACGAGCCCACCACCGGTTTGCACCCACGTGATGTCGATCGCTTGCTCGAACAGTTGAATACGCTGGTGACGGCGGGGCATACGGTGATCGTCGTCGAACATGAAATGCGCGTGGTGGCGCAGAGTGACTGGGTGATCGACATCGGCCCCGGTGCGGGGGATCAGGGCGGAAAGATTGTTGTGGCAGGCACACCCCAGAAGATCACCAAGAGTAAAAAGAGCCGGACGGCGCCATTTTTGGCCAGAATCCTTTGATCGTTCCCGCGCGGAACGATCGGTTCACATACCGTCCCGCTTGCGCCGGATTTTGTCCAGCCGTTCACTCGAGCATAGGCGATTCATTCGATGGAACGTTGTTTGCGCAGCGGCTTCGAATCTTCAAGGCCCGACTGTTTCAGCCGCGCATGTGCAGTGATGAACGAGGTACTTATGAACGATGACAGTGATCTTGAGGAAAACGCAAAAACCCCCGAACCGGAAAGCGCAGACAAAGCGGTCGACCAGAAGCAACGCCACACCGATAACGACAATGAGTTCAGCCCGGGCTTCAAGCCGAATCCCGACCGGCCCAAACCCGGGGATGACACCGATGCCGATATCGATACTGATGGTGGTTAGTCAGGAACTGAAAAGGCCGCATCAAACGATGCGGCCTTTTCGTGGGAGGGTTATTTGTCTGGATGAGCAGCCTGGAGCTTTTTCGCCATTTGCAGATGTTTCTCCAGCGCCGGCAGCATCTTCTGCGCGAAACCTTTCAGATCCGTGGCGCCTTTGGTTTTGTCGTCCGTCACGGTGTTGGCTTCTTTCTTGAACAGTTCGATAGTGTCTTCATGGGCTTTCACCTGATTGTTGGCGTAGGCCGCGTCGAAAGATTCATCGCGCAAGTCGAGGATTTTCTCTTTCGCCTGTTTGACTATCGTCGTGCTGTCCGGTACCTCGATGTCGTGCTTTTTCGCCAGCGCCGCCAGTTCATCGTTGGCCTTGGAATGGTCGGTGATCATCATGTTGGCGAATGCCTTGATGTCCGCCGATGAGCTTTTTTCCAGGGCCAATCGGCTCGTTTCGACTTCCGCGATACCACCCGCGGCCGCCTTGTCGACGAAGTCATTGGAAGTGGCAGCGAAAGCCGTGCCCATGCTGGTGCTCAAGGCAACGGCCAACGTGAGGTAGCGCAGGGTAAATCCGTCCATTGGTTATTCTCCACACAGGTTTTCATGGGCGATCGATTGATCGTTAACCTGTGGATGCCGACGAGCGGGCAAAGGTTTTATTGCATTTACGGCAGGGCGACGAACGGGCACCGCTGGTCTGATAGGCGGTCGACAGGAGGGGCTAACCGAGGCCATTCTGATAGTTGGTGAACGCCATTGATCGCGTTTGCCTCCGATCAACAAACGGAGGTGTTCCATGCCGGTGATACACAGCCTTACTGAGGATCTCAATCTTTCAAAGGAAGAAATCCAGCAAAAACGCACCAAGGATCCGTTACTGGATTCACTGATCAACAAGTATTTGCAGGCGGATGCTGAGGTCGTAAAGGCCGAAACCGCCAAATCGGATGCGCCCAGCGATGACGCATTGAAGAAACTCAAGGAGAAGCGCGTGCAGGTTAAGCAAAAGATCGTTGATCGGCTCCAGACGCCGTCCTGACGCGTTCTGTCTGGTCACCGACGATCGGTGACTGAAAAATTGGAACGGCGATAAATACCGGCACCTCGAATGTTCAGGGTCCGAATCTACGGCTCCATGCGAGGTGCCCCATGAATCCAGGATTCGCCAGCTGCTACATTATTGAGCTTACTTTTGTAACGCCGTACTGAGTGGTAAACGCGCCATGTGTCTGGCCTTCAACGACCCGAAATACAACCAGTCTCCATACTCGCGAACGGTGGTGATCGGCGAATAGTTGTCGCGGCTACCGTCCTGCAAGTTGGCGATCACTTTGCCGTCCAGATCCAGGCCCAGGGCGAAGGCGCGTTTCTCCACCGGTTTAGGCAGGAAAGTCATGGCCCGCACAATCATCTTGCGCACGAATGGATGCGGCGCGGTGGCATCGAGCAAGGCATTGCGCGGCGCATAGAGCGCCACCCAGAAGCGGTCGCGACCATTGAACGCGAGGTTGTCCGGCAACCCTGGCAGGTTGTCGATGAATAGATCACGGGTGCCGGCTTTCGGCCCGCTCAACCAGTAGCGACTGATGCGATAGGCGCCCGTTTCGTTGACCAACACGAAGGCATCGTCCGGTCCCAACGTCACGCCGTTGGCGAATTCCAGCTTATCCAGCAGGACCGCGGTCTTGCCGGTCTGGAAGTCATAACGCAGCAAGCGGCCATCGCCGCCGTGCTCGATGATCGCGTCGCCGTCACTGCCGTAGCCAAAGCGGCTGGAGGCATCGCTGAAATAGGCGTAGTGCCCGGACTTGTCGATTACCACGTCGTCGGTGAAACCGAAGGGCACGCCGTTGGCCGTGGTGGTCAATGGAATCAAGCGGCCCTGGACATCCAGAGACAGCAAGCCCTTGACTCCGTCGGCAATCACCAGCATCCCGTTGGGATGACGGGCCAGCCCCAAGGGTCTGCCGCCCGTATCGGCCAGGACCTTGGTGACCTTGCCGTCGAGGCTGGTATGGATCAATCGGCCGTCATGCAAACCCGTGATGAGCGCGTCTTCCTCCAGCAGCAACGCTTCCGGGCCGTCGATATCAGCGGCGCCAACGCGCTCCACACCTTTGAGGCGCTGATTGTCGGCATAGATGCCGCTGGTGAGGGAGGGCGCCGGTGACGGTGTCCAGGCCACCGGTTGTACCTTGGTCGGCATCAGTAGCAAAAAGGCGCCGATGGCAATGATCAGCAGCAATACCACATGGCGAAACCTGGCGGTTCGACTCACGCGCTGACTCCTGCCGGGGCTAGCTGTTTTTGCGCCATCTCGCGCAATGTCAGCATCGACGCTGCCGATTCACGATCGATGCGGCGCTTGAGCAGCAGTCGATTGGCAATGCGCATCGCCAGGCTTCTGAACTGATACTCCAGGGTGCGGACAAAGCGTGTGCTATCGCCCCGGGCCTCGCATTCGTAAGTCACTACCAAAGACAACCCGTGATCGTCATGGGCCCAGGCACTCCAGCGGCGTCCTGGCAGGTATTCGTTAACCTCCCAGTGCAGGTGTCCCTCACGCCCGCCGGCCTTGATGTCTTCCTCGAATCGCCCTCCGGCATGCAGCGGACCGCCCTGGCCATTGACCTTCAGAGACGAGGGATGCCACTCCGGCCAGCGGGTCACAGTGCAGGCATAGGCGAGCACGTCAATCGGGTCTCCAGCAATGTCGATGTGATGCTGCATGCAGGTCATGGGCGTTCTCGTCGAGTGCAGGTCAGTCGGCTCCGGTTCCCAATAGAGGGTGCCGAACAGGTAGTCCATCAGCGGCAAAACGATATTGAAATTGCGCTCCTGCATCAGCTCACGACGGTGATGCAGTTCGTGCAGGCGGCGCATCTGGCAGATCCACGGCAACCGTGTGAGGAGATTTTCCGGCGGCAGGTGCTCGCAGGCATGGAACACTTCGTAGGCCAGGTAGCCGAGGACCAGGCAGCCGCCGATCAACCCGGCGACGTTGGCATCGAACTGCTTGAACAGCCACCAGACGGGCAGGGCGATGACGAGCGTGTGCAACACGATCAGCCAGGCTGGAAACAGAACCACCCGCCAGTCTCGCGCCGTTTCGTAGGTCATGTGGCCAGGGGCGAAAAAGCTGTGATGGTCGCCGGCATGGCGGGCATAGAACATTCGCGCGAAGTTCTTTTTGTGATGTCCCAAGTGCCGATGGACCATGTACACGCCGAAGTTGAAAAACAACAACGTCAACGGCACCGCCAGCCATTGAAGTGGCTGAACCTGGTGCACCGTGCTCCAGAATCCGCCGATGGCCAGCAAGCCGAACAGCAGCACAAAAGTGCCGTGCAGCCATGGGTTGTAGAGTGGATGAATTGCAGCGCGGTAGCGGGCGCGGAATGCTTCGGTGGTCTGCCTCACTGCAATCACCTGTCGTTATTGTTATCTCCAGCAGCGTAGCCGATCCCGGCGTTTTGGCTGGCGCAACCTTGAGGACTTAACCGCCATGCTTCGGTGCAAACCGGATTCAGGTCAGCGGGTTCCAGCGTTGCGACCAGTCATCGTCGGATTTGATCACTTCGCGAAGCAGGTCGAAGGCTTGTTGCAGGGTCGCCGAGTCGCGGTCGCGGGAGTAAACCAGATAGGTCGGGTAGCTGAATTCGGGGGCTTTGGGCACTTGCTCCAGCACACCGCTTTGCAGATAACTCTGGACCACCCGGGTGCGGAAGTAGCCGCTGCCGCCGTTTTCCAGGATGTACTGCAAGCCCAGTGGGCCAAGGTTGAAGCTCAACGCGGCCTTGGCTTTTTCCGGCAGGGCCGCATCGTGTTGACGGCGGAAGTCCGGGCCCCAGTCGATGTACACGTAGGGATCAGGTCTTGCGGCCAGGCGGATGAGGACCAGTTTTTCTTCCAGTACCTGTTCGACTTGCAAGCGTGGCCAATACTCGGGCTGGTAAACCAGCGCCGCATCCAGAACCCCCAGTTCCAGCTGTCGCAGCAGATTTTCACCGTCACGAATTTCCATGCGCAGGGCATGGCTGGGGATCTTCTCGCGCAGCGCTCCGGCCCAACTGAGCATCAGCGGATTGCACAGGCTGACCTCGCCACCGATGTGCAACACGTCGCGATAACCTTCGGGTAACGGCAAGTCCCGGCGCGCCGCTTCCCAGGTTTCGACCAGTTGATTGGCGTAGACCACGAAGGCTTCACCGTTCGGCGTCAGGCGCGCACCGGCTCGGTTGCGCACGAACAGGGTGCTCCCAAGTTGGCTTTCGAGTTTTTGCACGCGCGCGGTGATCGCGGTCTGGGTGACGTGGAGTTTTTCGGCGGCTGCGGCAAGGCTGCCGTGGCGGACGATTTCCAGAAAGGTGCGGGCGAGATCGATATCCATGGGGCGGCCGGAGGGGGAGGTGCGCCATTGTAAGAGCACCGCTCAGCTGTGGCGAGGGAGCTTGCTCCCGCTGGGGCGCGAAGCGGCCCCAAAACCTGTTGCCACGATTCTCCAGATACGCTCCCGGTCGGATGGTTTACGGCTGCTGCGCATCCGAACGGGAGCAAGCTCCCTCGCCACAGTTTCCCCTTTCACTTGGCTATTCGTTCAAAACGCAAAACACGAACAACCAAACGCGCCCCAGAAACCGGCGAAATCGCTGACCGGCGCCGACGACAGCCGCGCCCGTTCATGACGATGGGCATGCACCGCGCAAGCCCCGACACATTGATGAACCTGCGCCGTCAGCGGCGCCAGGGGTTTCCAATGGCCCGGCACTTTGGCAACGGGCGACCACTCCGGTACCACCGGGATGGGAGGCGGCCCGAGTTTTTCAAACTCGACGCTGCCGTAGACAATCTTGCCGTCAACGATGGTCAGGACCGATTCGATCCATTTGACCGCTTCATCCTCGATGTGGAAATAGTCCGCCGACAGCGCAATCAGGTCCGCGAGTTGCCCGACCTTGATCTGGCCTTTTTTACCCTGCTCGGAGGAAAACCAGGCGCTGCCGTGGGTGAAGAGTTCCAGCGCGGTATCGCGGCTCAAGCCTTGCGGGTACAGCGCCAGACCACCGACGGTGCGACCGCTGATCAGCCAGTACAGCGAAGTCCAGGGGTTGTAGCTGGAAACGCGTGTGGCATCGGTGCCAGCGCCGACCGGAATGCCTTCGGCGAGCATACGAGCGATGGGCGGGGTGGCTTCGGCAGCCTTGGCGCCGTAACGGTCGACGAAGTATTCGCCCTGGAAGGCCATGCGATCCTGGATCGCGATGCCGCCACCCAGGGCTTTGACCCGTTCGATGTTCTGCGGGGTGATGGTTTCGGCGTGGTCGAAGAACCACGGCAAACCGTCGAACGGAATGTCGCGATTAACCTTCTCGAACACGTCGAGCATGCGGCTGATGGACTCGTTGTACGTGGCGTGCAAACGGAACGGCCAGCGCTGCTCCACCAGATGGCGGACCACCGGTTCCAGTTCCTGTTCCATGGTTTGCGGCAGGTCGGGGCGGGGTTCGAGAAAGTCCTCGAAGTCGGCCGCCGAGAACACCAGCATTTCCCCGGCACCGTTGTGCCGTAGAAAATCATCGCCCTGACCGTAGTGGGAGGTGCTGGTCCAGTTCTTGAAATCGGTCAGTTCTTCTTTCGGCTTCTGGGTGAACAGGTTGTAGGCGATCCGCACTGTGAGTTGCTGGTCTTTGGCCAGTTGCTGGATGACTTGATAGTCGTCCGGATAATTTTGATAACCGCCGCCGGCATCGATGGCGCTGGTGACACCCAGGCGGTTGAGTTCACGCATGAACTGACGGGTCGAATTGACCTGGTATTCCAGCGGCAGTTTCGGTCCCTTGGCCAGGGTCGAGTAGAGAATCATCGCGTTGGGGCGGGCGATCAGCATGCCCGTCGGGTCACCATTGGCATCACGCTGGATTTCGCCACCCGGCGGATTTGGCGTATCGCGGGTATAGCCGACCACCTTCAGCGCGGCGCGGTTGAGCAGGGCACGGTCGTAGAGATGCAGGACAAATACGGGGGTATCCGGCGCGGCCTTGTTCAGTTCATCAATCGTCGGCAGGCGTTTTTCGGCGAACTGGAACTCGTTCCAGCCACCGACCACCCGCACCCATTGTGGCGTGGGCGTGCGGTCGGCCTGATCCTTGAGCATGCGCAGCGCGTCGACCAGGGATGGCACGCCTTCCCAGCGCAGTTCAAGGTTGTAGTTGAGGCCACCACGGATCAGGTGCAGGTGCGAGTCGTTTAGGCCGGGAATCACCGTGCGACCGTGCAGGTCGACAATTTGTGTGCCGGGGCCTTGCAGGGCCATGGCCTGGGCGTCGCTGCCAACCACCACAAAGCGTCCGTCCTTGATCGCGACGGCACTGGCCTGAGGTTTCTTGCGATCGACGGTGTGCAGGCGTCCGTTGTACAGGATGAGGTCGGCGGGGGCGTCGGGCATGGTTTTACTCCCTGCGATTAGCGGGCTGATCCAGGCACCGACGGCGCCTGCCGTAAGGCCTTGCAGTACACGTCGGCGGTTAAATCCGTCGTGGTCGTCAGGTGGGCTCATGGGCAGTGCTCCGCGCAAAGGTTCTTGATAAAAAAGCGAGGCAAGCAGCCGATGTCTGACGCATGCGGCCAGAAGGAATATAGACGGCAAATCCACAGGTAGCCGTTTTCCAATGGCGAAAAACGACGAATCCCGCCACGAGGGGCGGGATTCATTTGCAGCCAGGCGTGCCCCCGAAGGTCGGGGGCGGCACGCTTAGGCCGGGAACAGCTCGGACAGTTTCATGGCCAGCATCATGTCGCCTTCGGCGCGCAGCTTGCCGCCCATGAAGGCTTGCATGCCGTCGGTTTCGCCGCTGACGATGCCTTCCAGGGTTTCGCCGTCCATCACCAGAGTCACCTGGGCGTCCGGGTTTTCGCCTTCCTGCAGCTCGCAGGTGCTGTCCTTGACGATCAGCGAGAAATTCTTGGTGTCGTCGATGCGGAAACCGAATACCAGGTCCAGACCGGCAGCAGCGGCTGGGTTGAACTTGGCTTTCATTGCTTGTACGGCGTCAGCTACGGAGGTCATGGTTTGATCCTTTCTTGGGTAATTAGAGCTGGGTGAATACAGCCAGGGTCACAATAGTCCGGACTCAGCGAAACGTGATGAGATCCGGGGCCTTCAACAGCAGCAGGTGCGCATGACTGTTGAAAGAAGACAGCGCCACTTCGCGACCGCGAAACTTCAGCAGGTTGAGCGAGGTGTTGACGATTTGCCAGTTCAGTTCAAACGCCTGCTTGGCGGGCATTTGCGTAATGAGATGGAGCAGGGCCGTGATAGTGCCGCCAGAGGTGAATACGGCGATTTTCTGGGTGTTATCGGCGCTTTCGAGGATTCGCTGCAGACCGGCTTGCACCCGTTCGACAAACCCCAGCCAGCTTTCCAGGCCCGGAGTGTCATAGGTGCCAGCCAGCCAGCGTTCGATGATCAGGGCGAAGATGCGCTGGAACTCGCCGCGGTTTTGCGCGGCATTGCGCAGGATGTGCAGCGCTTCGGGTTCGTCCGGTAACATTTCTGGCAGCAGTGCGCGGATCACCGCGTCGGCGTCGAACTCATTGAAAGCGGAATCGATTTCCAGGACGGGAACCGGCAGGCCTGCCGCAGCGAACTGTTCCAGCGCGCTGTTGGCCGTGTGCTGCTGGCGGCGCAGGTCGCCCGAGAGGCAGCGATCGAAGCTGATGCCCAGCTCGGCGAGGTGCTGGCCGAGGACTTCTGCCTGGCGAACACCGGTCGGCGACAGGACGTCATAGTCGTCTGCACCAAAGGAGGCCTGGCCATGTCGAATCAAGTAGATACTGCCCACGTCCGCGTCATCCCGGTACGTTGAAGGTTCGGCGAGGTTATGAGGATGACGGTAAGCTGTCAATGAAAAAACATACGCTTGTTTGAAATGCCCGATACAGGGCTGTTGCCAGAGGTTTCACGGCTGGCCGCCAGGGCGGCGCATGGGTATGCTGGAGGCATCCCGCGCGCGTTCATGCAGCGCATCGTATTAAAGGAGTCCCTGTGGAGTTTTTTGCCGAGTACGCAGTTTTTCTGGCTAAGACCGTGACACTGGTGATCGCCATTCTGGTGGTCCTGGCCAGTTTCGCGGCGTTGCGCAGCAAAGGTCGACGCAAGTCGGTCGGCCAGTTGCAAGTCAGCAAACTCAATGATTTCTACAAAGGGCTGCGCGAACGCCTGGAGCAAACCTTGCTCGACAAGGACCAGCTCAAGGCCTTGCGCAAGGTCGAAGCTAAATCCGAGAAAAAGCAAAAGAAGAAAACCGAAGCCAAGCCACGGGTGTTTGTGCTGGATTTCGACGGCGACATCAAGGCCTCGGCCACTGAAAGCCTGCGCCATGAAATCACCGCACTGCTGACCCTCGCCACGCCCAAGGATGAAGTGGTGCTGCGCCTGGAAAGCGGCGGCGGCATGGTTCACAGCTATGGCCTGGCGTCCTCGCAACTGGCGCGTATCCGGGATGCCGGCGTGCCGTTGACCGTGTGCATTGACAAGGTCGCGGCCAGCGGCGGCTATATGATGGCGTGCATCGGCGAGAAGATCATCAGCGCGCCGTTCGCGATCCTCGGCTCGATTGGTGTTGTGGCGCAGTTGCCTAACGTCAACCGTCTGCTGAAAAAGCACGACATCGACTTTGAAGTGCTGACCGCCGGCGAGTACAAGCGCACGCTGACGGTGTTTGGCGAAAACACCGAGAAGGGCCGCGAGAAGTTCCAGGAAGACCTGGACATCACTCACCAGTTGTTCAAGAACTTCGTTTCGCGCTATCGCCCGCAACTGGCCATCGACGAAGTGGCCACCGGCGAAATCTGGCTCGGTATCGCCGCGCTGGACAAGCAACTGGTGGACGAACTCAAGACCAGCGATGAATACCTCGCCGAACGAGCGAAGAAGTCCGAGCTGTACCACTTGCACTACGCCGAACGCAAAAGCCTGCAGGAGCGCATCGGCATGGCGGCCAGTGGCTCGGTCGATCGTGTGCTGCTGAGCTGGTGGAGCCGGTTGACCCAGCAACGCTTCTGGTAATACTCGACAAGCATCACCGTTAAAAAATGAAACCGTGGATTCTTCCCCGGTTTCATTTTTTTTGGGCGGGTTTCAAGTCCATCCATTTTCCTTACGGTGTTTGCGAATTTTCCTGAGATCTGTGTCGATCGCTCCCGCTTCCGGTTGATCCGTGGTCGGTTAGGCTGGTGTTCCTGAAATGCTTGCAATGGAATGCACCATGATCGACCACCCTCAAAAAGCCGACGATGTACTGACCTCTCCCGGCATGCGCCAAGTGTTGAAGTCCGCCATGGATGCTGCGCTGCCACTCACTCCCAGCCAGTTTGGCGAACACCTGATCAAAGAAAAGTGGGGTCATGATATTGATCCCGCCACCGCACAGCTGGTGACCCTCGATTACGACTACAAAGGGCATCCCGCGCAGAACGGCATCCACCAGGGACGGGTGGCGAGTGCCATGTCGCTGGTGCAGGTGCTGATTTCCAACTATCAAACCGTGGGTGACGGGCGCTTCGGTGAAACAGCGTTTGGGTTGTATACGCCGCCTGACATCGGGCCATCCATACAGATCGTGGAGCACGTCGACGAGTTTGCCGATAGTGGCGATGGCAACCACGACAGTTATGAAGGCCTCTATCGCCGAAACGTCGGGCAAATCTTCGGGCCAGCCAACCAGATCGCCGTGCGACCGGCGGACTTCAAAAAGTGGGTCTGGGAGCTGGCTCTCAAGGATCTGTATCAGGCCTATCTTGATCAAGCCTGGCCATCGGACGAAGTGATCGTCGCACCTGCCCCCCATGCACTGAAAACCTCGGCCAAAGCCGCCTTCGTCATGGCCGCTTTACTGCAGCGGGGTGAGAACAGTCTGGACCCGGAAGGGCTCGCACTGGCCATGCAGGCGGCAGGGCTGCCGTCGGATCAAGCATGGGCAACACTCACATTCGAACAATTACAGGCCCCCACCAGGGTGCCTGCGATGCTTGTTACGGGACGCTTGAAGCTTTATCGCTACACCTCGAAAGACATCTGGGGCTTCCGTGAACCTGGCGGCAGGATTGTGTTGTACATCCCCGGCAACTCGTCGCCCCTGCATGCGTTTGAGGACTCCGGGCAATTGCACCAGTGGGTTGTAGAGCAGGGCCGGCGTGACGATACGAAACAGGCCTTGGCCGCTCACTTCGCCGAGGATGATCGCAAGGACGGCACTTTCCATGCCGGAGTGTTGACGGCGATGGACGGCATGGCGGTCTACCCGAGGGAACACCGGCTGACCAAAGAGGCGGGGTTCTTCAACGATGACGGCTTTTGGGAGCCTGCCCGATACATCGGCTTCGATGACTCGCCATCAGGCACCGATCCGTTTGCCCAGCTGGTCCTGACCATGAAGGAGGCCTCCCTGGCCGGGGTCAACACCATTCGTGACGATGCGCAGGTCAACCGGGATAACTTGAGTGCCGTCACCGAACCGGTTGTGCAATGGATCAACCGTTTCGGTCCTTTGGCGTTGTTCGTGCCCGGCGGAGAAGGGTTGTTGGTGCTGGCCGGTATCATCGATGCCGGGTATGGCCTTGATCAGGTTGTCAACGGTGCGACATCGAGCGATAGAGCGGCGGGCGTGACGCGCACGGTATTTGGCTTGCTTAATGCGCTGCCGCTGGCCGGCGCAGGTGCGGCGCTCAAGGGTGAAGCGGCCGAGGCCGGTGCCATTGCCGAGAGCGCTCGTGAACCTGGCGCAGCGCCGGGGGAGGAGGTTGCCAGACCGACGCCGGACCAGGCCGTTGCTCCGGCTGCCGAATTACCCAACCGGGTGCCGTCGACCCGCTTGGAGCTTCTGCGCGGACTCGGCCCGTCGGTGGCGTCTTTCAGCGATGAAATGCTGGCGCAGATCGCCAAGGTCAGTGCTGTCGATGATGACATGCTGCGACTGATGCAGGCCGGGCGTCCGCCGACGCCTTTGCTGGCCGATACCATCAGCCGTTTCAGGATCGATCAGGAACTCGAGCAAGCCGCTGTGGCCCAGGGCGAGCGAGTTGAACAGTTCAACAGCCGTTACGAAGCGCTTCAGCACTCGGAACATGAGTGGGTCCGGTTGTTTCAGCGCCAATACCCCGGCCTGCCCAAAAGCGCCATTGAGCAAATGCTTGACCGTTATGGCGTGGATATCCAGAGCCCTTCCGACGCGGTCCAGCTCCGGCAAATGTTCAGCCGTCTCGACAGCAAGGCTCGGCAATACCAACAGCATGTACGGCTCAATCGTGCGTATGAGGGGGTGTACCTTCCCTCGGTGGTCAACCCGGCGTCCGACACGCTGGCCCTGCATTCCCTCAAAAATCTGCCCGGATGGCCAAAGAACCTTCGAATCGAAATCCAGGACGGTTCTCTCGCAAGCCGGGTTCTGGACCGTTGCGGTGCATTTGACGCCACCGACGTTCGACGGTTGATCAAGGTGGGAAACCATTATCAGAGTCGCGATGTGCAAACGGACTTTTACGAGGCACTTCTTGACGTTCTGTCCGTGGACGAACGCGAGGCGCTGCAACTTTCATCGCTTGATCCAGCCCACGAATTGCGGCTGAAACTCGGGGATCAGGCAATGCAGCGTTCCGAATTCATGCTCGGTCTGGGCAGGATGGACTCCGGCCTGTCCTTCGAGGCGCAAGGGCTGCGTGGCGGCGGTTTTCCCGGTACGCCTCAGGCCGAAGAGCTGACGCACGAGATGATGAGGTTGCAGCTCAAGGAGCTTTATCCGGATTTCTCGGATGCTGAGGCCGATGAAGTCCTACTGCGTAGCGGTGGCAGGGCCCAGGCTCATATCGACGCGCTGAAGCAGGCGTTTCAACAATTGAACATCGACCTGAGCGGCTGGATCGATCAGGTGGCGCAAGACATTGTGGAAATGGACATTCCCTTCCTGAACGAAGCTGACAACGAGGCACAGGGGCTGACTGAAGAGCAGATTGAAGTACATAACGAGAACATGGTTCAGAGCGCCATGGACTACGAGCGTGAAACCAGGATCGAGCTGGCTGACGAGCTGATCACCCTCTGGCGAAAGCGGGCATCGCAAGATCAGCGCGTCTATTCAGGCGAACAGCTTGTCGGGTTCAAGCTCGACATGGCGGGCGAGGACTATCATCGATTGCCGGTGATGAACATCCGCTTCAACGAGGTCGTCGAGTTGTCGATGCCGCACTTCCACGTGACCGAGCGTGAATCCTTGAATGGGTTCCTGGAGTGTTTTCCGAATCTGCAGACCTTGAATCTTGAGGGTGTCGAGTTGACCCAATTCGACCCCGAGGGTGAGGTGCAGGCTGTTCTGCCGACGGCCATGTTCAGCCTGACTCATCTCACGTCGCTGAATCTCAAGGCTACCGGCCTGGTCTTCACCGAAGAGACGGCGTCACAGCTGAGCGGGTTGACCAGGCTTCAAACGCTGGACCTGAGTGAAAATCCCTTGGGCGTACCCCCCATGTTGCTCGGGATGAATGACTTGCGTCGGCTGAATCTCAGCGACACCCGGATTACCCGGTGCCCGATCGGCATCAGGGATGAGCCCTATATGACCTCTCTGGACTTGCGTGATAACCGGATCACCCGCGTTCCCCCCGCGGTGATAAATCAGGCCGTCTCGGTGGATCGGGTGCTGCTTTGGGGCAATCCACTGACAGACGAGGACACGCTCCGCCGACTGATCAGCCATCGTGAACAAACGGGAATCAATTTATGGCTGAGCGCGCCAGGTGCTGACTATGGACAGCCGATTGTGTGGCTACGAGACTGCGATGAACCGCTGCAACAGTCCCGAAAAGCCCTTTGGCAGCGGCTGGTAGACAAACCCTCCGGTACGCGGTTCTTAAGCGCAATCGACAGGCTGAGCCTGACCGCCGACTTTCAGGTCAGTTATCTGTCGCTTCAGGCGCGAGTCTGGCGACTTTTGGAGGCAGCAGATGCTTCGGACGAAGTATTGAGTCGATTGAGCGCAGTGCTAGGCCGGCTTGAAAACCCATGGGTGGCGTTCAGGGCATTGGAACAGCGCGCAGGTTTTTGAACGGATTTGTTCGTGGCGTGACTGTACAAGGAGGGAGCCTTGAACCCCGCGAAGGGGTTCAAGGTTTGACGATCAGCGGCGACGGAACAGCGGCAGCGGTTCGTCAGTGGCGGCCTGATAGGTCACCGAGAAGTCCCTGAGACCTTCCAGGGCTTCGTACGGGTCTTTATCGGCGCGAATCGCAAAAGCGTCGAAACCGCAGCGGTGCAGGTAGAACAGCTGGTCGCGCAGCACATCGCCAATCGCTCGCAGTTCACCTTTAAAACCATAACGGTCACGCAGCAGGCGGGCGTTGGAGTAGTTGCGACCATCAGTGAAGGCAGGGAAATTCAGGGCGATCACCTGGAAATTTTCCACGTCGTCACCGATTTCTTCCGCTTCTTCATCGGCATCCAGCCACACGCCCAGGCCGCCATCGCGGGCCTTGAGCATACGGCTGTGTTCGCGCCACAGCTGCAACGGGACGATGTAGTCGTCGCAGTTGCTGATCTCGTCGATGTTGAAGTCCTTGGGCAGCAAGTGCCAGGTCTCGTCGACGACTTCGTTGTTCTTAATTATTCGCTGCATAGACGCGCTCCTTGAAGAGGTCGATGCCAATACGCTGATAGGTGTCGATGAAACGCTCGTCTTCGGTACGTTGTTCGATGTACACGTCGATCAGCTTTTCGATCACGTCAGGCATGGCGTCCTGGGCGAAGGACGGGCCGAGAATTTTACCCAGGCTGGCGTCGCGACTTCCGCTGCCACCCAGGGAAACCTGGTAGAACTCTTCGCCTTTCTTGTCCACCCCGAGAATGCCGATGTGGCCGACGTGGTGGTGACCACAGGCGTTCATGCAGCCGGAGATGTTCAGGTCCAGTTCGCCGATATCGAACAGGTAATCCAGGTCTTCGAAGCGACGCTGGATCGACTCGGCGATCGGAATCGACTTGGCGTTGGCCAGGGAGCAGAAGTCACCGCCCGGGCAGCAGATGATGTCGGTCAGCAAACCGATGTTTGGCGTGGCGAAGCCCTGCTCACGCAACTCGCCCCACATCGCGAACAGTTGGGTCTGCTCAACGTCGGCCAGAATGATGTTCTGCTCGTGGGAGGTGCGCAGCTGACCGAAGCTGTAACGATCGGCCAGGTCGGCAACGGCATCGAGCTGCTTGTCGGTGATGTCGCCCGGTGCAACACCGGTCGGCTTCAGGGACAGGGTCACGGCCACATAACCCGGCTTCTTGTGGGCCATGGTATTGCGGGTGCGCCAGCGCGCGAAGCCCGGGTGCTCTTTATCGAGTTCGGCCAACGCCTGGGTCTGGTTGTCCAGAGCCTTGTACTCGGGGTCGACGAAGTGTTTGGCTACACGATGCACTTCGGCTTCGGTCAACGTGGTCTGGCCACCGCGAAGGTGCTCCATTTCCGCGTCGACTTTTTGCGCGAAGACTTCAGGGGTCAAGGCCTTGACCAGAATCTTGATCCGCGCCTTGTACTTGTTGTCACGACGGCCATAGCGGTTGTAGACCCGCAGGATGGCGTCGAGGTAGCTCAACAGGTCTTGCCACGGCAGGAATTCATTGATGAACGCGCCCACCACCGGGGTACGGCCCAGACCACCACCCACCAGCACACGGAAACCCAGCTCGCCAGCGGCGTTGTGCACCGGCTCAAGGCCGATGTCATGGACTTCGATGGCCGCACGGTCGGAAGTCGAACCGTTGATGGCGATCTTGAACTTGCGCGGCAAGTAAGCGAATTCAGGGTGGAAAGTGGTCCATTGGCGGACGATCTCGCACCACGGGCGCGGATCGATCAGCTCGTCGGCAGCGACACCGGCGAACTGGTCGGTGGTGACGTTGCGCAAGCAGTTGCCGCTGGTCTGGATCGCGTGCATCTGCACGGTCGCCAGTTCGGCAAGGATGTCCGGGATGTCTTCCAGCGCCGGCCAGTTGAACTGCACGTTCTGCCGGGTGCTGATGTGGGCGTAGCCCTTGTCATAGTCGCGGGCAATTTTGGCCATCATTCGCGTCTGGCGCGAAGTCAGTTGGCCGTAAGGCACCGCCACCCGCAACATCGGCGCGAAGCGCTGGATGTAAAGGCCATTTTGCAGGCGCAGGGGGCGGAATTCTTCTTCGCTCAGCTCGCCTGCCAGATAGCGTCGGGTCTGATCACGGAACTGCTTGACGCGGTCCTCGATGATCCGCTGATCGTACTCGTCATATACGTACATATAAGTCCTGTTCTCAGGCTTGGGCCGGTCGGATCCAGTTGCGTTTTTCGCCTAGAGTTTCCGATACTGCCTCGGCAATTCTGCGCGCACGGCCGCGCACTCCCAACGGAGCCGGGGCAAGATACCAGTTTGCAGTTATGCGCAAAAGTGATGTTTGAGTATATGTAAAGAACCAAAACGACTAATGAATACCAATTTGCCAGAACCCACATTTGTGGTGCGGGCAATCATCGTCTTAACTGTGCTCGAGTCTTTATGCAATCACCGATAAAACCGACAAGAGGCGATGCAATGAGCAACCCTACCAAAACGTCAAAACCCGATAGCACGGTCGATGCTTGGGCCATTCTGTTCCTGATCATCCTGGTCGTGGGCACAGCGGTATTTTGGGTCAGCCATCAATAACCGACCCCGTCCGGGCCCCATTCCGACGATTGTCGGACAATAACCGGGGCAAGCGCCGTTTCCCGGGGCTTCGCTGACTATGATGCGCGGCGAATCGCCGGGGGCTCGAACGATTAATGTTGAAAGTTTTCTACTCGTTCCTGCTGATGTGCGGCGCGGTTTACGAGCCCGGTGCACGAGCGCAATTGCGTTAAACCCCGGTCAGATGCACCACCAGTTGCACGATGCCGTACAGCGTCAACGCAAACACCGCGGTGAACAAAATCCCCAGAATCACGAAATGACTGGGCTTGCCGTGAGTGAAATCCCGGGCCCGGTTCTTCCCGCTCTGCACCCCGAACGCCGCCGCCATGACGCTGTGCAGCATTTGCCAGAAAGTAGGCGGCTTGTTGTCGGCTGGATCGTCCATAAACCCCTCGTCACCAATGTGTGAGAAGTAAGCATAGACAATGTTGCAGTGATTGATCGTTCCCACGCTCTGCGTGGGAACGATCGGGCACTCGACCGAGTTGCCTCTATTAGTTGTCGTAACCCAGGTTCGGCGCCAGCCAGCGCTCGGTTACGCTCAATTCCTGGCCTTTGCGCGAGGTGTAGCTCTGCACCTGGTCCTTGTCGATCTTGCCCACGGCAAAATATTGCGCCTGCGGGTGAGCGAAGTACCAACCGCTGACCGCTGCCGCCGGGAACATGGCGTAGTGCTCGGTAAGGAACACACCACTGCGGCCAGCTTTCATTTCCGAGGCCTCGGGGTCCAGCAACTTGAACAATGTGGATTTCTCGGTGTGATCCGGGCAGGCCGGGTAGCCCGGGGCAGGGCGGATACCGGTGTATTGCTCTTTGATCAGGGCCTCGTTGTCGAGCGTCTCGTCCTTGGCGTAACCCCAGTACTCTTTACGGACCTGCTGGTGCAGCCACTCGGCGCACGCCTCGGCCAGACGGTCGGCCAGTGCCTTGACCATGATCGAGTTGTAGTCATCGCCGGCATCCTGATAGGCCTTGGCCACTTCTTCGGCACCGATCCCGGCGGTGGTGATGAAACCACCCACGTAGTCGGTCACTTCGCTGTCTTTGGGGGCAACGAAGTCAGCCAGGGAGAAGTTCGGCTTGCCGTCGGTCTTGATGATCTGCTGACGCAGGTGATGCAGCTTGGCAATCGGCTTGCCGTCATCGCCGTAGACTTCAATGTCATCCTCGCGCACCTGATTGGCCGGCCAGAAGCCGAACACGGCACGGGCGCTGATGAGTTTCTCGTCGATCAGCTTGGCGAGCATTTCCCGGGCGTCAGCGTACAACGCCGTGGCGGCTTCACCGACCACTTCATCCGTGAGGATGCGCGGGAATTTGCCGGCCAGGTCCCAGGAGATAAAAAACGGCGTCCAGTCGATGTATTCGGCCAACACCTTCAGGTCGATGTTCTCCAGCACCCTGGCACCGGTAAACGTCGGTTTGACCGGCTCGTAAGTGCTCCAGTCGAACTGCGGCTTCTTGGCGATGGCCGCCGGGTAGCTCAGGCGCTCGGTACGGGCGCTGCGGTTAGCGGTGCGCTCGCGGACTTCGATGTATTCCAGGCGAGTCTTCTCGATGAACGCCGGCTTCAATTCCTTGGACAGCAACTGCGTCGCCACGCCCACGGCGCGGGAAGCGTCGGTGACGTAGATCACTGCGTCGTTGCTGTATTTCGGCTCGATCTTCACGGCCGTGTGTGCTTTGGAGGTGGTCGCGCCACCGATCATCAGCGGCAGATGGAAGTCCTGGCGCTGCATCTCGCGGGCTACGTGGACCATTTCATCCAGCGAAGGGGTGATCAGGCCGGACAGGCCGATGATGTCGCACTTCTGCTCCTTGGCCACTTGCAGGATTTTCTCCGCCGGGACCATCACGCCGAGGTCGACGATGTCGTAGCCGTTACAACCCAGCACGACGCCAACGATGTTCTTGCCGATGTCGTGCACGTCGCCTTTTACCGTGGCCATCAGGATTTTGCCCTTGGCTTCCGGTTTGTCGCCTTTTTCCAGTTCGATGAACGGGATCAAGTGGGCCACGGCCTGCTTCATCACGCGGGCGGATTTCACCACCTGCGGCAGGAACATTTTGCCGGCGCCGAACAGGTCGCCGACGATGTTCATGCCGGACATCAGCGGGCCTTCGATCACTTCGATCGGGCGGGCGAACGACTGACGGGATTCTTCGGTGTCTTCAACAATGTGCGTGGTGATGCCTTTGACCAGCGCATGCTCCAGACGCTTATTGACGTCCCAGCCGCGCCATTCTTCGGTCTCGGCTTCCTTGACGCTGCCATCGCCCTTGTACTTGTCGGCAATGGCGAGCAGGGCGTCAGTGCCTTCCGGGGTGCGGTTGAGCACGACGTCTTCAACGGCGTCACGCAGTTCAGCCGGGATCTGGTCGTAGATCTCCAGCTGGCCGGCGTTGACGATACCCATGGTCAGGCCGTTGCGGATCGCATACAGCAGGAACACCGAGTGAATCGCCTCGCGCACCGGATTGTTGCCACGGAACGAGAACGACACGTTGGACACACCACCGGAGGTCAGCGCGTACGGCAGTTCGTCACGGATGTAGGCACAGGCGTTGATGAAGTCCACAGCGTAGTTGTTGTGTTCTTCGATGCCGGTGGCGATGGCGAAGATGTTCGGGTCGAAGATGATGTCTTCCGGCGGGAAGCCGACTTCGTTGACCAGAATGTCGTAGGAGCGTTTGCAGATTTCTTTCTTGCGCGCTTCGGTGTCGGCCTGGCCGGCTTCGTCGAAGGCCATCACGACGACGGCGGCACCGTAGCGCTTGCACAGTCTGGCGTGATGAATGAACTGCTCGACGCCTTCCTTCATGCTGATGGAGTTGACGATGCCCTTGCCCTGGATGCACTTGAGGCCGGCTTCGATCACTTCCCACTTGGAGGAGTCGATCATGATCGGTACGCGGGAGATGTCCGGCTCACCGGCAATCAGATTGAGGAAGGTCACCATGGCCTTCTTCGAATCGAGCATCCCTTCGTCCATGTTGATGTCGATCACCTGGGCGCCGGCTTCGACCTGTTGCAGGGCGACTTCCAGGGCTTCGGTGTAGTTGTCTTCACGGATCAGGCGGGCGAACTTGGCGGAACCGGTGATGTTGGTCCGCTCGCCGACGTTGATGAACAACGAGTTGCGATCGATGGTGAACGGTTCCAGGCCCGACAGGCGGCAGGCCTTTGGAATGTCCGGAATTGCACGCGGCGCGTAACCGGCCACGGCGTTGGCGATGGCTTCGATGTGGCCCGGCGTGGTGCCGCAGCAGCCACCGACAATGTTGAGGAAGCCGCTTTGGGCGAATTCTTCGATGACTTTTGCAGTTTCGGCCGGCAGTTCGTCGTACTCGCCGAATTCGTTCGGCAGGCCGGCGTTCGGGTGCGCGGAAACGTGGGTGCTGGCTTTGTTCGACAGCTCTTCCAGGTACGGGCGCAACTCGCTGGCGCCGAGGGCGCAGTTCAGGCCGACCGAGATCGGCTTGGCGTGGGCCACGGAGTTCCAGAAGGCTTCGGTGGTCTGACCGGAGAGCGTGCGGCCGGAGGCGTCGGTGATGGTGCCGGAGATCATGATCGGCAACTCGACGCCGAGTTCTTCGTACACACCTTGCACCGCGAAGATCGCCGCTTTGGCGTTCAGGGTGTCGAAAATGGTCTCGATCAGAATCAGGTCGGCGCCGCCTTCGATCAGGCCTTTTGTAGCCTCGGTGTAGTTTTCCACCAGTTCATCGAAGGTCACGTTGCGATAGCCGGGGTTGTTCACGTCAGGCGACAGCGAGCAGGTGCGGCTGGTCGGGCCGAGCACGCCAGCGACGAAACGCGGCTTGTCCGGGGTTTCCAGGGTTTTGGCGTCTGCGACCTTGCGCGCCAGACGCGCGCCTTCTACGTTTAGCTCGTACGCCAGGCCTTGCATGCCGTAGTCGGCCTGTGAAACCTGGGTGGCGTTGAAGGTGTTGGTTTCCAGAATGTCGGCGCCGGCATCCAGGTAGGCTTTCTCGATGGCGCCAATCACGTCCGGACGCGTCAGGATCAACAGGTCGTTGTTGCCCTTGACGTCACTTGGCCAGTCGGCGAAGCGTTTGCCGCGGTAATCCTGCTCTTCGAGCTTGTAGCTCTGGATCATCGTGCCCATGCCGCCATCGAGAATCAGGATGCGCTCTTTGAGGGCGTGCTTGAGAGCTTGAAGGCGAACGCTGCGATCGGACATTTGGACTACTCGGTAAGGCCATGACGAAGGGGCGGAATAATAGCAAACCTGTGCGGTTTTAGAGCATGTCCCGATTTTGCATGAATATCGCTCATGTTGGGGCGGGGTGCAGACCGGTAGAATCGCGGCGTTTTTTCATGATCGGGACCAGGGATATGTCTTATCGCGTCATCAGCATGGTTTTGCTGTTTTTAAGCTGGGGCGCTGCCGCGCAGGATCCGGCCATTTCCTCTGGCATTTCCCCTGCTATTTCCTATAGCCGCGACATACAACCGATCTTCACCGAAAAGTGTGTGGCCTGCCATGCCTGCTATGACGCCGCCTGTCAGCTCAATCTGGGCAGTGGCGAAGGGGTGGCCCGCGGTGCGACCAAGACCCTGGTCTACGACGGCGAACGCCGCCAGGCTGCTGCGCCGACCCGGCTGTTTTATGACGCCTTCGATAAGCGCGCCTGGCAGCAAAAGGGCTTCTATTCGGTGCTCGACGCTCAAGGCAGTCAGGCCGCGTTGATGGCGCGGATGCTTGAGTTGGGCCACAAGACCCCGTTGCAACCCAATGCCAAGTTGCCGGAGGACATCGTCCTTGGCCTGAACCGGGAAAACATGTGCGCCTTGCCGGCCGAGTTCGATAGCTATGCCAAATCACATCCCCAGGAAGGCATGCCACTGGCGGTCACCGGCCTGACCGATCAGCAGTACCAGACGCTGCAACGCTGGCTGGCCTCCGGCGCGCCGATTGACGAGCAAGGCCTGGTACCGAGCGCCAAGGAGGCGTTGCAGGTGGTTCTGTGGGAAAACCTGCTCAACGCCCCGGGGGCACGGCAAAGCCTGGTGGGGCGGTGGTTGTTCGAGCATTGGTTTCTCGCTCATCTCTATTTCAAGGACGGCGAGCCGGGGCATTTCTTTCAGTGGGTACGTTCGCGCACGCCGACCGGCCAGCCCATTGATTTGATCAACACCCGTCGTCCCAATGACGATCCGGGCACTCAGGTCTATTACCGTTTATGGCCGGTGCAAGGCGTGATTGTGCAGAAGACCCACATCACTTACCCGCTGAGCCCGGCGAAGATGGCGCGGATCAAAAGCCTCTTCTATAACGGCAACTGGCAAGTCGACGCCTTGCCGGGATACGGGCCGGAACGTCGGGCCAATCCGTTCACCACGTTCGAGGCGATCCCGGCCCAGGCGCGTTATCAATTCATGCTCGATAACGCCGAATACTTCGTCCGTACGTTTATTCGCGGGCCGGTGTGCCGCGGCCAGATCGCCACTGACGTGATTCGCGATAACTTCTGGGCACTGTTCCAGGCGCCTGAGCACGATCTCTACATCATTGATCCGAATTACCGCGGCCAGGCCACGCCTTTGTTGGCGATGCCGGGGCAGAACGACGATGTCGGCAGCATCCTGAGCCTGTGGCATGACTACCGCGACAAGCGTAACGAGTACGAGGTGCTGCGCCGTGACAGTTACGCCGATGCGCCAGCGCCGAGCTGGTCGACGTTATGGGCTGGCAACGATAACGCCTTGCTGACGATCTTCCGGCATTTCGACAGTGCCTCGGTGAACAAAGGCCTGATCGGTGACGTGCCGCAAACGATGTGGCTGTTCGACTTCCCGCTGCTGGAGCGCACGTATTATCAGTTGGCGGTCAACTTCGACGTGTTCGGCAACGTCTCCCATCAAGCCCAGACCCGCCTGTATTTCGACCTGATCCGCAACGGCGCCGAGCAGAACTTCCTGCGCCTGATGCCGGCCGATTCGCGCGACGACTACCTCGACGACTGGTACCAGAGCGGCGGCAAATTCAAGATGTGGCTGAATTACGAGGCCATCGATAACGACAAAAAGACAGCGCTGGTGCTGGACGAAAAGGACCCGAAACGCGATTTCGCCCAGCAATTGCTGGCCCGCTACGGCGACCTCAACGCCAGGCCGGACCCGATCAACCGTTGTACTGGCGCTTATTGCTCACGGCCGAACATCGACCCGGTCTTGCAGAGTGCCGAACAGGCGTTGAGTCGCCTGACTTCGCGTCCGGCGGCCGGGCTGAAGGTTATCGATCAACTGCCGGAAGCGACCCTGCTGCGCATCGAAACCGCGAGCGGCAAGCGTGAGGTCTACAGCCTGCTGCGCAACCGCGCGCACAGCAACGTTGCGTTCCTGATCGGTGAATCGCTGCGGTATCAGCCTGGGCTCGACACCGCGACTATTTACCCGGGCGTGCTCAGCAGCTATCCGAACTTCATATTCAACATCCCGGCCGAGCAAGTGCCTGAGTTCGTGGACGAGATGGAAAACGCCAAGGACGCCAATCGCTTCGAGAAAATCGTCGAGCGCTGGGGGATTCGCCGCAGCCATCCGCAATTCTGGTTCTACTTTCATGACCTGAACCGGTACGTCCACGAGACCGATCCGGTGGAAGAGGGCGTGCTGGACATGAACCGCTATCAGAATCTCTGAGGTGTCTGTGATGCAGTGTGCTTTCCCGACAAAAATACTAGGACTTTGTACGGCGCGTTGATTGGCGTAAACTGCGCCCAAGCCTGCGAGGAGTTTCCATGACCGCTATTACCATTACCGACGCCGCCCACGATTATCTGGCTGATCTGCTCTCCAAGCAGAACACCCCAGGCATCGGCATCCGCGTCTTTATCACCCAGCCTGGCACCCAATACGCCGAAACCTGCATTGCATATTGCAAGCCGGGCGAAGAAAAACCCGAAGACACGGCGCTGGGGCTCAAAAGCTTCACCGCTTACATCGACTCGTTCAGCGAAGCGTTCCTGGACGATGCGGTTGTCGACTACGCCACCGACCGTATGGGCGGCCAGCTCACCATCAAGGCGCCAAACGCCAAAGTACCGATGGTCAACGCTGACAGCCCGATCAACGAGCGTATCAACTATTACCTGCAAACCGAGATCAACCCGGGGCTGGCCAGCCACGGCGGTCAGGTCAGCCTGATCGATGTGGTCGAAGACGGCATCGCCGTGCTGAAGTTCGGCGGCGGTTGCCAGGGCTGCGGCCAGGCAGACGTCACCCTTCGCGAAGGTATCGAGCGCACCTTGCTCGAGCGCATTCCCGAGCTCAAGGGCGTTCGTGACGTCACCGACCACACGCAGAAAGAAAACGCCTACTACTAAGTAAGGTGTTCGCTGCAGACATAAAAAAACGGCGCTGTGGCGAGGGAGCTTGCTCCCGCTCGATTGCGAAGCAATCGCAAAGCAGCTAATGCATTTTCCCGTGATGAATGCGTTGGCTGATGTTGGGACCGCTCTGCGGTCCAGCGGGAGCAAGCTCCCTCGCCACAAGTACTTCAGGGTCTGTAGAGATGCGCATGCCCCGCGCGATACAGCGACGACTCACTGAAGTGATCGCTACCCAAAACCCGACCCACCAGAATCAACGCCGTGCGCCGAAACCCCTTGGCTTCAACCTTCGCGGCAATGTCCGCCAACGTCCCCACCACCCAATCCTGATCCGGCCAGGTCGCCCGGTGAATCACCGCGATCGGGCAATCCGCGCCGTAATGCGGCAGCAATTCGGCCAGGATCTTCTCCAGATGATTGACCCCCAGATGAATCGCCATCGTCGCCCCGTGCTGCGCCAGGCTGCCAAGCTCTTCGCCAGCGGGCATCACGGTTTTGTCGGCATAACGGGTCAGGATCACGCTTTGCGATACGTCGGGTAACGTCAGTTCCGCACCCAACAGTGCCGCGCAGGCCGCCGTGGCCGTGACGCCGGGAATGATTTCAAACGGGATGTCGAGTTCGCGCAGGTAGCGGATCTGCTCGCCAATCGCACCATAAAGACTCGGATCGCCGGAGTGCACCCTGGCCACGTCCTGGCCCTTGGCGTGGGCGGATTTGATCAGCTCGATGATCTGTTCCAGGTGCAGTTCGGCGCTGTTGACCACCTGTTCGGCGCAATGGCCTTCCAGCACGGCGGCGGGCACCAGGGAGCCGGCATAGATGATCACCGGGCAGCTGCGAATCAGCCGTTGGCCTTTGACGGTGATCAGTTCCGGGTCGCCGGGACCTGCGCCAATGAAGTAGACGGTCATCGTCGGTTCCTGTGAAAAAAGGGGCTGGGCAAGGCTTCAGATGAAGATTGCTCATGATCGAGACGGGGATTATCGAAGATTTCAGGCAGCGCCGGCCAATGCCAAGGTGGCCTGGGCAAATTTTTGTCGCGAAATCAGCAGTTTTGCCGGTGCCTGGGCCAGGTGTTCAGCCAGGGCCAGGGCGGCACTTTCCGCTACGCCGTAGCAGCCGGTGCGTTCGAACGCGATGTCGGAGCGGTGGCTGAGTTGCGGTTGATAGACAGCCAATTGTTCGCAGCTGAAATACTGCAACGGCAACGCAAGTTGTTCGGCCAATTCGATCAAGCCAGGTTCTTCGCGCTTCAGGTCGATGCTGGCCAGGGCCTTGATTTGGTGAAGTTCGATCTTATGAGCCTGCAATGCCTGATCGAGCAGCGCCCGCAACGTGCTGACGGGGCAGCCGCGCTGGCAGCCCAGGCCGACCACTAAAGTCGGCGCTGTGCTGATCTCACTCATGCGTGGTACTGACCATCGCTTTTGCGGCGGAACAACCAGGCACTGATCAGGCCCAGGGCCAGCCAGAATGCCACGTTGGTCAGCTGCGAAGCGATTTTGAACTGAGCTTCCAGGGCTTGTGGAGCCAGCATCGAGTGAACTTCCGGTTGTGGTGCGCCGATCACGTGAGGAACGGCCAGGATTGCCACGCCGAGCACTTTCATCAGCCAGTGACGGCTGAACACGATCAATGCAATGCCGACTGCTGTGGAGGCCGCCGTGCCGATCCACCAGACCTGTCGTTGCGCCAAATCAGCGGCGGCAGTGCCCGGCAGTTCGGGTGGCAGACCGAGGGTCGGTGCCAGTACGAACGTGGCATAACCGGCCAGGCCCCAAAGCAGGCCCTGGGAGGTTTTGGTCGGTGCGCGCAAGGTGTAGAGACCGGCCAGCATCAGGGCGAAACCGACCGCTATCACCAGGTTGCCGCCGGTGGTGGACAGCACGCGCTGCCAGCCGTCTGCCGGTTCCCAGGCCTCGGCATCGTGGGTGTGAGCGGCGACAGCACCTGCGGCGTGTTCGTGAACTTCAACCGCGGCGGGCTCGGATTTTTCGTAAGTCTCGGCCTGCAAAATCAACGGAGCCACCCAGAAGCTTTGCAGCAGGGTCAGCAACAGGGCGGCCAGCAGCCCGGTGAACCCTGCGGTTTGCGCAATACGCTTGATCATGTCAGCAGGTCTCAATGGCACGGAAATGCAGAGCTGTGGCGGGTATCGTGCGCGGCATTGTGCACCGCTTCGATGTGCGAGAAACCGGCGAAATACACAAGGCTGGCACCCAGGATCGACGCGCATACGGCGGCGGTCAGGCGTTGGGTCAGGGTATGGGTGGTGCTGGCGGTGCTCTTATCGGTGTTGCTGCCGGTGCTGCTGATGATCGACATGGCGCTTCCCTCTGGTCTGTCAGCGGGGTGATATAGAGCGCATGGAAGACCCCTGCGAGTCGGGCACGCAGAGGTTCAAACAGCGCCCGCCCACCGCGGGTTTGTTATTCAGTGATCGTAATGGTCACTTTGTGTTGCGGGCCGGTCTCCGGGCTCACGAGGGGCACTGGCTTTCGCCTTGACCTGCAAGCATCACCTTCCCATGCCGAACTGCTGGCACAGTGGATCTGACGCTTCGCTCGCTTACCGTTGCGGGGGCAGCACCGGACTGACATGGCTTTAGAGTAAAGCACATGATTCACCGGTTTCCCGTTTCACCCTGTGAAGGGCACCCGTAACAAGGCGTGTAGGAGAGCATGGGCGGGGGTTGGGCGTCAATTGGCAAGGGTTCTCGTTTGAGTTGATCGTTCCCACGCTCTGCGTGGGAATGCAGCCCGGGACGCTCCGCGTCCCTTTCACAGCCGAACGCGGAGCGTCCGTTGAGGCATTCCCACGCAGAGCGTGGGAACGATCATCAAAGGGGGCACCACAGAATTCAGGTCAACATTGACCCGCCCCCACACGATGCGTAGCCTTGCGCTTTCGAGGTTCTTCGGTGTCTGCCGAAGCTAAGAAGGGAACGCGGTCGATGCCGCGGCTGCCCCCGCAACTGTGAACGGTGCTGTTCGCTGCCACGCCACTGCAAACCCTGTGCAACGGGGTCGCGGGAAGGCGCAGCGAATGCCAGGCCCACAAGCCGGCACACCGTCAGCCAGGAGACCTGCCTCGAAACAGATTCTCACTACAACCGGGCGGGGTGATCCGGTGGCGGAACTCTTGCGCGCGTGCATCCGCCGCTGCGATTGTCGTCCCGTATGCCCGCCACCTTGCCAAAGGGCATCCGATGAAAACACTGGCCAAACTCCCCGTCACCATCGTTACCGGCTTCCTCGGCTCGGGCAAAACCACGTTGCTGCGGCACATGCTCGACAACGCTCAGGGCCGTCGCATTGCGGTGATCGTCAACGAGTTCGGCGAGCTGGGCATCGACGGCGAAATCCTCAAGCAGTGCTCCATCGGTTGCACTGAAGAAGAAGCCAACGGCCGCGTTTACGAACTGGCCAACGGCTGCCTGTGCTGCACCGTTCAGGAAGAATTCTTCCCGGTGATGCGCGAACTGGTCGCCCGTCGCGGCGACCTAGACCATATCCTCATTGAAACCTCGGGCCTGGCCCTGCCAAAACCGCTGGTGCAAGCCTTCCAGTGGCCGGAAATCCGTAGCGCCTGCACCGTTGACGCGGTGATCACCGTGGTCGACAGCCCAGCGGTCGCTGCCGGCACCTTCGCGGCGTTTCCGGACCAGGTCGATGCCCAGCGCAAACTCGACCCGAACCTGGACCACGAATCGCCGCTGCACGAACTGTTCGCCGACCAACTGGCCAGCGCCGACCTGGTGATCCTCAACAAGGCCGACCTGATCAGCCCTGAAGACCTGGCCCGCGTACGCCTGGAAGTCGCTGAAGAACTGCCGCCAGCGGTGAAAGTCATCGAAGCCAGCAGCGGTCGCGTGCCACTGGACGTGCTGATCGGCCTCGGCGCCGGTTCCGAAGAACACATCGACAGCCGTCACAGCCATCACGATCACCACCATGAAGATGAAGACGGCCATCACGATGAGCATGACCACGACGCATTCGACTCCATCTCCATCGAACTGCCGCAAGCCGACGAAAGCCTGCTGCTGGACGCGCTGACTCAACTGGTGGTCCAGCACGGCATTTTGCGCGTCAAAGGTTTCGCGGCGATTCCGAACAAGCCGATGCGCCTGCTGATCCAGGGCGTGGGCACGCGTTTCGACAAGCATTTCGACCGTCAGTGGGGCGCCGACGAAGCGCGTACCACGCGTCTGGTATTGATCGGCCAGAAGCTGGACGCCACTTTGCTTGAAGCGCAATTGCGCGCTGCGCTCAGCGTTTAAGCCATGCACCTGCTCAGGACCCAGCCCGGCGGTTTCGTGTCGGATGACAACATTGCCGACCTTGGACAAACCCCCGCCGAGCTGGTGATCCTGTGCAGCGGCGACTCTAGCCTGGCGCTGCTCGCCGAAGCCGCGCAGCAGTTGCCCGACGATTACCCCAGCGTGCGCCTGGCCAACCCGATGCAGGTGCAGAATCACGCCTCGGTCGACTTGTATGTCGACGAAGTGCTGCGCCACGCCAAGGTGATTCTGATCTCGCTGCACGGCGGCATCGCCTATTGGCGTTACGGCGTCGAGCGTCTGGTGCAACTGTCGGAGCGCGGTGTACAGCTGATTCTGGTGCCCGGCGATGACCGCCCGGACCCGGAACTCAGCGACCTGAGCACGGTGGACGCGCAAGACCGCGACCGACTCTGGCAGTTTCTGCGTCAGGGCGGCATGGGCAATGCCCTGGATTTTTTCCGTTGCCTTGCCAATCGCTGGCTGGATCGCGACTACGCCTGGGCCGAGCCGCAAACCCTGCCGCGCACAGCGATTTACCACCCGCACAAAAGCCCCGCTGAACTGAAGGATTGGCAAGCCGACTGGCAGGCCGGTCAACCGGTGGCGGCGGTGCTGTTCTACCGCTCGCATTTGCAGGCGGCCAACACCGGTTTCATCGATGTTTTCTGCCAGCGTTTGCAGGCGGCGGGGTTGAACCCGTTGCCAATTGCTGTGGCCAGTTTGAAGGAACCCGGCTGCCTGACGGTGGTCGAGGACTGGCTGGATGAAGTCGAGGCCGGCGTCATTCTCAACACCACCGGTTTCGCCCAATCCAGCCCCGAAGCGCCGCATCTGCGACCGTTTCGCCGCAACATTCCAGTGATCCAGGCGATCTGCGCCCAAGACAATGAACCCGGTTGGCGCGCCAGCGAACAAGGCCTCGGTCCCCGCGACTTGGCGATGCACATCGCACTGCCGGAGCTGGACGGGCGGATCATCAGCCGGCCGATCAGCTTCAAGGACCTGGCCTGGCGCAGCGAGCGTAGTCAATCCGATGTGGTCTGCTATCGACCTGCACCTGCGCGCATGGATTTTGTCGCTGAGCTGGCGCGACGCTGGATTGATCTGGCGCGAGTGCCCAACGCTGAAAAACGCATCGCCCTGATCCTCGCCAACTACCCGACCCGCGACGGGCGCATCGGCAATGGTGTCGGCCTCGACACTCCGGCCGCGGCGCTGAACATCCTGCGTGCGCTGCATAAAGAAGGTTATCCGCTGCCGGCCGAGTTGCCTGATAGCGGCACCGCGTTGATCCAGCAATTACTCGGCGGCGTCAGCAATGACCTCGACACCCTCGACCAGCGCCCGTGTATGCAAAGCCTCGCGCTGGACGACTACAACCTGATGTTCGACGCCTTGCCCGAATCCAATCGCCAAGCGGTGCTGGAACGTTGGGGCTTGCCGCAAAGCGACCCGATGTTCCGTGGCGGGCGAATGATGATCGCCGGGCTGCGCTTTGGCCTGACCTTCGTCGGGATTCAACCGGCGCGGGGGTATCAGGTCGATCCGAGCGCGGTGTATCACGACCCGGACCTGGTGCCTCCGCACGGTTACCTCGCGTTCTATTTCTGGTTGCGCAACACCTACGGCGCCCACGGCGTGATCCACGTCGGCAAGCACGGCAACCTCGAGTGGTTGCCGGGCAAAGGCGTCGGGCTGTCGGAGCATTGCTGGCCGGATGCGCTGCTCGGTCCGCTGCCGAACATCTATCCATTTATCGTCAACGACCCGGGCGAGGGCGCCCAAGCCAAGCGCCGTACGCAAGCGGTGATCATCGACCACCTGATGCCGCCGCTGACCCGCGCCGAAACGTACGGCCCGTTGCGCAACCTCGAACTACTCGCCGACGAGTATTACGAAGCGCAAATGCTCGATCCGCGCCGTGCCCGGGAATTGCAGCGCGACATCCTGCAACTGGTGCGCGAGACGCACATCGACCGCGAACTGCAACTGGACGAAAAACTCGACAGCGAGGCCGATGCGGCGATCTGGTTGCCGCGTCTGGACACCTATTTGTGCGACTTGAAAGAGTCACAGATCCGCGACGGTCTGCATGTGTTTGGCGAGTCGCCGACCGGGCGCCTGCGCATCGACACCTTGCTGGCGTTATTGCGCATTCCGCGAGGCGATGGGCGCGGTGCGCAATCGAGTCTGCTGCGGGCCTTGGCCAAGGCGTTCACGCTGGGCTTCGATCCGCTGGATTGTGCGCTCGCCGAACCTTGGACCGGGCCACGTCCGATTGAACTGCAAACCCTCACCGATGAAGTCTGGCGCACAGCCGGTGATACCCGCGAACGTCTGGAACTGTTCGCCGCTCATCTGATCTCCCAAACGGTGAACCAACCTCAAGCCAAACCCGACCCCTGTGGGAGCGAGCCTGCTCGCGATATCGGTGTGACAGCTAACATTGATATGACTGACCCACCGCTATCGCGAGCAGGCCCGCTCCCACAGGAGGTAGGTTGGTCTGACGTGAGCGCGATCATCGACAACCTGCGCGAAGTCGTCGCGCCACGGCTGGACGCCTGCGGTCCGGCGGAAATGCGCGGTCTGCTCGACGCCCTCAGCGGCCGCTTCGTGCCGGCCGGCCCCAGCGGTGCGCCGAGTCGCGGACGGCTCGACGTGCTGCCGACCGGGCGCAACTTCTATTCGGTGGACGTGCGTAACCTGCCGACCACCACCGCATGGCGTATCGGTTTCCAGTCGGCCAACCTGATTCTTGAGCGACACCTGCAAGACCACGGCGATCACCTGCGCCAGCTCGGCCTGTCGGTGTGGGGCACCGCGACCATGCGCACCGGAGGCGACGACATCGCCCAGGCCATGGCGCTGATGGGCGTGCGGCCGGTCTGGGCCACCGGCAGTCAACGGGTCGACGACTTCGAGATTCTGCCGCTGAGTCTGCTTGACCGTCCGCGCGTGGACGTGACCTTGCGCGTCTCCGGATTCTTCCGCGATGCCTTTGCCAACCTGATCCGCCTGTTCGACGCCGCCGTGCAAGCGGTCGCCGCCCTCGATGAGCCGGACGACCTCAACCCCTTGGCCGCCAAGGTGCGTGCCGAGCGCGAAGCGTTAATGCAATCGGGGCTGGATGAAGAGGCAGCCAAGCGTCAGGCCGGTTGGCGCATCTTTGGTGCCAAACCCGGTGCTTACGGCGCGGGCGTGCAGGGCGCCATCGATGGTCGTCTGTGGCAAAGCCGCGACGACCTGGCCGAGGTATATCTGAACTGGGGCGGCTACGCTTACGGCGGTTCTGACGAAGGCACCGCGGCGCGAGCGCAGTTCGCTCAGCGCTTGAGCCAGGTTCAGGCTGTGCTGCAAAACCAGGACAACCGCGAACACGACTTGCTCGATTCCAACGACTACTACCAGTTCCAGGGCGGCATGCTCGCGGCGGTGGAAAGCCTCAGCGGTGAAGCGGCGGCCAGTTACCATGGCGATCACAGTCAGCCGGACCTGCCGAAGATCCGCACGTTGAAGGAAGAGCTGAACCGGGTGATTCGCTCGCGGGCAGCCAATCCGAAGTGGATAGACGGCGTGAAGCGCCACGGCTATAAAGGCGCGTTTGAACTGGCGGCGACGGTCGATAACCTGTTTGCCTTCGACGCTACCACGCAGCTGATCGACGATCACCAGTACGCGTTACTGGCGGATGCGTATTTGCTGGACCCCGCGACCCGGGATTTTGTTCGTGAGCATAATCCGCATGCGTTGCGTGACATGACCGAGCGGATGCTGGAGGCGCAGCAGCGGGGGATGTGGAAGGCGCCTGGCGAGTATCGCGAGGCGCTGGAGAATTTGTTGCTGGACATCGAAGAAGACAGTTAGCCGGATCGTTCCCACGCTCCGCGTGGGAATGCCTCAACGGACGCTCCGCGTTCGGCTCTTGGGACGCAGAGCGTCCCGGGCTGCATTCCCACGCAGAGCGTGGGAACGATCACATTACCGACCACAAACGAGACCCGACATGACCGACACCCCCCATTTCCCGCTTTCCGCCGTGGTCGGCGCCGACGATCTGAAACTCGCCCTCTACCTGACCGCCATCGACCCGAAAATCGGCGGCGTGCTCATCGAAGGCCCCCGCGGCATGGCCAAGTCAACGCTGGCCCGTGGCCTGGCGGACTTGCTCGCCAGCGGCCAATTCGTCACCTTGCCGCTTGGCGCCACCGAAGAACGACTGGTCGGCACCCTCGACCTGGACGCCGCCCTGAGCGAGGGTCGTGCACAGTTTTCCCCCGGTGTACTGGCCAAGGCCGACGGCGGCGTGCTCTATGTTGATGAGGTCAATTTATTGCCCGATCACCTGGTGGACCTGCTGCTGGACGTGGCCGCCAGCGGCACCAACCTGATCGAGCGCGACGGCATTTCCCATCGGCATTCGGCGAAGTTCGTGCTGATCGGCACCATGAACCCGGAAGAGGGTGAGCTGCGTCCGCAACTGCTCGATCGTTTTGGCCTGAACGTCGCCCTCAGCGGTCACACAGCACCGGTCGAGCGCGGCCAGATCATCCGGCGGCGGCTGGATTTCGACAGCGATCCCCACAGCTTCTGCGCCGAATGGGAACACCAACAGCAGTCGCTACGCGAACGTTGCCAGAAAGCACGCAGCACGCTGGCCAGCATCCCGCTCGACGATCTTGCGCTGGCGCATATTACCGAGCGCTGCTTTGCCGCCGGGGTCGACGGCTTGCGCGCCGACCTGGTCTGGTTGCGCGCGGCACGGGCCCACGCCGCGTGGCGCGGGGCGAGTGCCATCGCCGAGGAAGACATCGACGCCGTTGCCGAGTTTGCCTTGCGCCATCGCCGTCGCGAGTCATCGCCACCGGCGCCGCAACAAAATCAGCCGCCCTCTACGCAACATTCCAACCCGAGCGAAGGCCAGGGCCAATGGGGTGAAATGCCCGCTCAGGCGCTCCCGGTGGGTGCCCGACGTGACGTGCCGAGCTGGCCAAAAAAGCCCTAGGCATTCGCCCTCGATCTGACGCGGGGGCGAATGCCAGACCCCGGGCCGGACGGCTGGACAACGGCAAACAGGGTAAACGTCACGCAGCGCGCAGCGGCTCGATCAATTGGCCCGGCACCTTGCTGAACGGTCGTCCGCGTCAACGCGACGATGTCTTGTTTCACCTGCGCACTCGCTCGCCCCACGAACTGTGGCTGGTGATCGTTGATGCCTCGGCTTCAACTCGCCGCCATCAGGCGTTGAGCGATGCCAAGGGCTTGCTCGCGCAATTGTTCGACGATGCCTATCGGCAGCGTGTACGTCTGGCGTTGCTCACGGCCAGTGGACATGTGCCGAAATGGCAAGTGCAAGGGTTGAAAGCTTCCGCGGGTTTGCGCAATTGGTTAGATGGGCTGGGAGCCGGCGGGGGTACGCCGTTGCTGGCGGCGCTGGGTGAGGCGGGGCGCTGGCTGGCGGTCAGGCAGAAACGTTTTCCGGCGGAACGGCAGCGCTTGTTGCTGGTGACCGATGGCCGGTTGAAGGACTGGTCGATGTTGCCGGCGCTTGATTGTCAGGGGCTGCTGATCGACATCGAACGCGGGCCGATCCGGCTTGGGCGGGCTAAGGTGATGGCTGCCGAGTTACAGGCCGAATATCGACATATCGATGATATGGAGTGATCCGAAAAGATCTTCACAGGAGTGAGTCATGCGCGTTCTAGCCGCCAACCTTCAGGACGATTTTCGTGTCAAAGCCTACGCCGGCACCAATGGCGTGCTGTTGGCCATGGACCTGGCCGAACACCGGCGCAAAGGCCTCTTGGGGTTCGCCATCGAAAAGCAGCAAGGCGCCAAACCCTGGCTGTTCCTGTTCAACAGCCTGACCTTCCCCGGCAAGGCGCATACCTTTCCCCAGTTTCACGCCACCCCCAGCGATATCGCGCCATTACAGAAATTTCGCTGGGCCGATTACGCGGTCAATCCGGGGATGACGATCCATTACCGAATCCACCTGGCCTATGGCAGCGTTGATGCGCCGCAACTGGGTGAATTTCTGGAAGTGACGGTCACCTCCGACAATGGTCAACCGAACAACCAAAGTGTCATCTTCAATCGCGCAGTGGCGGCCAGCCAGGCGTTCCAGCGCAAGTTTCCCGAGCTCGACGCGCTGATCAGCGCCAACAAGAACCTGCCCATCGAAGCCTGGCCGGATGCCCCGCGGCAATGGCTGGAAAACGGTTTGCTCGGGCGTTTGCTGGGGTTTATCGAGCGTGCGGTGGATGGCCAGTGGGCGCTGGACATTGCCATCTACGAGTATGAATTGCAGGCCATCGTCGATGCGGTCAATGCCGCGTTCGAACGTGGGGTGAACGTTCGCGTGCTTTATCACGCCCAGCCGGGCGATGAGGACACCGCCATGAACGAGGCCAGCCTGGAGAAAATCCCGGCACAGAACAAACGCGGACGGGTCACCCATAACATCTTCCATAACAAGTTCATGGTGCTGAGCCGGCTCGACGCAGCGGGACAGCGTCAGCCCGAAGCGGTGCTTTGCGGCAGCACCAACTTCACGCCCAACGGCGTTTACCGCCAGGCCAACGTGGTGCATGTGCTGGACGACACACGCGTCGGCACCCGCTATCTGCACACCTTCGAGCAGGTCTGGGCTAACCCTGCGGATGTCGGTGCCACCCGAAACTGGCTTACGCAAAACAACCCGATGGATTCGCTGCAGCCGATGTTCACCGGTTTCTCACCCCGCTCGGGCAAAGGGGACCTGCAAGCGTTTGTCGAGATCATCAACGCTGCAAAAAAAGACGTGCTGTTCGTCACCGCGTTCGCCTTGCCCGACGACATCCTGAACGCTTTGCTCGGCTTGCCCCACGACGACATTTTGCGTTACGGCCTGCAAAACACCGCCAGCCGCATCACCGGTTTCCACGCCGACCGCAGCGCCGAATTCGCTGCCACCGCGCTGCTCAACACCGGGCTGGAAGGCTGGCTTCGAGAGAACATGAAAGGCCAGAAGGGCAACCTGCTGGTGCACACCAAAGCCGTGGTCACGGACTTCACCAGCGATGCGCCGACGATCATCAGCGGCAGCCATAACCTCAGTGCCGCGGCCAGCAATGGCAATGACGAGAACTACCTGATCATTCGCGGTGATACCGACCTGGCAGACCGTTATGGCCTGGAACTGCTGCGGTTCTACGAGCATTACCGCTTTCGCTACTTCGCCAGAAAACTCGCGCTCAAGCAGGTCCATCCGTTGGCGGCGGATGACAGCTGGACCGATGACTATTACCTCGACGGGGATTTACGCCAGCTCTCCCGATTGCGTTTTTCCGGACGGTAAACACACTCGCAGCGCAAACGCCGCCCTTGTGGGAGTGAGCCTGCTCGCGATAGCGGTGTATCAGGGGACATCAGATTTGACTGGTCGGGCGCTATCGCGAGCAGGCTCGCTCCTACATTTGGAGGCGATTTTCGCCAGGTCTCCCGATTGCGTTTTTCCGGACGGTAAACACCCTCGCAGCGCAAACGCCGCCCTTGTGGGAGTGAGCCTGCTCGCGATAGCGGTGTGTCAGGCGATATCAATTTTTGACTGATGGGGCGCTATCGCGAGCAGGCTCGCTCCTACATTGGATTACTTCATTTCCATCGCCTGCCGGTACTGGCGAGTCCGCCGGGCGATGTACACGCGGTCGAGAATCAACGCCCATAGCGCCGAAACATCAGGGCGGGTCTTGCGTCCACGGCTCAGGCGATCGAGCTGGAATTTCACGACGGCCATGCTCGCCAGGGCTGCCAGGGGTTTGCGCTTCCAGCGAATCGGCGGCAGTTGCGGGTGGCTGTTCTGACCTTCGCGCCAGCGTTTGACCAGTTGCGGTTCAATCGCCAGCGCTGTGCCGATTCCGGCCATGGCGATGCCGCTGTCGAGCACCTGTTCGACGATCGCCAGGCGTCGAATCCCGCCGGTCACCATCACCGGCATATTCGCCACCCGGGCCAATTCCCCGGCCATCTCCAGAAAGTACGCCTCACGCGCCAGGGTCCGACCATCCCGGGCCTCGCCTTGCATGGCCGGTGCTTCGTAGCTGCCGCCGGAAAGTTCCAGCAGATCGATCGATTGATCGTTGAGCCACTGGATCACCTGCCGGGCATCGTCTGCGTCGAAACCGCCGCGCTGGAAATCCGCGGAATTGAGCTTCACCGCCACGCAAAACTGCGGCGATACAGACTTGCGCACGGCGCTGACCACCGCCAACAACAAACGCGCGCGATTTTCCAGGGAACCACCCCAGCGATCGGTTCGGCGGTTGGTCAAGGGCGAGAGGAACTGGCTGATCAGATAACCGTGTGCGGCATGAACCTGCACCCCGGTGAACCCGGCCTTTTCCGCCAGGGCAGCGCTGGTGGCGAAGCGTTGGATGACCTCTTCGATGTCGTGCTCGCTCATGGGCTTGGGCTCGGCAAACATCTTCGAGAACCCACCCAGATCCAGTGCCACTGCGGATGGCGCCCACGCTTGCTGGCCGAGGTTGGCCATGGTCTGACGGCCAGGATGATTGAGCTGCATCCAGAACTGCGCGCCACCGGCCCGACCAATAGTGGCCCATTGGCGAAAGCGTTCCAGGTGCCGCTCATCTTCGAGCACCACACCACCGGGGCCGGTCATGGCGCGGCGGTCAATCATCACGTTGCCGGTCAGCAACAGGCCAGCTTCGCCTTCGGCCCACGCCTGATACAGCCGGAACAAGGCCTGCGCAGGGGCCTGCCCGCTGTCGGCAAGGTTCTCTTCCATCGCGGCTTTGGCGATGCGGTTGCCGATGGTCTGGCCGTTGGGCAAATTCAACATTTGGAAGGGCGACATACTTTGACTCCTCATCAGTGATGAGCAGAGGCTAAGCTTAAAGTTAACTTTAATGTCAAGCGCGCAAATGAGGCCGGGATGAAGGTTGGTGAATTGGCGCAGTTGAGTGGGTGGGAATGGGATTGCGCATCAGCGTGCCCACCACCAGCGCCCCCAGTAATGCCAACAACCCCGCGACCCACAGCAACAGACTGAAGCCACCGACGAAGGCTTGCCGGGCCAACGGTTCGACCACCGTGCGCGCGGTTTCCGGTAACAGGCCCATCGCCGCCGTCATGTCACCGGCCACTACCCGCGAGGCGATGTCTTGGGTTTGGCCGAGCCATTGCGCACCTTGTGCTGTCAGGCTCGTACGCAGCAATAGTTCGGTGTGACTGGACAGCAATGCACCGAACACGCCAATGGCCAGCACGATTGCGCTGAAACGCATGGTGGTGCTCATGCCTGAAGCCATACCGGTACGCTCCCGTGGCACGCAGGCCATGATGTTCTTCTGCGTATCGCCATTGAGCAGCCCGGCACCGGCACCCGTCACGGCAATCGCCAGGGCGAAGGGCAGGTAGCCGCCACTACTGACCGCCCAGGCACTTAGCAGATTGCCGCTGCCGACCAGGGTCAAACCGGCGGCCATCAACGTGGCGGGGGCAAATCGACTCGCCAGACGTATACCGATGCGCGGGCAAATCAGCATGGTCAGGGCAAACGGCAACATCCCCAACCCTGAAGCGATGGCCGAGAAGCCCAGGCCGTTTTGCAGGTAGAACGGCAGCAAGGTCATCATCACCTGGGCGCAACCGGCATAGGCAAACATGCCCAATACAGTTGCAGGTCGACCATCGGCCGCCGCTGCATCCGTTCAATCACCACGAACAGCCCCAGCAACAAGGCGCCGCCGATCAGCCGAGCGTAGGTCAGCGGGTTGCTCCAGCCAATCCGGTTTGCCTCGATCAGCCCCCAGATCAGGCACAGCAAACTGGCACTGAACGCCAGGCTGCCCCAGGGATCGAGGCGTGCGGACTGAGTGTCGCGGGACTCTGGCACGGCACGCCAGACCATCACCATCAGGAACAATCCGACGGGCAGGTTAAGGTAGAAAATCCAGCGCCAGCCCAGGTATTCGGTGATCAGCCCGCCGACTGTCGGCGCAGCGGTCATCGCCACTCCCATGCATGCGCCCCAGAATGCCCAGGCCCTGGCCCGTTCCACTTCGTCGTGAAAGGTGTGGCCGATGGAGGCGAGGGCCGAGGTCAGCAGCAAGGCCGCGCCGACACCCTTGATCGCCCGGGCGATGTCGAGGAACAGCGCGTTGGGCGCGGCACCGCAACCAATGGACGCGAGAATGAAAATGGCCAACCCGCAGAGCAGGGTTTTCTGCCGACCAAAGCGGTCGGCGATGCTGCCAGCCGGCAACAAAAGGGCCGCGAAGGCCAGCATGTAAGCGCTGACCACCCATTCGATGTCGGCGAAGTTTGCGCCCAGGTCGCGGGCGATCGCAGGCAGGGTAACGGCGACGATGTTGGTGTCGAGAACGATCAGCGAGCAAACGCCTGAGGCTGTGAGTAATGTCAGGCGCGGGCTCACCTTGGGTTTGACGGGCATGGCAGCGTTTCTCTACTGTAAAAGTCAGTGCAGCTTATCGCCGGTTGCTACCGTCCTTGTTAGGTACGCCTTGTCACTTCATTACCTTTGAGCTAACGCACCGATGGATATTCGCCATTTCCGCTATTTTCTGGCCGTTGCCCGGCAAGGCAACTTCACCCGCGCCGCCGAACAACTCGGCATCGCACCGCCGACCTTGACTCGACAGATCCAGGACATGGAGAACGAACTCGGCACGCGATTGTTCGTGCGCCAGACACGTGAAGTCAGCCTGACCGAGGCCGGCGCCGCGCTGCTGATCGAGGCCGAGGCGACGGTGCGGCAATTCGAATACGCTCAGTACAACGCCCAGCGCGCCGGGCGCGGGGATATTGGCCATATCGAACTGGGTTACGTGGCGTCGGCGGTGTATTCGGGCGTGCTGCAGAAACAGGTGCAAGCTTTCGGCCGCGAGTGTCCTGACGTCAGCCTGAACGTACGGGAAAGTCCCATGGCGTCATTGCCGATGATGGTGCTCGAGGGGCGTTTCGATATTGGCTATGTCCGCTCACCCATGACCTTGCCAGAGGGCCTGGAAGCCATTCGCCTGGACGCAGAAGGCTTTGTGTTGGCGCTTCCGGCCGAGTCCTGGCTGTGCCGACTGCCAGAAATTGGCCCGGAACATTTGCAGAACGAGACATTCATCCTGCCGGAGCAAATCAGCGGCACCTTGCAAGTCGCCGCCGAGGGCGGATTTGCACCGAAACTGGGGGCGCAACCGGGCGGGCTGGTGGCGGTGATTGCGTTGGTGTCGTTGGGGCAGGGCGTTGCGGTGGTGCCCGAATCAGTGGTGGGGCATGTGGGTTTGCCCGGGGTGTTGTACCGGGCAATCAAGGGTTGCGAGGCGAGCTCGTGGTTGTCGTTGATTTATCGGCGGTTCGAAAAATCACCGGCAGTGGCGAGGTATATCGAACAGGTCAAAAATCGCTGATTACAGATTTTGTAATGATTTCCAGCTGTAGGAAATGTCGCTTTCGCCTGTACGCTCCAAGGCCTTTTTCCTTTCAGGACCTGCATGAACACCCTCTTGGAGCCTCCCGGTTATCCTTTCTCCTCGCGCGACTGCGCGGTCTTGATGCACGCGAAACACCCAGTCTTTCGACTTCTGAAGACTTTTGACATTGCAGTTCCACGGCTTTCGCGCCGCGCCTTGCCGTGCCCGGCATTCTGAATTCACTGAAGAGATCGAGACGTTTTTATGGAATGGATAGCTGACCCCACCGCGTGGCTGGGCCTGTTGACGTTGATTGTGCTGGAGCTGGTGCTGGGCATCGACAACCTGGTGTTTATCGCCATCCTCGCCGACAAACTGCCGCCCGAGCAGCGCGACCGTGCGCGGATCATCGGTTTGTCCCTGGCGTTGCTGATGCGCCTGGGCCTGCTGGCGAGTATTTCTTGGCTGGTGACGCTGACTCAGCCGCTGTTCGAGGTGTTCGACAAGAGCTTCTCCGGCCGCGACCTGATCATGCTGTTCGGTGGTGTGTTCCTGTTGTTCAAAGCCACCATGGAATTGCACGAGCGGCTCGAGGGGCATATCGGCCAGCGCTCGTCCAACGCCGGTTATGCGCTGTTCTGGCCGATCGTGGCGCAGATCGTGGTGCTCGATGCGGTGTTCTCTCTGGACGCGGTGATTACCGCTGTGGGCATGGTTGATGAACTGGCGGTGATGATGATCGCCGTGATTATTTCCATCGGCCTGATGATCGTCGCCAGCAAGCCGCTGACCCGTTTCGTCAACGAACACCCGACGGTGATCATGCTGTGTCTGGGCTTCCTGATGATGATCGGTTTTGCGCTGACCGCTGAAGGCCTGGGGTTCCACATACCGAAGGGTTACCTGTACGCGGCCATCGGCTTCTCGATCCTGATCGAGGTCTTCAACCAGATCGCCCGGGCTCGCCGCAAGAAATCCTTGCAGGGCCTGCGACCGATGCGTGAGCGCACGGCCCACGCCGTGCTGCGTTTGCTCGGTGGCCGCAAGCTGGCGGCGGAGGAGGTCGGCGAGGAGATTGCCGACATGCTGGACAACGGTGAAGCGCCGAGCGCAGAACTGTTCGATCGTCGTGAGCGAGTGATGATCAGCGGTGTGCTGCAACTCGCCGAGCGGCCGATCCGCACCTTGATGACCGTGCGCGCTGACGTCGACTACATCGACCTGTCCGACAATGCCGAGGCCATTCGCACGCGCCTGATGCATTCGTCCTATTCACGCCTGCCACTGATTCGCGATGGCGCCGTGGATGAGCCGCTGGGCTTCGTGCACAAGAAGGAATTGCTCAAGGAGCACCTGGCCGGCCACTCGCCCGGTCTTGAGCAGTTAGCGCGCAAGACCATCAACTTGCTGGACAGTTACTCGATCCTCAATGCCCTGGAGCAGATGCGCAAAGCCTCGACGCACATTGCGTTTGTGGTCAATGAATTCGGTGACTTCGTCGGTGTGTTGACCATGACCGACATTCTCGAATCGATTGCCGGCGAGTTACCTGACGCCAGCGAAATCGAGGGCCCGGATGTGGTCGAGCAGAAGGGTGGATTCATGGTCAGCGGCGCGTTGAACCTGGCGCGCGTGCGACAGCGGACCGGATTTGCGGCAGAACCCACCGACGACTATCAGACTCTGGCCGGGCTGGTGGTGAGCTTGCTGGATCGCCTGCCGATCATCGGTGACAGTCATGAGTGGGAAGGCTGGCGGATGACCGTGGTGGCGATTGAAGAGCGGCGTGTCACACGTGTGTTGCTGGCGCGTATCGACGGGTAATTCTCGCCGGATTTGAGGGGCTTTCGCGGGCTTGCTCGCGAAAGCGCTCAATCCGGCGACAGACAACTCAAGCCCTGCCCACCAGACGTGCCCGAGGTACGGTGCACAAAGTCCGCAGAGTTTGATGCAACCAGGCCAGGTCATGGCTCGGTTTGCGAGCTACGTATCTGGGTTTGACCTTGCCAATGTGCCTGGCGAAGTCTTCTTGCAGGGTTTGCTCGGTGCCGATTCCCTTGAGCTTCTTCAGCAGCTTTCCCTCCTTGTAAAACAGCACGGTGGGTGTGCCGGTGACGTCCGGGTGCCGGGGGGACTCGCTGGTGGTCAGCATGTAGATCTGCGCGTGATGCCGATACGGCTCGGCAATCTGGCGAAACACCGGTCCAGCCATTTCGCATGCGGGACAGTGTTCACTGCCGAAGTACAGGATCACTGGGCGCCAGGTTTTCAAGGCCTTGCGATAGACCGGGGCCAGCGTTGAGTGGGGGGCTGTCGAGTTCATTAAAAAACACCTTCCTCTTGGGATACATCGGCGGCGTGTTCAGGCGAAACATAACGCGAGTCCTCGCCATGCGATAACTCACGTGTCAGGCCTCCGCGGTGTACTAGAGAAGCTTCGATAGCGTCACATCGCCGAAATAAGAGCCCAAAGTGCCGGAATCACCATCATTAGCTTCCAGTGTGACTTTGAACTTGATCGTTGAGATCTGGACCTCGAATTTTTTGGATAATACTGTCCAGTCTTGATTGCCATGGAGGTCAAGGTAAACCGGCTCGCCTGTGGGAAGTGGCTGCACTTGAATCCGGGCAGCAGAGCTGGGGAGCGTTTTCATTCTTGCGGACAGCATGAACTGTCCGCCGGCGCCGGGACCGGTGAGGACGTCCTGACTGATTGAATCCGGGTAACCGATAATGCAATGACCCGTTACATAGCGCACGTTATCTGAATTGGTCGCCGTCCACTCATTGCCTTGCTGAGAAAAGTCACCGTTCTTAATCAAATTAGCCATTGCAAAAATCCTTTTCGGAATCGTTCGTTTTTAGGGGGGCACCGCATTGAGGTGCTGAGTAATTAGGCAATTCGAATAGGCATTCCACAACTGTCACTTCTGACAGGTAAGGCCGTATATTCGATGAGCGGTCACTTGCAGCAAAGAGCCTCGCGGCGTCTGTATCCAGCACACAGATGCACCTGAATGTGGCGTTACTTCCCAATGGGTTGCGTTCGGTAGCGAACGCATTGCCAGGAGTCGTGCGAGATAGTCCAAGCCGTTTTTTCTAACCAACTGAATCAACTGGATTTTCCATAACCCAGGATTTTCTGCCGATCCTGTGGCACACTTTCTGCTGTCTATTCCGTTGTTACATACCATATTCCGGTATAGCGGAATAAACATCACCCTGGAGTGCTTGCCATGCATCGCCGACCTTCCTTGTTTAAAGCGTGTGTTTTTGTTTTCGCGGCTTCGGCTGCTGTCATGGGCGTGGCCCAGGCGGCGGACAGCAAGCTCGATAGCGTGCTGGCCCGCGGGAAACTGATTGTGGGCACGGGCAGTACCAATGCGCCGTGGCACTTCCAGGGAGCGGATGGCAAGTTGCAGGGTTTTGATATCGATATCGCGCGGATGGTGGCCAAGGGGTTGTTCAACGATCCGAGCAAAGTCGAGTTCGTGGTGCAGTCGTCCGATGCGCGGATTCCTAACCTGCTGACCGACAAGGTCGACATGAGCTGTCAGTTCATTACCGTCACCGCCAGCCGCGCCCAGCAAGTGGCGTTCACGCTGCCGTACTACCGCGAAGGCGTCGGCCTGCTGTTGCCGGCCAACAGCAAGTACAAGGAAATCGAAGACCTGAAAGCCGCCGGCGACAGTGTGACCGTGGCGGTGTTGCAGAACGTGTACGCCGAAGAACTGGTGCATCAGGCCTTGCCCAAGGCCAAGGTCGATCAGTACGACAGCGTGGACCTGATGTATCAGGCCGTGAACTCCGGCCGTGCCGACGCCGCTGCGACCGATCAGTCGTCGGTGAAATACCTGATGGTGCAGAACCAGGGGCGCTATCGCAGCCCGGCGTATGCCTGGAGCCCGCAAACCTACGCCTGCGCGGTCAAGCGCGGCGACCAGGACTGGCTGAACTTCGTCAATACTGTCCTGCATGAAGGCATGACAGGCGTTGAGTTCCCGACGTATGCCGCGTCGTTCAAGCAGTGGTTCGGTGTAGACCTTCCAACACCTACGATCGGTTTCCCCGTCGAATTCAAATGATCCCGTGAGAGCGGGGCGGTGATGTATCGCCCCGCTCAAGGTACTGCTGACCATGAACTATCAGTTGAATTTTGCCGCCGTGTGGCGCGATTTCGACACCTTGCTGGCGGGGCTCGGTCTAGGCCTTGAGCTGGCGTTGGTGTCGATCGCCATCGGTTGCGTGATCGGCCTGATGATGGCGTTTGCTTTGCTGTCAAAGCACCGCTCATTGCGGGTGCTGGCGTCGGTGTATGTGACGGTGATCCGGAACACGCCGATTCTGGTGTTGATTCTGTTGATCTACTTCGCCTTGCCCAGCCTGGGCATTCGTCTGGACAAGATCCCGTCGTTCATCATCACCCTGTCGCTGTATGCCGGGGCCTACCTGACCGAAGTGTTCCGCGCTGGGCTGTTGAGCATTCCCAAAGGCCTGCGCGAAGCCGGGTTGGCGATCGGTCTGGGCGAGTGGCAGGTCAAGGCGTACATCACCGTGCCGGTGATGCTGCGCAATGTGCTGCCGGCCTTGTCGAACAACTTCATTTCGCTGTTCAAGGACACTTCGCTGGCTGCGGCGATTGCCGTGCCGGAACTGACCTATTACGCACGCAAGATCAATGTCGAGAGCTACCGGGTGATTGAAACCTGGCTGGTGACCACCGCGCTCTATGTGGCGGCCTGTTACCTCATTGCCATGATGCTGCGCTACCTCGAACAGCGTCTGGCGATTCGCCGATAGGAGGCCCACATGTACGAATCCCCCAGTTGGTTGCATGAGTTATGGGTTGCCCGGGAAGTGTTGTGGCAAGGCTTTTTGACCAGTGTGCAGGTCTCGGCCCTGGCGATTCTGCTGGGCACGATGGTCGGCATTGTCGCCGGCCTGGTGCTGACCTACGGCAAATTCTGGATGCGCGCGCCGTTTCGGTTTTACGTCGACATCATTCGCGGCACGCCGGTGTTTGTATTGGTGCTCGCCTGCTTTTACATGGCGCCGGCGCTGGGCTGGCAGATCGGTGCCTTTCAGGCGGGTGCGTTGGGGCTGACGCTGTTCTGCGGCTCCCACGTCGCCGAAATTGTACGCGGCGCGTTGCAAGCGCTGCCCAGTGGTCAGATGGAAGCGAGCAAGGCCATCGGCCTGACGTTCTTTCAGTCTTTGGGCTACGTGTTGCTGCCTCAGGCGTTGCGGCAGATCTTGCCGACATGGGTCAACTCGTCGACCGAGATCGTCAAGGCTTCGACGCTGCTGTCGGTGATCGGGGTTGCTGAATTGCTACTCAGCACGCAACAGATCATCGCCCGGACCTTCATGACCCTCGAGTTTTACCTGTTCGCCGGATTGCTGTTTTTCGTCATCAACTACGCCATCGAATTACTCGGCCGGCACATTGAAAAGCGGGTGGCCTTGCCATGACTTCATCTAATAACGCTCAAAACGATCAGCCCCTGCTGGACATTCGCGGGTTGCACAAAAAGTACGGCGAGCTCGAAGTGCTCAAGGGCGTTGACCTGAGCATGCAGCGCGGCAACGTCGTCACGCTGATCGGTTCCAGCGGCTCGGGCAAGACCACGCTGCTGCGTTGCGTGAACATGCTCGAAGAGTTCCAGGGCGGGCAGATCATGCTTGATGGCGAGTCCATCGGTTATGACGAGGTCAACGGCAAGCGCGTGCGTCACGCGGAAAAAGTCATTGCGCGGCATCGGGCCATGACCGGCATGGCATTCCAGCAGTTCAACCTGTTTCCGCACCTCACGGCGTTGCAGAACGTCACCCTCGGTTTGCTCAAGGTCAAAAAGCTGCACAAGGATGAAGCGGTGGCCCTGGCGGAAAAATGGCTGGAGCGGGTCGGCTTGCTGGAACGCCGCGATCACTATCCCGGTCAGTTGTCCGGTGGTCAGCAGCAGCGTGTGGCGATTGCCCGGGCGATTGCGATGAACCCGAGTTTGATGCTGTTCGACGAAGTCACTTCGGCCCTCGACCCGGAACTGGTGGGCGAAGTGCTGAGCGTGATCAAAGGCCTGGCCGAGGACGGCATGACCATGCTGTTGGTGACCCACGAAATGCGCTTCGCTTTCGAGGTTTCGGACAAGATCGTTTTCATGAATCAGGGGCGGATCGAAGAGCAGGGGCCACCCAAGGAACTGTTCGAACGCCCGCAATCACCGCGTCTGGCGGAGTTTCTTAAGAACACGCGGTTCTGATTTTTTTCAAAAGCATTTTCACTTTTCAACCAGGAGAAACACTCATGAGCATTACTCGTTACGGCACCGGCAGCACCGCCGGTGGCGGCCAGCCCCGACCTTTCGCCCGCGCCGTTGAAGCCGATGGCTGGCTGCATGTGTCCGGGCAAGTACCGGCGCTGGATGGCGAAATCATTGTGGGTGGCATCGTCGAACAGACTCACCAGACCATGAAGAACCTGATCGCGATTCTCGAAGAGGCAGGTTACGGCCTCGAAGACGTAGTGCGCACCGGTGTGTGGCTGGAAGACCCGCGGGATTTCTGGAGTTTCAATAAGGTGTTTTCCGAGTACTTCAAAAGCGAACACGCACCGGCCCGAGCCTGTGTGCAGGCGAACATGATGGTCGATTGCAAGGTCGAGATCGATTGCATCGCGTACAAGAAAAAGGCCTGAACCGAGTCGCGCCATCGCGGGCAAGCCACGCTCCCACAGGGGAATGCAATCTAATGTGGGAGCGTGGCTTGCCCGCGAAGACGGCCTAACGGTCGTCGCTGCACTCTGGTTAAACTCCCGGCACTTTTATGGGAACCAATGAAATGACCGAAGACACCATCAAGCGCCGGGCTCGCGGTCTGGACCGGGCGTTCGATATCCTCGATTTTCTCAAGGAAGTCGGCAAGCCGCTGCGCCCGAACGAAATCGCCAGCGGCATCGGCAGCCCGAAATCCACGGTCTACGAATTGGTGGCCTCCCTGCTGGAGCGGCGGATTCTGGAGGCCGTGGGCAAGGACGGTCACGTCTACCTCGGCCGTCAGCTGTACTTCCTCGGACAGGCACATTTACGCCATTTCGACCTGACCCGCGAGGCCGATCACGCCTTGCAGGAGATCGTCAGCCAGACCCGCGAAACCGCGCAGATGTGCCTGCTCAACGGGCGCAAATACACCGTGGCCTTGATGAAAGAGGGCGAGCGGCATTTCCGCATTTCCTCGGACATCGGCGAGAACGCGCCGATCCCCTGGACCGCTTCCGGGCGCCTGCTGCTGGCGCACTTGAGCGACCAGGAAATCGTCGACCTGATTGACCACGATGATTTCATCCTGCCCAACGGCGAGCGTCTGCCGCTGGAGCAGTTTCTCGGTGAAATCCGTCAAGCCGCTATCGATGGCTTCTTCTCTTTCGATAGCGTTGCCGACACCTTTACCCATTGCTTCGCCGCCCCGGTCAAAGACCCGAACGGCGTGGCCATTGCGACCCTGTGCATCGTCGCCCCACGGGCCGATGCCAAGAACAACTACAACGACTACCGCCGGGTGCTGATCGACAGCGCCAACAGCCTGGCCCGTCGCATCAACGAATAACAGCGGCTGCCTGCGGCCGCGAATGTGAGGAGTTCGAGTATGTTTTCTGTGAAAAATACTGCCACCGTGGAAAAGGGCTTTGCCCACACAGGCGCCAATCTGGTGCGCGATGTCAGCCTGCCTGCGCTGGTGCTGCACCGCGACGCGTTGGAACACAACATTCGCTGGATGCAGGACTTTGTCAGCAACAGCGGCGCCGAACTCGCCCCCCACGGTAAAACCAGCATGACCCCGGCGCTGTTTCGCCGCCAACTGGATGCCGGTGCCTGGGGCATCACCCTGGCCAGTGCCACCCAGACTCGTGCGGCTTACGCCCACGGCGTGCATCGGGTGCTGATGGCCAACCAACTGGTCGGTACGCCGAACATGGCGCTGATCGCTGATCTGCTGACAGACCCTGCCTTCGATTTCTATTGCATGGTCGATCACCCGGACAACGTCGCCGACCTAGGCGCGTATTTCGCCTCCCGCGGTGTGCGCTTGAACGTGATGATCGAGTACGGCGTGGTCGGCGGTCGTTGTGGTTGCCGCACGGAAGACGAAGTGGTCGCGCTGGCCAACGCCATTGCTGCACAACCTGCCCTGGCACTGACCGGGATCGAAGGTTACGAAGGGGTGATTCACGGCGATCACGCGGTGAGTGGTATTCGTGCATTCGCTGATTCTTTGGTGCGTCTGGCCGTGCAGTTGCAGGACAGCGGCGCGTTCGCCATTCCCAAGCCGATCATCACGGCATCGGGTTCGGCCTGGTATGACCTGATCGCTGAATCCTTCGAAGCGCAGAACGCTGGCGGGCGTTTCCTCAGTGTGCTGCGTCCCGGCAGCTACGTGGCTCACGACCATGGCATCTACAAAGAAGCGCAATGCTGCGTACTCGACCGCCGCAGCGACCTGCACGAAGGCCTGCGCCCGGCGATGGAAGTCTGGGCGCATGTGCAGTCGTTGCCGGAACCGGGCTTTGCGGTGATCGCCCTGGGTAAACGCGACGTGGCCTACGACGCCGGGTTACCGGTGCCGCTGTTGCGTTACAAGGCGGGCGTGGTGCCGGCGACGGGCGACGACGTCAGCGCCTGCAAGGTGACAGCAGTGATGGACCAGCATGCGTTCATGACCGTGGCGCCGGGGGTTGAGTTGCGGGTGGGGGACATTATTTCCTTTGGCACTTCGCACCCGTGCCTGACGTTCGACAAGTGGCGTATCGGGTGTCTGGTGGATGAGCAGCTGAATGTCATCGAAACCATGGAAACCTGTTTCTAAGGCTCCAGATCGCGGCGCGGCCATCGCGAGCAGGCTCGCTCCCACATTGGATCTTCAGTGTCCACAAATCCTGTGGGAGTGAGCCTGCTCGCGATGACGGCCGGCCAGACAACACAGAAACACCAGAGACTACAAAAACAATGAACACCATCAGCACCCTCGGCCCCAACACCCCGCGTATCGCCCTGATCGGCGAGTGCATGATCGAGTTGCAGCAACGCGCCGACGGCAGTCTGCAACAGAGTTTCGGTGGCGATACCTTGAACACGGCGGTTTACCTGTCCCGGGAGTTGGGCGAGGGCGGCATGGTGGATTACGTCTCCGCCCTGGGTGACGACAGTTTCAGCGACGCCATGTGCCAGAGCTGGGCTGATGAAAACATCGGGCTGGGTTTGGTCCAGCGCTTGCCCGGCCGTTTGCCCGGCTTGTATTGCATCCAGACTGACGCTGCCGGCGAGCGGCGTTTTCTCTACTGGCGCAACGAGGCGGCGGTCCGCGACTGTTTCACCACCCCGGCTGCCGCGCCGATCCTGGCGGCACTGCCGGATTACGATGTGCTGTATTTCAGCGGCATCACCCTGGCGGTGCTCGGTGCGCAAGGTCGGGAGAAGCTGCTCGAAACCCTGGTCGAAGCCCGGCAGCGGGATGCGCGGATCGTGTTCGACAACAACTACCGACCACGTTTGTGGGCATCGATCGAGGACGCACGAGCGGCCTATCGCAGCGTTCTGCCGTATGTTGACCTGGCGTTGCTGACCGTTGATGACGAGCAGGCGCTGTTTGATTTTTCCGATTGTGAGGCGGTGTTTGCCGCATACGAGCAGATTGGCACGCCTGAAGTGGTACTCAAGCGTGGTGCCGAGGCGTGTTTGATTCGTTGTGATGGCGAGTCGTTTGAAGTGCCGGCGCAGGTGGTCGAACAGGTTGTGGACACCACGGCGGCGGGGGATTCGTTCAGCGCGGCGTATTTGGCCAGTCGCCTGAAAGGAGGCAGCCCGGTTGAGGCGGCTGAAGCGGGGCATCGATTGGCGAGTCGGGTGATTCAGGTGCCGGGAGCACTTATTCCGAAAAACTGAAATGCAATCCCTGTGGCGAGGGGATTCTGTGGCGAGGGGGCAAGCCCCCTCGCCACAGGGCCCTCAGCCAACCGATCAATCCCGGTAAAACACCTGCACCAGGTGATAGCCAAACTTGCTCTTGATCGGGCCATGCACAACCCGCAACGGTTTTTTGAAAATCACCGCATCGATAACCCCGACCATCTGCCCGGGCCGCACTTCACCCAGGTCGCCACCGCGCTTGCCGGACGGGCAGGTGGAATACTTCTTGGCCAGCACATCGAAGGCTTCGCCCTTGGCGATGCGTTGTTTGAGCTGTTCGGCTTCTTCCGAGGTTTTCACCAGAATATGGCGGGCTTGAGCTTTCATGGGCAGTACCTTGCAACGGTGGTGGCTATGTGAGTGCCAGCGTGGGGCGCGCGATTATGCCTGAACTCAGTCCGGTTGGCCGATCATCGCGCGAATCTTGTTGGCCATCAGGTCAATGGAAAACGGCTTGGCCACCATGTCCATGCCTTCCTCCAGGAAGCCCTGGCGCTCGGCGGCTTTTTCCGCATAACCGGTCATAAACAGCACTTTGAGCTCGGGCCGATGCTGGCGTGCAATCTCCGCCAGTTGCCGACCGTTCATCCCCGGCAGCCCGACGTCGGTGACCAGCAAATCGATCCGCAGGTCGGATTCGAGCAGGGGCAGGGCGGTCTTCGCGTCTTCGGCTTCATGGGCGTGATAACCCAACTCCTTGAGCAGGTCGAGCACCAGCATGCGCACCGCCGGGTCGTCCTCCACCAACACCACGGTTTCCCCGGCAATCGCGGCCGGCGCTTCGCTGGTGACCGGCATCAAGACGTTTTCGGGCTCTGCGTTGTGCAGCCGCGGCAGGTACAGACGAACGCTGGTGCCCTGGCCCGGCAAGCTGAACAGGCTGACATGCCCACCCGACTGCTGGGCAAAACCATAGATCATCGACAACCCAAGACCGGTGCCCTGGCCGATGGGTTTGGTGGTGAAGAATGGGTCGAAGGCTTTGGCCAGCACCGACGGGGTCATGCCGGTGCCGTTGTCGCTGACGGCAATCATCAGATAATCCCCGGCCTTGACCGGTTCCAGGGTGTTGATGTCACTGCTGTCGAGGTACACGTTGGCGGTTTCGATCCGCAACTCGCCGCCGTCGGGCATGGCGTCCCGGGCGTTGATCACCAGATTGAGCAGGCCGTTTTCCAGCTGGCTGACGTCGGTGCTGACCGGCCAGACGTCATCGGCCAGTTGCAGTTTGAGCTCGATGTGATCGCCCGTGGTCCGACTGAGCAGGTCTTCCAGGGAATGGATCAGATCATTGGCGTTCAGCGGCCTGCGGTCCAGTGACTGACGCCGGGAAAACGCCAGCAGGCGATGGGTCAGGGCGGCGGCGCGGTTGGCCGAGGACACTGCCGCCTCGCTGAAACGCCCCACCTCGGCGGCGCGCCCGTCGGCGATGTAGCGCTGCATCAAGTCGAGGCTGCCGATAATTCCGGTGAGCATATTGTTGAAGTCATGGGCGATGCCGCCGGTGAGCTGGCCGAGGGCTTCCATCTTCTGCGCATGGCGCAAGGCCTCTTCGGCGCGTTCGCGTTCGTACATCTCGTTCTGAAGTCGCTGGTTGGCTTGCGCCAATTGTTGAGTGCGGGCGGCGACTCGTTCCTCAAGGGTTTCGTTGAGATTGCGCAGGGCTTCTTCGGTCTGTTTGCGCTCGGTTTCGTCAATCACAAAGATATAGAAACCATTGACCGCACCATCCGCGCCGTGGCGCGGCAAGTAGTTCATCAGGGCATGGCGGATGCTGCCGTCACGGTGCGAGGTGCTGAGGCTGAAACAACAAGGTTTGCCGGACAGAGCCTGCGCGATGTATTCGGCGCGCAAGGAATAGGCTTCTTCACCCAGTACTTCGCGGATGGTTTTGCCAAAGAGCTCCTGAGGCGTCAGCCCGTACCAGTCGAGGTAGGCCGCATTGTTCAGGCGAAAGCGTTCCTCGCTGTCCACGTAGCTGATCAGGATCGGCATGGCGTTGATGATCAGTTGCAGCTCGGTCTGACTTTGCCGCAAGGCTTGTTCTGTATGTTTACGTTCGGTCAGGTCCAGGGCTGCGCCGAGGAAGCGGATTGGCCGTCCATGGTGGTCCTTGTAGCAACGACCCCGGGCAAACACCCAGCGCAACTGACCGTCGGCTTGCAGCAGGCGATATTCCTCGGCGTATTCGGTGCCGTGGGTGATGGAGTGCTTGATGCTGCGGGCGACCATGGCGCGGTCTTGCGGGTGCACGCCTTGAAGGTAGGCGCTGATGGGTAACTGATTGGCGAGCAGCGGGTCGATACCGTGTAACTGGGCGAAGTGGGCGTCGGCGATGAAACGGTCTTCGTTGATGTCCCAGTCCCAGGTGCCCACGGCGTCGGTGGCCGCGAGGGCCAGTTGCAGGCGTTCCTCGGTTTCGTGCTGGGCCTTGAGGCTGGCAGCCGAACGCTGCTCGAGTTCGAGGGCGATGCGTCGGCGCTCGTTGGTTTCGATGGCGGTAACCAGAATCCCGGCGACCTGGGCGCTTTCATCGCGGATGGGGCTGTAGGTCAGGTCCAGCCAGAAGTCGGAATCCTGGCCATTACGCTGCAAGGTGAAGCGCTGTTCGCTGTAGGTCCGTACCTGTCCTTGTAGGACGGCGCTGTAAATGGGGTCGGTAAAGTCTTTTAACTCTGGCCAGACCAGGTGTGTCGGTTGTCCGAAAGCATGTGGATGTTTGCTGCCGGACAGCAGGGCGAAGCCGTCGTTGTAGATCTGGGTGAGCTGCGGCCCCCACAGCAACAGCATGGGCATCGGCGAATGAATCACGATATCCACGGCGGTGCGCAGGCTTTGCGGCCAGGTACTGGCAGCGCCCAGTGGGCTGAGTCTCCAGTCCAGTCGGGCAATCAAGGCCTGGGCATCGCTGCCGGTCGGTGTTGCGTTCATCAAGATGTCCTGCACTTAAGTCGGTGTGGCGGTGTCGACTATCCTTGTACCGCAGTAGATGCTGGCTGATCCATTTGGGTCATTTTTGTTCATTGAATGCTTCGCGGGTGCTTTTTGCCATGGAAATCGATGCACTGTTAGGGCTTCTGGCCAGCCAGAATGGCTCCGATCTTTATCTGTCCACCGGTGCGCCACCCAGCGCACGCTTCGAGGGTGTGCTGAAACCCTTGGCTGATCAGCCGTTCAAGCCGGGAGAAGTCGCGGCCATTGCCGCGTCCATCATGGACGCCGAACAGCGTCTTGAGTTCGATCGTGAACTGGAGATGAACCTGGCGATTTCCTTGGCCGGTATCGGGCGCTTTCGGGTCAATATCTTCAAACAACGCAACGATGTGTCAATCGTGGCGCGCAACATCAAGCTCGACATTCCGCGTTTCGAAAACTTAAAACTGCCGCCGGTACTGCTCGAGACGGTGATGCTCAAACAAGGACTGATGCTATTCGTCGGCGCTACCGGCTCGGGCAAGTCTACCTCGCTGGCGGCATTGATCGACTACCGCAATCGCCACAGCAGTGGCCACATCATCACCATCGAAGACCCGGTCGAATACATCCATCGGCACAAGAAATCGATCATCAACCAGCGCGAGGTCGGCGTCGATACCCGCAGTTTTCACGCCGCATTGAAGAACACCCTGCGCCAGGCACCGGACGTGGTGCTGATCGGCGAAATCCGTGACCGCGAAACGATGGAGCATGCACTGGCGTTTGCCGATACCGGTCATCTGGTGATTTCCACCCTGCATGCCCACAACGCCCATCAGGCGCTGGACCGCATCATCAACTTCTTCCCCGAGGAACGGCGGACACAGCTGCTTCACGACCTGGGCAACAACCTCAAGGCGTTCGTGTCCCAACGGTTGGTGCACACCCGGGATGGTCAGCGACGGGCGGCGGTGGAAGTGATGATTGGCACGCCAACTGTCGGCGATCTGATCCGGCGCAATGAGTTATCCGAACTCAAGGGGATCATGGAGAAGTCTGTGGAGCTGGGGATGCAGACGTTCGACGGAGCGCTTTACGCATTGGTCGTCGAGGGGGCGATCAATGAGGAGGAAGCGTTGAAGTATGCGGATTCAGTGAACAATTTGCGTCTGCGGCTGAAGCTGCACGCCGAGGCGTCACCGCAATCCCCCGCACCACCGGGTGAATGGGGATTAATGGACTGACATAAATCCCATGTGGGAGCGAGCCTGCTCGCGATGGCTGCGGGTCAGTCAGTATTGATGTCGACTGACACACCGCTTTCGCGAGCAGGCTCGCTCCCACAGTAGATCCCCGGCGTTCAGTCGTTGAGTTCGGGGCGGTTTCGGAATTGCTCAAGCGCCTCGGGATTGGCCAAGGCATCAGTGTTTTTGACCTTCTGCCCATGCACCACATTCCTCACCGCCAGTTCAACGACCTTGCCGCTGATAGTGCGCGGTATATCGGTCACCGCGACAATCTTCGCCGGCACATGCCGCGGTGTGGTGTTGGCGCGGATGACCTGGCGAATCTGTTGTTGCAGCGCTTCGTCCAGTTCGACGCCCTCGCGCAATCGCACGAATAGCACCACCCGCACGTCATCCTGCCACTGCTGACCGATGGCCACGCTGTCCAGGACCTGTGGCACTTTCTCCACCTGACGGTAGATTTCCGCGGTTCCGATGCGCACGCCGCCGGGGTTGAGCACAGCGTCGGAGCGTCCGTGGATCATCATCCCGCCGTGGGGCAATTGTTCTGCGTAATCGCCTTGGGCCCAGACACCGGGGAACTGACTGAAATACGAAGCGCGGAGCTTTTCCTGCCGAGGGTCATTCCAGAACCCGATGGGGATGGCCGGGAAGTGCCGGGTACACACCAGCTCACCTTTTTCGCCGACTACCGGCTGGCCATTGTCGTTCCAGACTTCCACCGCCATGCCCAGGCTTTTGCCTTGAATCTCACCACGGCGTACCGGTTGCAGCGGATTCCCGTTCACAAAACACGAGACGATGTCGGTGCCGCCGGACATCGAGGCCAGGCACAGGTCAGGCTTGAGATCGCGGTAGACGTAGTCGTAACTTTGCGGCGATAACGCGGAGCCGGTGCACAGCAGGGTTTTCAGGCTGCTCAGGTCATGGCTTTCGCGAGGTTTGATGCCGCTGCTTTCCAGGGTTGCCAGGTACTTGGGGCTGGTGCCGAAGACACTGATGCGTTCGTCGTCGATCAGGTCGATCAGGCGCTCCGGGTCCGGATGAAATGGTGAGCCGTCGTACAGCACCACCGTGCTGTCCACGGCCAGCGCCGAGACCAGCCAGTTCCACATCATCCAGCCGCAGGTGGTGTAGTAGAACAACCGGTCGCCGGGGCCGAGGTCGCAATGCAATCCGTGTTCCTTGACGTGTTGCAGCAACACGCCGCCGGTGCTGTGAATGATGCATTTCGGCACGCCGGTGGTGCCGCTGGAATAGAGGATGTACAGCGGATGCGCGAACGGCACGGGGACGAATTCCGGCTCGCCGCCCACGTCGTAGAAGTCATCCCAGAGCGTCACGTTGGCCGTGGTGTGGAAGTGTTCGATGCGCGCTTGCGGCCGGGCGTAAGGCACGACAATCAACTGCTGCAAGGACGGCAAGCGCTCGAGGATTTCATTGACCTTGGCGGTCTGGTCGATGTCCTTGCCGGCATAGCGGTACCCGGCGCAGGTGAGCAGCACTTTCGGTTCGATCTGGCCGAATCGATCGATCACCCCTTGGGTGCCGAAATCCGGCGAAGAGCAAGACCAGATTGCCCCCAGGCTGGTGGTGGCGAGCATGGCTACCAGGGTTTGCCAGGTGTTCGGCATGCAGGCGGCCACTCGATCGCCAATGACGACGCCAGCGGCGATCAAGCTGTTTTGGAAACCGGCGACATGCTCCGCCAGTTCGGCCCAGGTCAGGTGTTCACGCTGGCCGTTTTCGCCGATGGCAATGACCGCCACGCCATCGTCGCGACGGCGCATCAGGTGTTCGGCGAAGTTCAGGGTGGCGCCGGGAAACCATTGGGCGCTGGGCATTTGCGTGCCCTCGACCAGTACTGCGTCCGGTTGATCGTGGAAACGGATGTCGAAGAAATCGACGATGGCCTGCCAGAACGCTTCACGCTGATCGATGGACCATTGATGCAGGGCAGGGTAGTCGTCGACGTGGAGGTTGTGTCGCTGATTGATGAAGCGCCGAAAGGCCTCCATGCGGGTCTTGCCGATGCGCTTGGCGCTGGGTTGCCAGAGGATGTCGGACATGGCTTGCCTCTTCTTGTTGCTCTCTCGTTCAGATCGTTCCCACGCTCTGCGTGGGAATGCCTCAGCGGACGCTCCGCGTTCGGCTCTTGGGACGCAGAGCGTCCCGGGCTGCATTCCCACGCAGAGCGTGGGAACGATCAGGGTCCGGTTGGTTACTGCGCCAACCACCCACCATCAATATTCCACGCCGCGCCACGCACCTGGCTACCGGCCTCGCTGCACAAGAACAGCACCAGTTCGCCCAATTGTGGCGGCGTTACAAACTCCAGGGAAGGCTGCTTCTCGGCCAGCAAATCATGCTGCGCCTGTTGCGGGTCGATGCCTTTGGCGATGCGGTCATCAATCTGTTTTTGCACCAGAGGCGTCAGCACCCAACCCGGGCAGATGGCGTTGCAGGTGACATTGGTGGTGGCCGTTTCCAGCCCGACCACTTTGGTCAAACCGATCACCCCATGCTTGGCTGCCACATAGGCTGCCTTGCCCACCGACCCGACCTGGCCGTGCACCGAAGCGATATTGATGATCCGTCCCCAGCCTTTGGCGCGCATGCCTGGCAGGCTCAAACGGGAGCTGTGGAATACCGACGACAGGTTGATCGCAATGATCGAATCCCAGCGCTCCACCGGGAACTCTTCCAGCGGCGCCACGTGCTGGATGCCGGCATTGTTGACCAGGATGTCCACGCCGCCGAACTCACGCTCGGCGTAGGCGATCATGTCGGCGATCTGCTCAGGGTTGCTAACGTCGGCCGGGTGATGGCCGACCTTGCCGCCGAATTGTTCGACCTCGGCAATCACCTTGGACGCATCACCGAAACCGTTGAGGATCAGGTTGGCGCCAGCCTTGGCCAGGCTGAGGGCTATCCCTAAGCCGATGCCGCTGGTGGACCCGGTGACCAGTGCAGTCTTGCCCGAAAGAGTTGTCATGAATACCTCACACAATGCCAGTGGCGTAGAAAACACCGATCACCACAAAAACTGCCAGGGTCTTGATCAGCGTAATACAGAAAATGTCTTTGTAGGCTTCGCGATGGGTCAGGCCGGTGACCGCCAGCAAGGTAATCACCGCGCCGTTATGCGGCAGGGTGTCCATGCCGCCACTGGCCATCGCCGCCACCCGGTGCAGCACTTCCAGGGGGATGTTGGCGGCGTGGGCCGCTGCGATGAAGTCATTGGCCATGGCCGCCAGCGCAATGCTCATACCGCCCGACGCAGAACCGGTGATACCGGCCAGCAGGGTCACGGTGATCGCTTCGTTGACCAGCGGGTTGGGAATGCTTTTGAGCCAGTCAGCCAGCACCAGGAAGCCTGGCAACGAGGCGATCACTGCGCCGAATCCATATTCCGACGCGGTGTTCATCGCCGCCAGCAACGAACCGCCGACCGCACTTCGACTGCCTTCGGCCAACTTGCCGCGAATCGCCTGGAAGCCGAACACCAGCACCATAAGGATGCCGACCAGCAAGGCTGCCTGAACGGCCCAGATCGCCGTCAGCTTGGCAATTTCAGTGGTCACCGGCGCGGCCATGCCCGGCAGCGCGAGGCTGTGGGTCTTGCCGTACCATTGTGGAATCCACTGGGTAAACAGCAGGTTCATGATGCCCACCGCCAGCAGCGGCGACACAGCAATCCACGGATTAGGCAGTTTGATGTCGGCAGCGGTTTCCGGCTCGTTGCGCAGTTCGGTGCCATAACCTTCACTTGTGCGCTGGGCCTTGTTGCGCTGGCGTTGCAGAAACAGCATGCCGGCGCAGACCACGAAGATCGAGCCGATCAGGCCCAGCCAGGGCGCGGCCCAGGCGGTGGTGTTGAAGAAAGTGCTGGGGATGATGTTCTGGATCTGCGGGGTGCCGGGCAGGGCGTCCATGGTGAAAGAGAACGCGCCGAGGGCGATGGTCGCCGGGATCAGGCGCTTGGGAATATTGCTCTGGCGGAACATTTCGGCAGCAAACGGGTAGACCGCGAACACCACCACGAACAGCGACACGCCGCCGTAAGTCAGCAGGGCGCAGACCAGCACGATCACCAGCATCGCCTGACGGGTGCCGAGCAGGCGAATCGCCGCAGCGACGATGGAGCGGGAGAAGCCCGACAACTCGATCAGCTTGCCGAACACTGCACCGAGCAGGAACACCGGGAAATACAGTTTGATGAAACCGACCATTTTCTCCATGAACACCCCGGTGAAGGCGGGGGCGACGGCGGAAGGGTCGGTGAGCAGCACGGCGCCGAGGGCGGCAATCGGGGCAAAGAGGATAACGCTGTAGCCACGGTAGGCCGCGAGCATTAGCAGCGTGAGGGCTGCCAAGGCAATGATCACACTCATGGTGTGTCTCCTGGATTGTTATTTTTGTAGGGTGGAACTGTTGTGGGAGAGGGCTTTAGCGAGTTTCGTGCCAGATGATTAAGGCATTGAAATATATGGATTTTTTTCAGGTTCTCATGACGCGCTTGAGGTTGTTGTCTCTATTCGGAGACGTGTGTCGATTTTGAAGGCCTCTTCGCGAGCAGGCTCGCTCCACAGGTTGACTGAGTTGCGCGCAAGAACGCCGTCAAATGTGGGAGCGAGCCTGCTCGCGAAGGTCTTTCTATAGATGGAGATTTGTGTCTCGTTATAGAGACTCCGCAATCCCCAATGCCACCATCTTCTTGTACAACGTCGACCGCCCCAACCCCAACCGCGCCGCCGCTTCAACCACCTTCCCGCCGCATTGCGCGAGGGCCGCTTCAATCAACTGTCGATCAAACCGCTCCCGCGCCGCACTGAACGTCTCTTGCGCAACCGGCTCAATCGTGACAGGCGCAACGCGCGCGACCGGTGTGAACGTACCAATCGCCGCGCGGATATCCGCGGCATTCAGCATCAAGTCATCACTGAGCAGCGCTGCCCGCTCCAGCACGTTGCGCAGCTCGCGAATGTTCCCCGGCCAGGCATGTTGACCCAGCAACTCCAGGGCTTCGCGGTTCAATTCGTGCTGACTGCGCAGCTCCTCCAGAATCGCTTCACTGAGGGCCGGCAGGTCATCGAGTCGATCACGCAGCGGCGGGACCTGGATCGGCAGCACGTTGAGGCGGTAATACAGATCGGCACGAAACTCGCCGCGTTTGATCGCCGCTTCCAGATCCGTGGAGGTCGCGGCAATTACTCGCACATCGCTCTGGATCACTTCGTTGGACCCCACCGGCTCGAATTCTTTCTCCTGCAACACCCGCAGCAGTTTGCTTTGCAGGGGTAGCGGCATGTCGCCGATTTCATCGAGAAACAGGGTGCCGCCCTGGGCGATCTGTAACTTGCCGGCACGGCCTTTGCGATCGGCACCGGTAAACGCGCCGGGCGCGGTGCCGAAGAATTCCGCTTCCAGCAACGATTCGGGAATCGCCGCGCTGTTGATGCTGACAAAGGCTTTGTGCGCACGCGGCGAAGCGCCGTGGATCGCTTGAGCCAGCAACTCTTTGCCAGTGCCGGTTTCACCCAGCAGCAACACCGGGGAATCGGCGCTGGCGCTGCGTCGGGCGCGGCGCTTGACTTCGAGGCTGGCGGCGCTGGTGCCGATAAAGTGCGCAAAGTTGTACTTGGTCTGCCGCGCTCGCAACAGCGAACGGGTGGACGCCAGTTCTTCCTGCATGCTCATGTAGCGCTTGAGCATCGGCGAGAGGCTGCGCAATTCATCGAACAGCGCAAACCCGATGGCGCCGATCACCACGCCGGCGTCGTCATGAATCGGCAGGCGCATCACCACCAGCGGTTCTTTGGGGGTGTCCTGCATATCGAGCAGGATCGGCCGACCGGTGCGCACCACCTCGCGCAACAGACTGCCGGGGATCACGCTTTCGCAGGCCTTGCCGATCGCCACTTCCGCCGATTCCAGGCCAAAGCGCCGGGCATAGCGCTCGTTCATCCAGACAATGTTCGCATCGCGGTCGACAATCACCGTGCCTTCGCTGGACTGCTCGATGATCTCGAACAACGAACGGATGGCCAGAAGGCGAACGCGCTGGTAGTCCTTGAGGCTTTCGGTGGTGTTCATCGGATGGCCTCAGGATGCGCCGCCGCCAACAGCTCCTTGGTATACGGATGCTGCGGCGATTCGAACACGTCATGGCTGGCACCGCTTTCCACCACTTTGCCGTCCCTGATCACGATCATGTCATGCGCCAGGGCGCGCACCACCGCCAGGTCGTGGCTGATGAACAGGTAGGTCAGGCCATGTTTTTCCTGAAGTTGGCGGAGCAGGGCGACCACTTGTTTTTGCACCGTGCGATCCAGTGCCGAGGTCGGTTCGTCCAGCAGGATCAGCGCCGGTTTCAGCACCAGCGCCCGGGCGATGGCGATGCGTTGGCGTTGGCCGCCGGAAAACTCATGCGGGTAGCGATGACGGCTTTGCGGGTCGAGGCCGACTTCCTCCAGTGCCCGAATCACTTCGGCCTTGCATTCGTCAGCCGTCAACTGGCTATGCACCTCAAGGCCTTCACTGATGATCTGCGCCACGGACATCCGCGGGCTGAGGCTGCCGAACGGGTCCTGGAACACCACCTGCATTTTCTTGCGCCACGGCCGCAGCTGTTTTTGCGTCAGGCCATCCAGCGCTTCACCTTGAAAGCGGATGCTGCCTTCGGAATCGAGCAAGCGCAGGATCGCCTGACCCAACGTCGACTTGCCGGAACCGGACTCGCCGACAATGCCCAGCGTCTTGCCGCGCTGAATGTTGAGGCTGATGCCGTCCACGGCCTTCAGGTAGATCTTGCGCTGAAACAGCCCGCCACCGACGACGAACCGCACCCGCAAGTCATCGACCTCAAGCACGTTCTCGCGCTCGTCCCGGGGCAACGCTTCACCTTCCGGTTCGGCATTCAGCAACACGCAGCTGTAAGGATGTTTCGGTTCGGTAAACAGTGTTTCGCAAGGTGCCTGCTCGACGATTTCCCCGGCCTTCATCACGCAGACCCGTTGGGCAATGCTGCGCACCAGATTGAGGTCGTGGCTGATCAGCAGCAGCGACATGCCGAGACGCTGTTGCAGGGATTTGAGCAGCAGCAGGATCTTGCGCTGCACTGTCACGTCCAACGCTGTGGTCGGCTCGTCGGCGATCAGCAGCTCCGGTTCGCAGGCCAGGGCCATGGCGATCATCACCCGTTGCCGTTGGCCGCCGGACAGTTGATGGGGATAGGCCTTGAGCCGCTCTTGGGGCTTCTGAATGCCGACCAGATGCAGCAACTCAAGTATCCGCGCTTGCGCCGCTTTACCGGCCAGGCCCTTGTGCAGCAGCAGGGTTTCGCCGATCTGCTTTTCGATGCTGTGCAGCGGATTGAGCGAAGTCATGGGCTCCTGGAAGATCATCGCGATGCGGTCACCCCGCAGTTCTCGCAACACCTTGGCCGATGCGCCGACCAGCTCCTGGCCACGGTAGCGAATACTGCCGGTGGTTTCGGTACCGGTCTCGGGCAGCAGTTGCAGGATCGAGTGAGCGGTCACCGACTTGCCGCAGCCCGACTCGCCCACCAGCGCCAGGCATTCACCGGGGCGGATGTCCAGGCACAGATTGCGCACCACGGTCTGGCCGCTGAAGGCCACATTAAGGTCACGGATTTCGATCAGGTTGTTACTCATATCAGCCGTCCGCTTCATGATCGTGGATCGAAAGCGTCACGTAACGCCTCCCCGATAAACACCAGTAAAGAAAGAATCAGCGCCAGGGTAAAAAACGCCGTCAAACCCAGCCACGGCGCTTGCAGATTCTGTTTGCCCTGACCGATCAACTCGCCCAGCGATGCACTGCCGGCAGGCATGCCGAAACCGAGGAAGTCCAGCGCTGTGAGGGTCGAGATCGCCCCGGTCAGAATGAACGGCAGGTAACTCAGGGTCGCGTTCATTGCGTTAGGCAGGATGTGCCGGACGATGACTTTACGGTCGGTCAGGCCCAACGCCCGGGCGGCTTTGACGTATTCCAGATTGCGTCCCCGGAGAAACTCGGCGCGCACCACATCCACCAGGGCCAGCCAGGAAAACAGCGCCATGATCCCCAGCAGCCACCAGAAATTGGGCTCGACAAAACCCGACAGGATGATCAGCAGGTACAGCACCGGCAGTCCCGACCAAACCTCCAGCAACCGTTGACCGATCAGGTCGACCCAGCCGCCGTAATAACCTTGCAGGGCGCCGGCGGCGATGCCGATCAGTGCGCTGACAAAGGTCAGCATCAAGGCAAACAGGATTGACACCCGCGCACCGAAAATCACTCGGGCCAACACGTCCCGCGCCTGGTCGTCGGTGCCCAGCCAGTTGACCTTCGTCGGAGGGCTGGGCGCGGGTTGATTGAGGTCATAGTTCGGCGTGTCGTCGCTGAAGGGGATTGGCGGGAACAACATCCAGCCACCGCCCTGGTGAATCAGCTTCTGTACATAGTCACTGCGGTAGTCGGCCTGGAAGGGCAGCTGTCCGCCAAACTCCTGCTCGGTATGACGCTTCAGAACCGGGAAGTAGAGTGAGCCCTGGTAGCTGACGATCAGCGGTTTGTCGTTGGCGATCAGCTCGCCACCGAGGGTCAACAGGAACAGGCCGACAAACAGCCACAGCGACCACCAGCCGCGCCGGTTTTTCTTGAAGCGTTCGAAACGACGACGACCTAACGGCGAGAGCTTGAACATCAGGCGTTCCTCGCGGCGAAGTCGATACGCGGGTCGACGAGGGTGTAGCACAGGTCGCCGACCAGTTTTATCAAGAGACCGAACAGCGTGAAGATGAACAGCGAACCGAATACCACCGGATAGTCCCGGGAAACCGCAGCTTCGTAACTCATGCGACCCAAGCCGTCGAGGGAGAAAATCACTTCGATCAGCAGGGAGCCGGCGAAAAATACGCTGATGAACGCTTGGGGAATCCCCGAGACCACCAGCAGCATGGCGTTGCGAAACACGTGACCGTAAAGCACTTGGCGTTCACTCAGACCTTTGGCCCGGGCGGTGACCACGTACTGGCGCGTGATTTCATTGAGAAAGGAGTTCTTGGTCAAAATGGTCAGCGTGGCGAACCCGCCGACCACCAGCGCTGTCACCGGCAAGACCAGGTGCCAGAAGTAATCGGCGATTTTGCCCACGGTCGACAGCGATTCGAAGTTGTCCGAGACCAGCCCGCGCACCGGGAACCAGTTCAGCGAAGTGCCACCGGCGAAGACCACCATCAGGAACATGGCGAACAGGAACGCCGGCATGGCGTAGCCGATGACGATCGCGGTGCTGCTCCAGATATCGAAGTGGCTGCCGTGGTGCACGGCCTTGCGGATACCCAGAGGGATCGACACCAGGTAGGTGATCAGCGTTGCCCAGAGCCCGAGGGAAATGGTCACCGGCATTTTTTCCAGGATCAGGTCGGTGACGGTCACCCCACGGAAAAAGCTCTTGCCGAAGTCCAGGCGCGCGTAACTGGTGAGCATCAGCCACAGGCGCTCGTGCGCGGGCTTGTCGAAGCCGTATTGCTTTTCGATGTCCTTGATCAGTTGCGGGTCGAGGCCGCGACTGGATCGGGAGGTGCCGGACATGCGTTCGCCGGAACCGCCGCCGACACCCGCGCCGCCGATGCCTTGCAACTGCGCGATGGCCTGTTCCACCGGGCCGCCCGGCGCGGCCTGGACGATGATGAAGTTGACCAGAAGAATGATCACCAGCGTCGGAATGATCAGCAGCAGACGCCGCAGTGTGTAAGCCCACATCAGTGCGGCCCTCCGGGTCTGCCACGGCTGATTTGCTCAGCGGTCATCTGTTGATTGGTCAGCGGCGTGGTGCTGATTTCCCACCAGCTCTCGATGGCTTCGTCATTGCTGGCTTGCTCGTTGGGCCTGCCGAAACGATTCCACCACACGGTGGAGCTGCCCGGCGGGTAATAGTTGGGAATCCAGTAGTAATTCCATTGCAGCACCCGGTCCAGCGCGTGGGCGTAGCGCAGCATTTCGGGTTGGGTGGTGGCGCGAATCAGTCCGGCGATCAATGTGTCGACCGCTGGATTTTTCAACACCATGTAGTTATTGGCGCCAGGGTCGTTGGCCGAGACCGAGCCGAAGTAATTGAGCAGTTCACCCCCGGGCGACGTCGTGACCGGGTAGCCGGTGACAATCATGTCGTAGTCGCGGCTCATCAGGCGATTCACGTACTGGGAGGAGTCGATGCGGCGAATGTTCATGTCGATGCCGATCTGTTTCAGGGTGCGTTTATACGGCAACAGCAATCGGTCCATGCCGTTCTGGCTGACCAGGAAAGTGAAACTCAAAGACTGGCCTTCGGCGTTGACCAGTCGATCGCCATCGGGTTTCCAGCCGGCCTGTCCGAGCAAATCGAGTGCCTGCAATTGTTTGTCGCGTATCACGCCACTGCCATCGGTTTTCGGAGCCTGGAAAACCTGGCTGAACACCTCGTCGGGGACCTGCCCGCGCAGCGGTTCGAGAATCGCCAGTTCGCCGGCGTCCGGCAGGTGTCGGGCGGCGAGGTCGGTGTTGGAAAAGTAACTCTGCTGGCGGATGTACATGTCGCGCATCATCTGCCGGTTGCTCCACTCGAAATCCCAGAGCATGGCCAGCGCCTGACGCACTCGACGGTCCTGGAACAGCGGGTTTTGCAAGTTGAACACAAAGCCCTGGGCCGGTTGCGGGGCTTGGGTTGCCAGGTGCGCCTTTTGCAGACGCCCGTCACTGAGGGCCGGGCCTTCGTAGCCGATGGAGTAAGCGGTGGCGGAGAATTCCCGGTTGTAGTCGTAGGCACCGCCGCGCAGCACCTGGCGGGCGACGTCGGTATCGCCGAAGTACTCGATACTGAAATGATCGAAATTGTAGAGGCCGCGGCTGACCGGTAGATCCTTGCCCCACCAATCGGCATTGCGCTTGAAGGTGATGCTGCGACCGGAGTCGACCTTGCCTACCCTGTAGGGGCCGCTGCCCAACGGTGGCTCGTAACCGCCGCCATTGGCGAAGTCACGAGTCTTCCACCAATGCTCGGGAAACACCGGCAAGGTCGCGATATCAAGGGGGAGGGTACGGTTTTCATTGCTTTTAAAGTCGAACCGAACCGTTAGCGGTGATTCCACTTCGACGCCTTTGACGTCGGCAAATTGGGTGCGATAACGCAGGCTGCCCTGGGTCATCAACAGGTCAAAGGTGTAGCGCACATCTTCGGCCGTGATCGGTTTGCCGTCGGCGAAACGGGCCTTGGGGTTGAGGTAGAAGCGCAGGGACAAACCGTCATCCGAGCGCTCCATCTTCTGAGCCACCAGGCCGTACACGGTGTAAGGCTCATCCAGCGAACGCTGGGCAAGGGGCGAGTAAAGCAGGCCGTCGACCTGTGTGACGCCAATGCCTTTATCGATGTAGGGCAACATATGATCGAAATGACCGATTTCGACGGCCGAGCGGCGCATTGTGCCGCCCTTGGGGGCTTGCGGGTTTGTGTAGGCAAAATGACTAAAGCCGGCAGGATACTTTGCCGGTTCACCGTACACGGTCAACGCATGTTGCGGTGCTGCGGTCACGCCGGTGATGCTCAACAACAGAGCCACGGCCGTGAACAATAAAGTAGGGAACGCCAGTCGCATTGTCAGCCTTAGAGCCGGGTGGTCAGTAACCGCAATTTGTACGCTAGCGGCGCGTCCCTCGCCACCCGTATCACGTATCCCAAACACAACGGCCCACCAGAAGGCGGGCCGTTATGCAGAAACTTAAAGGCTGATCAGTCCTGGCGGCTGGTCACTTCCAGCAGGTGGTAACCGAACTGGGTCTTGACCGGGCCTTGCACCACGTTGATCGGTGCGCTGAATACCACGGCGTCGAATTCCTTGACCATCTGGCCTGGACCGAACGAACCCAGATCACCGCCCTGGCGGCTGGATGGGCAAGTGGAGTTGGCTTTGGCGACTTCGGCGAAATCAGCGCCGCCTTCGATTTGAGCTTTCAATTCGTTGCACTTGGCTTCGCTGGCAACGAGGATGTGACGGGCAGTGGCTTTAGCCATGGTGAAATACTCCTTTCAATGTTCAGTAAAGTGCGGAGCCTACCGGATTCAGTGGTCTATTTCTTCTCAAAGTTCCGTCCATATTATGCAGGCCGGCACGGTGTTCCTTTATAAGCCGGCATTTCTCAGACGCTCTGCATGCTGCACATACAAGACAATCGGGTCGATGCCCTTGTGCCGCGGACCGACGGTCTGGTTGAGGCTGTCCAGATGATCCAGCGGGTAGTCGGACCGGATGACTTGCCCAAATGGGAGCTATAGCGGCCAACCAGGCCATCGTTCTGCTCGGCTTCGGTGGTGAAGTAGTGGGAAAAGGCGCGGAGGAACCCGTGCAACGGACTCAGTGCATCAAGTCCTTTGTCGAGGAGGTCGCCCTGCAAGGTGCCGCTCCAGGAGTAATAACGCACACCGTCGACCAGTTCGCGACCCTTGCCACCCCAGGTTTTCGGCAACCCCTGGGGATATTTGTCGTTGAACGCGCCCACGCCTTCGGTGGTCAGGGCATTCAGTGCGGCGATGGCGTTCTGCGGCAGGTGACTGTGGCCGCTGAGCAACGATAGAAAGTCTGCAAACAACGTTGCGACTGTCGAGGCAACGTGTTCCGGCAGGCGCCCGGGCGTCAGCGCCTTGCGCAAGAAGTCGGCCAGTTCCGAACCGTGATTCGGTCCGCTGACGGAGGTTACCGAAGCAATTATTTGCGGCGCTGCCGCCGCTGCGTAACGTGCAGCGAGTGCGCCCTGGCTGTGGCCGATCAGGTTGACTTTGTTCGCACCGGTTCCCTCCAGTACGCGTTCGATCTGCGCCAGAAGTTGGTCGCCGCGGACTTCATTGCTATGGGTAGCCGACAAGTGCGGGATAAACACTCTTGCGCCTGCACTTCGAAGTGCCTGCTTGACGTCATGAAAGAGTTCGATCTTGCCGATGCGGTCGAAGCCGAACAGCCCGTGGACCAACAGAATCGGATACTGAGTAGTTGCATTCCGTAGCATGTTCTTTCCTTTTTCGCAGTCGTTCAGAGGTGTGTTGATGGGCTCACTCTAATGCACACCCGCTGTTCGGCGTTGTATGAAGAAGCCGCTGTAACCTGATGAAAACGGAATAGAAAATGTACGAAAGTTCGAAAGTGGATGAGGTCTCGTTCGGAATATTTGGACATCTTTTGATCTGTAACAGAGGATTTTTCAGCAATGGCCTACTTCGGCAACACCCTTTGCCTGTGAGTCGTGTCTCGATTCCGACGTCCGGCCCTCAATGTGAGGGCTGGACGTTGGGTGTGTGGCTCACGCCGATTGTTGATCCCTGTTCCGAGCCCTGAGCCGATCGGTTGCCTGGCGCAGCAACAGTTCTGTTGCGCTCCAGCCAAGGCAACCGTCCGTGACTGACACGCCGTAACGCATGGACGGGCCCAGCGATTGGCAGCCTTCGAACAGGTGACTCTCGATCATCATGCCGATCAGTGATCGATCGCCTTGCAGGCGCTGTTCAAGCACATCGTTAAACACCGCCGGCTGACGCAACGGGTCTTTGCCGCTGTTGGCATGGCTGCAGTCGACCATGATCCGGGCCGGGATCTTCAGTTTGATCAAGTCGCTGTTCACCCGAGCGACGCTGTCGCGGTCGTAGTTCGGTCCGCGGTGTCCGCCACGCAGTACCAGGTGGGTGTCGGGGTTGCCCGGTGTCTGAATGATTGCCGGGTGACCCTGGCTGTCGACACCGAAATGGCGATGCGGGTGAGCGGCAGAGCGCATGGCGTCGCTGGCCACACCGACACCACCATCGGTGCCGTTCTTGAAGCCGACCGGCATGCTCAGGCCACTGGCCATTTCACGATGGATCTGCGATTCGGTGGTGCGGGCGCCAATGGCAACCCAGCTCAGCAGATCGTCGAAGTAGCCAGCAGCCATCGGTTGCAGCAGTTCGGTGGCAATCGGCAATCCCAGGCGGAGCATTTCGCGCATCAACTCGCGGGACAACGTCAAACCGCCGGCCATGTCATCGCTGCCATCCAGATGAGGATCGTAGGCCAGGCCTTTCCAGCCAACGGTGGTGCGGGGTTTTTCGACGTAGGCGCGCATCACCAGCAGCATTTCATCGCTGACGTCGGCGGCGAGGCGGGCGAGGTTGCCGGCGTATTCGAGGGCGGACTGAGGATCGTGAATCGAGCAGGGGCCGACGATGACCAGCAGACGGGAGTCTTCACCGTTGAGGATCGCGCGAACCGCCTGGCGGTGGGCGGCGACTTGCTGGCTCAGGGCGTTGCTGAGTGGCAGTTGCTGTTTGAGTTGCAATGAGCTGGGCAGGCGCAGGGTCAGCGCTTCATTGGCAGGGCTCAAGGTGGACAGCGGCAGAGCAGAGACGGACGAGTTCATATTCGGGCTTCCTGGGCTGGCGGCGGGTTCGTTCCCGCGCGCTCGGCCCTACTGGGGTGTTCGACAATTGGCCGGATTGGCTGCGTGTGTGTGCTTGCCACCTGTGGGTGACCGATCGGAGGCGGCAGGCTGTCCCGAGCGGAGGCTGCTAAATCGCCAGGCGGTAAAACTGTCGTAACGGTAATAAGTGGCGTAGTTCATTGTTGAATCCTCTGGTTGTCTGGTGTGTCGCTAAAAATGTGCGGGGCTGAAAAAACAAAACCCCCGGTCGGGAAGCCGACCGGGGGTTGAGAAATCTCTGGTGGCGACCCGTTTAAAGTGGGCGCCGTGTGGGTATCAGGCGCGCCAGTGGCTAAACCAATACCCAAAATAAAAGCTGACCGGAGCACAAACGTCATTCACCCGGGCAGCCGCCACCGAGCGCAGGGCGCTGACGGTACGAAGCTGTGAGAGGGTGTTGAACATGGTTTGTCTCCGATGAGTGCGCCGAGCTTACTAGAGGCCGGTACGTGGATTCAATCAGAAAATGCTATCGATCACCGCAGGCATTTTCTATCGCTTGAGTGCGTCGCCGGTTGTGACACACTTTGTGCTTCGCTTATGTACAACCTCGCAAGGACGAACCATGACGCCACTGATCATCGCCGCTGCTCAATCGGTCTCCATCGCCGGTGACCTTGCTGCAAACATTGTGTGGCATCAGCGCTTCATGCAGGTTGCTGCTGAGCAGGGCGTGCAATTGCTGGTGTTCCCGGAGTTGTCCCTGACCGGGTACGAGCGTGGACTTGCGGCTGAATTGGCCATTGCGCCAGACGCCAGGGTTCTGCAACCGTTACGGGATCTCGCTCGGGAAGTCGGTGTGACGGCTGTCGTCGGGATGCCGATTCGCCTGTCGGAGGATTCGCCCGTATTGATTGGCGCGCTGGTGTTGGGCGCTGATGGATCGCTCGGGATCTACAGCAAGCAACATCTGCATCCAGGCGAGGAGGTGGCATTTGCACCGGGAACCGGCGGTCCGGCCCTGACCGTAGGTGCCGATACGGTCGCGTTGGCGGTGTGCGCGGATTTCTCTCATCCCAGTCATGCAGCCGCGGCGGCGCAGCAAGGTGCCGATCTCTATGCGGCGGGCGTGCTGATCACGGAAAACGGCTACGCCCCGGATACCGCTTTGTTACAAGGCTACGCCAGCCATCATTCGATGGCGGTCCTGATGGCCAACCATGGCGGTGCGACGGGGGGCTGGGAATCGGCAGGACGCAGCGCGATCTGGGCGTCGGACGGTTCGCTGATTGCGGCCGCGCCGGGTACAGGCAACCTGATGGTCGTGGCTCGCCGCGATGCTGATGGTTGGCAGGGGCAAATAGTGACTGTCGAGGAGGCTTGATGGCATTCGAATTACGCCCGGCGACGCACCGGGACCTCGCCTTCGCTCGTGAACTGACCCGAATAAACATGCTGCGCTATTACATTCAGCACGATCTGCTGTGGCAGGACGAAGGTTTTGATGTTGGCTGGGCAGGGCGCGAAAATTGGTTGATTGTGCGCAATGAGACCTTGCTAGGCTTCGTCAGCCTGAGTCGTGACGCCAAAGCCCTGTACATCCGCGAGTTGCATGTCATTGAAGCGTTTCGAGGGCAGGGCGCCGGTTCCTGGACGATTGATCAGGTATTCGCCATGGCGTGCAAGGAGCGGCGTCCGGCATTGCGCTTGACGGTTTTTGAAAATAATCCTGCGCAAGCGTTGTATGCGAGAAAGGGCCTCAAGGTAGTCGGCACGGACGAGTGTTTCCTGAGAATGCAGCGTGATATCAACGCCTCGCCTGGCTGAAACACGCATACGGCAAGCCTTTCAAGATGTATTGAAACTTTTTATATGACGCTTGCCGCTAGGTCTGCCAGTTGCTTTTTGCTAAGGTGTCGGCAACCCAATAAGACCATATCGCGAGGTGTCTGCTTGATTAGGGTGCTAGTAGTCGATGACCATGATCTCGTTCGTACAGGCATTACACGAATGCTGGCTGACATCGATGGCCTGCAAGTAGTCGGCCAGGCTGAGTCAGGCGAAGAATCCCTGCTCAAGGCGCGTGAGTTGAAACCCGATGTGGTCCTGATGGACGTCAAGATGCCCGGTATCGGCGGTCTTGAAGCCACGCGCAAATTATTGCGCAGTCACCCGGATATCAAAGTCGTCGCGGTCACCGTGTGCGAAGAAGATCCGTTTCCGACCCGGTTGTTGCAGGCCGGTGCCGCGGGCTATCTGACCAAGGGCGCCGGGTTGCCGGAAATGGTCCAGGCCATCCGCCTGGTGTTTGCCGGGCAGCGCTACATCAGCCCGCAGATCGCGCAACAACTGGCGATCAAATCCTTCCAGCCGACCAATGATTCACCTTTCGATGCCTTGTCGGAGCGGGAAATCCAGATCGCGCTGATGATTGTCGGCTGTCAGAAGGTCCAGATCATTTCCGACAAGCTGTGTCTGTCGCCAAAAACCGTCAACACTTACCGTTACCGCATTTTCGAGAAGCTTTCGATCAGCAGCGATGTCGAGTTGACGCTGTTGGCGGTTCGTCACGGCATGGTCGATGCCAGCCTCTGAAAATGACTGAAGTCTTCGATCCAAGCGCCTTTCTGTCGACGGTCAGTGGGCGTCCCGGTGTGTATCGCATGTTCGACAGCGAAGCACGCCTGCTCTACGTCGGCAAGGCCAAGAACCTCAAGAATCGCCTGTCGAGTTACTTCCGAAAATCCGGTCTTGCACCCAAGACCGCGGCGCTGGTCGCGCGTATCGCTCAGGTCGAAACGACGATTACGGCCAATGAAACCGAAGCCTTGTTGCTTGAGCAGACGCTGATCAAGGAATGGCGTCCGCCCTACAACATCCTGCTGCGCGACGATAAATCCTACCCTTATGTCTTTCTCTCGGATGGCCAGTTCCCTCGCTTGAGCATCCACCGCGGTGCAAAAAAGGCCAAGGGCAAGTATTTCGGCCCTTATCCCAGCGCCGGCGCCATTCGTGAAAGCCTGAGCCTGCTGCAGAAGACGTTTTTCGTTCGCCAGTGCGAAGACAGCTATTACAAGAACCGTACGCGTCCTTGTCTGCAATACCAGATCAAACGTTGCAAGGCGCCCTGTGTCGGATTGGTGGAGCCCGAGGTGTATGCCGAAGACGTCCGGCACTCGGTAATGTTCCTTGAGGGGCGCAGCAATGCGCTGACGGACGAGTTGTCCGCAGCCATGGAAGAGGCGGCGATCAACCTCGAGTTCGAGCGTGCTGCTGAGCTGCGGGATCAGATTTCATTACTGCGCCGGGTCCAGGACCAGCAAAGCATGGAAGGCGGGACGGGCGACGTCGACGTGATCGCAGCGTTCGTCAATCCAGGTGGTGCCTGCGTTCATTTGATCAGTGTGCGGGGCGGGCGGGTGTTGGGGAGCAAGAACTTCTTTCCGCAGGTGGGTATTGAAGAGGACGTTTCTGAAGTCATGGCGGCGTTTCTCGGCCAGTACTTCATCAGCAGTCCCGAGCGCGACCTGCCGAGCGAACTGATCGTCAACGTGGTTCACGAAGACTTTCCGACCCTGATCGCGGCCATTGATGAACTGCGTGGTCGCGAATTGACCATCAGTCATAGGGTTCGTGGTACGCGAGCACGCTGGCAACAGCTGGCGGTCACCAATGCCGAGCAGGCACTTGGAGCGCGACTGGCTAACCGTCAACACGTTGCTGCACGTTTCGATGCGCTGGCGGAAGTGCTGAACCTGGACGAACCGCCACAGCGCCTGGAGTGTTACGACATCAGTCACTCCAGCGGCGAAGCGACCGTGGCTTCTTGTGTGGTGTTCGGCCCCGAAGGTCCGATCAAGTCCGACTACCGTCGCTACAACATTGAAGGCGTCACCCCGGGCGATGACTACGCCGCGATGCATCAGGCCCTGACCCGACGCTTCAGCAAACTGAAGGACGGGGAGGGCAAGCTGCCGGACATCTTGCTGGTGGACGGTGGCAAGGGACAGCTGTCCATGGCCCGCGACGTGCTCAATGAATTGGCCGTGCCTGATCTGATTCTGCTGGGCGTCGCCAAGGGCGCCACGCGCAAGGCCGGTTTCGAAACCCTGTACCTGAACGATGCTGCCCACGAATTCACCTTGCGCGGTGATTCCCCCGCGCTGCATTTGATCCAGCAGATACGCGACGAAGCTCACCGTTTCGCGATTACCGGGCACCGCGCCCGTCGTGGCAAAACCCGCCGCACGTCTACGCTTGAGGGCGTTGCCGGTGTCGGGCCGACACGTCGCCGCGATTTGTTGAAACATTTTGGTGGATTGCAGGAGCTGTCTCGTGCCAGCATCGAAGAGATCGCCAAAGCACCCGGGATCAGTAAAAAGCTCGCAGAGTTGATTTATGCCAATCTGCACAGCGAGTAGAATGCCCCCTCACCTCGTAGCCAGTTGTGCCGATGAATATCCCTAATCTGATTACCGTACTACGCGTCCTGCTCATTCCGATCTTCATTTTGCTGTTCTACCTGCCGTATCAATGGAGCTACCTGGCGTCCGCCTCGGTGTTCGCATTTGCCGCTGCCACAGACTGGCTGGACGGGTATCTGGCCCGCCGACTGGAACAAAGCACGCCGTTCGGGGCTTTTCTCGATCCCGTGGCCGACAAGCTGATGGTCGCCGTTGCGCTGGTATTGCTGGTGCAAGAACACGGTAACCTGTGGCTCACGCTGCCGGCCGCCGTGATCATCGGTCGCGAGATTGTCGTCTCGGCACTTCGCGAGTGGATGGCCGAACTCGGCGCCCGCGCTCACGTCGCGGTGTCTAACCTGGGCAAATGGAAAACCGCCGCGCAAATGCTGGCGCTGGTGATCCTGCTGGCCAATCCGTCGGATTTCACGTTCTGGGTACTGCTGGGTTACGCCTTGCTGCTGATATCCGCGGGCCTGACGTTGTGGTCCATGGTCCAGTATTTGCGGGCTGCCTGGCCGCATCTGAAGACCGACGTGGAAAAGAAATAAACTTTTTTGAATCAAGGGGTTGACGGGGCTTCTGGAATCTATAGAATGCGCCACACCAAGACGCGGGAATAGCTCAGTTGGTAGAGCACGACCTTGCCAAGGTCGGGGTCGCGAGTTCGAGTCTCGTTTCCCGCTCCAAGATTCACAAAAAACGCCACTCTATGAGTGGCGTTTTTTTGTGCGTGATATTTACACGAAGCGTTGAAAATAGAGGCTTAGGCCTCTTTTTTTGTTCCGCCGAGTTCTGCTGAAAATTACTACCAGCCATGCTTTTCTTGTACGTTAAAACGTACGTCGAGGTCCTGGCTGAAACGTCAGTACTACGTTGCTCATTGATCGTGCGTTCACAGAAGCGAATTCGCTACACTGAGAAGCCTTCCTATACTTCACCCTTCTCGGAGCGCCGGTTCAACTGACAGGAGTAGCGACGGCATCAGTTATCAACGGCATCCTGCCCATAGCAATCACCATTTTGGGCCGGACAGAGCACGATTCGCTTCCACGCAAACAACTGAAGATGCTCCATTCTGGTCGCCGCCGGTAGCCGGACGCTGTGGTGCAACCTCTCAAGTACGACGTCGACCGTTGAGAGCAATTCTTCACCAGCCGTGGTCAGCGCGACACCACGCGGTTTCCTTTCGAACAGCGGCATCTCCAGGCTTTCTTCCAAGGCATGCATCTGCTTACTCACTGCGCTTTGCGTGAGGAACAGCTCGGTGGCGGCCTGGGTAAAACGGATAAGGGTGAGTACCTGGTTTCCCTGCGACACAGGCAGCTCTCTCCACTGGCCCAAGTTTTCCATGATTGGATACTAGATAATACGTATAAGAGCGCCCCAGCAATGAGCAACACCGAGTATCGTCGAGGCGCTATTCCAATCGATCAGGTGGATAAGAACGCTTACTGAGCGATGCCCCCCACCCAGCGTACGGAGATGGCCAGGACTTTGCGCTGAGTTCACCTGCTCAGCTCTACGATTTGACTGGCCCACAAGGGCGGTGTATCAGCCGCCGAAGGTGCAACGTGTCCCGGCCGCCTCGCGGGCAAGCCAGCTCCGACAAGGTGTTGACCATAGGTTTGTATCTCTCTGTATCTAACCGGACTCTCGATACAGTCCCTATAACTCAGGCGCATGGTCGAACACAGACCAGATACAAATCTGCGCTGAACTATGCAGGCCACCTTCCTTGGCCTCATTCATCGACGGCCGTTCGCTCCTGACTCTGTTCCGCGCCTGATGCGGTCAAGGGGACCACAATGACAACATTTGTGCCTGAAACCAATCTCAATGCCACGCCGGTCGATCGCCTACGGGTCGATCACTACACCAACGGCATCATCGGCCCAAGCCAGCCAATGCTTGGGCCGCTGGCCGACGGCGGCACCTTGATCACCGGTACACCGCCGGGTTGTTGGGGGCCGATGATCACGCCGGCCTTCGAGGGTGGCCATGAAGTGACGCAACCGGTGGCCATTGCCGGTGCGGAAATCGGCGACGCGGTGGCGATCAAGATCAAACGCATGCGCGTCACCTCGCTGGCCACTTCGTCCGGGGTGATGAGCTTCGTTGAAGGTCGTTACCACGGCGATCCGTTCGTCTCCAAATTCTGCGCCAAGTGCGGCACCGAACATCCAGCCAGCCATGTCGAAGGCATTGGCGAGGATTCGATTCGCTGTAACACCTGTGGCGCAGAGGTCAGCGCGTTTCGCTTCAGCCATGGCTATGTGATCGTGTTCGATGCGCAGAATCAGGTCAGCCTGACCGTCAATCAGGACGTCGCCAATCAACTGGCCGGTAACGCAGCCGAGATGTCGGCGTTGCCGGAATTCGCCGCGCAACATTCGATCCTGTCCCTGGCGCGCGCAGACATTCCCGGAGTGGCGGCGCACATGCGGCCGTTCCTCGGCAACATCGGCACCCTGCCATCCCGTGATTTGCCCGACTCGCACAACTGCGCCGATTTCGGCCAGTACCTGATCGGCGCGCCGCACCGTTTCGGCATGACCCGCGAAGAATTGCACGCGGCCAAGACTGACGGTCACATGGACACCAACTCGATCCGCGAGGGGTGCGTGTTGATCTGCCCGGTCAAAGTGCCAGGCGCCGGCGTGTACATGGGCGACATGCACGCCCAGCAGGGCAATGGCGAGATCGCCGGGCATGCCACCGACTGCTCCGGGGAAACCGAAGTGGTGGTGGAAGTGGTGAAGAACCTGACGCTGGAAGGGCCTATCCTGCTGCAAAACCTCGACGACTTGCCGCCCATGGCTCGGCCGATGAATGCCAGGCAGCTTCAGAAAGTCCGCGAGCTGGGTGAGCGCTGGGGCCAGCACGAGATCGAGCAGAGCGGGCCGATCACGTTCATTGGCAGTGGCGAAAACCTTAACATTGCGGTCGAAAACGGCTTGCAGCGTGCGGCTGCCGTCACCGGCTTGCCTTATGACGAAGTGCTCAACCGCGCCACGATTACCGGCTCCATCGATATCAGTCGCTTGCCGGGCACCGTACGCGTGACGTTCCTGTGCCCGATGATTGTGCTGGATCGCATCGGCATCGGCCATTTTGTGCGCGAGAAGTACGACTTGGCGTAACGCGCACCGGCGGGGCTGTACCGCAATGTGTACAAACCCGCCGGCGATACAAGTCCTGCGGTTTTCCAGCGGTGCGCAACACAGGGCCGATACACGGTTACGGTTAACTGTGAGCCCGTACCGATAACTTTGAGATCGATACCATGCACACCCTCATCTCTTGCGCCAAAGCCAAAGCCAAAGCCAAAGCCAGCGCCGGGCTCGGCTTGCGACGCGGTTTAATGAATGACCTATTGGCTGCTCCGGCCGGTCATTTCGACTTTCTCGAAGTCGCGCCGGAAAACTGGATCGGCATTGGCGGTGCCCATGGCGCAGCGTTACGCAGATTGGCCGAGCGTTATCCGTTGTCGTGTCATGGCTTGTCGCTTTCACTGGGCGGGCCGTCGCCGCTAGATATCGGTTTTGTGCAAGAAGTGAGGGGTTTCCTGGATCACTACAACGTGCCGCTATACAGCGAGCATTTAAGTTACTGCAGCGACGACGGTCATCTCTACGATCTGTTGCCGCTACCCTTTACCGAAGAGGCAGTGCATCACGTCGCCGCTCGCATCCGTCAGGCCCAGGACATTCTCGGTCGTCGGCTGGCGGTGGAAAACGTCTCCTATTACGCCGTGCCACAACAGGACATGGACGAAGTAACGTTCACCAATGCGGTGCTGCGCGAGGCCGATTGCGACCTGTTGCTGGACGTCAACAACGTCTACGTCAATTCGATCAACCACGGCTTCGATCCACATGCATTCCTGGCCGGCATCGATGCCGGGCGCGTGGTGGCCATGCACATCGCTGGACACTTCGATCAGTCGGACACTTTGAAAATCGATACCCATGGCGCCTCAGTCAAACCGGCGGTGTGGTCGTTGCTGGCTGAGGCCTACGCCCGGTTTGGTGCGCAACCGACTTTGCTGGAGCGGGACTTCAACTTCCCGGCATTTTCCGAATTAATTGCCGAACTGGACACCATTCGCCATTTGCAGGTTGGGGAGATGAACTGTGCCTAAACGTTCACTGCACGAGCAGCAAAACAGCATGGGCCTGTACCTGCGCGATCCCGACCACTGCGCGCCACCACCCGAGATGGACCCGGCGCGGGCGCAGATTTATCGCGACCTAGTATTCGCCAACCTGTCGACGTTGATCAGCGGCACTTTTCCGGTGCTGGTGAAGATCCTCGGTGACCAACAGTGGCGGGCACTGGTGCGGATTTTCCTGCGTGACTACCGAGCTCACACGCCGAAATTCGGCGAGATCGCTGAGGAGTTCGTGGAGTTTCTCGCCTCTGAGCCTGCAGCACTGGCCGGTGGGTCGTGGCCACCGTTTATGGTGGAGCTTGCGCACTACGAATGGGTGGAAATGGCTTTGCAACAGTCCGAGGCCGAGCCATTGTTATCCGGTGAAAGCGAGTCGTTGTTGGATAGTCCGTTACAGGTCTCGTCATTGGCGTGGCCGTTGGCGTATGTCTGGCCGGTGCAGTTGGTGGGGCCGGATTTTCAGCCCGATGCGCCGCTGGATCAGCCAACTTTGCTGTTGGTGCGTCGTGATCTGGACTTCAGTGTGAAATTTTCTAGCTTGAGCCCTTGGGCCTTTCGATTGTTGCAACGCATCGAGCAATTCCCCAGGTTGGATGGACGGGCGCATTTGCAAGCATTGGCAGGCGAGGCGGGAATGACCGAATCACCGGAGTTCTTCAATAACGGATTGTCAATGTTGCAGCAGTTGCATGAACAACGAGTGGTGGGATTTGGCTGATAGCCCCCGTGACGTAAGGACAGATCCTACGGCGCGTTTTGCTTTTAGCGAAACGTCCTACAGCAATCTATCTGAAAATGTAACGACCTTGATGGGCTTCACGCAGGCATCGACGAGTACATTCAGTATTCAGACTGAAGTTCAACGACCTAAGCCCTGTCGAAAACAGAAATCAGGACGCTCAGGCATAGATGAGTAATCATCCAACTTTGTTAGTCAGTTCAAATCAGGTGGACACCGTCGCCTTTGGTGCCAAGCCCAGGAAGGAGCGTTGGTAACGGTTGATGACCGAAGAAGGCTAGGTCGGGTCGTTCGACTGCGGTCGATTTATTGGCGGACTCTGCATGCACATGTCGGCGATCCGAATTGCGTCATGCGGGTTTTAACTGATGAACCTGGTAAATTCGACATCCTGTTTCGCCGAGCAACATATTGTCACCACGTGCAATCATGCTCTCACCGGTGCTTGGCGGACTGATCGCTACCCACGCCGGAGGGTGGCGCGCGGTTGGGTTCGCGACTGTACTGTTTGGCGCGCTTGCACTGATCGCCTCGCTGTTCTACAAGGAGACCAATTTGCAACGCGACCCACAAGCGGGTCGGTTAAAAACGCTTCTGAGCAACTACGCCCTGTTACTTAAAGGCTCATCCTTGCGCAGCTTTTCCATTGCCATTGCCTGCACCTACGGCGCGATGTTCTGCTTTATCGCCGGTTCCTCGCGAGTGTTTGTTGGTCAACTCGGCTTGAGCCCGACCCAGTATGGCCTAGTTTTCAGCGGCATCGTTTCGGGGATGATCGCTGGCGCGATCTTTACCAACCGTACCATCATGAAGTTCGGTCCGGAAAAAATCGTGGGTATCGGCACCAGCCTAGTTGCGGTCGGCGCCAGCCTGGTCCTGGTATTTCATGAACTTATTGGCCCATCAGTGATTGGTCTAATGCTGCCAAAGATGGTGCTGACTTTGGGCGCGGGCATGGTCTTGCCGGGGGCGGTCGCGGGCGCGGTGATTCCCAACCCGAATCGCGCAGGGCTGGCGGCGGGCTTTATCGGCTTTGCCCAGATGGCTGGCGCGACTATTTCCGGCCTATTGCTCAGTCGACTTCAGGACGACTCGGACTTACCGATGGTCGCTCTGAATGCCGCCTTCGCCGTCGCCGGTTTCTTAGCCTTCCGAATCATGCGCGCGCGCAGGACTCACACTGCGAAGGTCACACTTGCGGAGTAACCTCACCAGTCGCGCTCAATTCAGATAGATCGTTCGGCCCGAAGGATAAAGCCAGCTAATTATTGACTAATCAGTTCACAGAAAACCCGGAGTCTACATCAGGCTCCGGTTTTTTTTGGAGACGCCAGGCATTGTGCTTATTTGTCCGAGGCAAACATTGGCGGGCGCTGCAACATCCAATTCAGCGGCTCTTGAGCGGGAACAGTCAGCGGCCGTCCGGATTTCACCAATAGTTTGCCTCAACGCTTAGAAATATCGAATAGTCGATAGGAACGGCTACCAAACTTCCCATTGCAACCTCGCGATAGGCGTAACCGTCCGGCCAACACATCTTCCTGATCCCCGTGTTTAAGGCTACGGGGTCTGCCTTTGTCGATGTCAGCTACGCGGATCGAGCTTCGGCTCTAGATAGATCTACGGAAGCTCTGATGGCATCAATTACGTCTTGAGCGAGCGCCATAACTGTCGTTGTACTGATTTCAATCCGACTGATAATGTCTTCTCTCGGGCCCTGTTTCCAGGCATCGCTTGCGTAAAAAACATCTTGAGATACTTGGCGATGGCTCTCGCTTTCATAGGAACGAATCAGGTGATAGCTGTCACAATCATGTAATGAGCTGCCATAAGAAACGACATCTATGCCAGCTTCTAGGTGAAGCGGAACACTTACATTCTGCATTATTTGATGAAAGTCCAATCCCGATCCTGGCTTTAAGGTGTACATCAGGATTTCAATAATTCGAGTCATTCCAAGTCTTCCATGTGGAGTTTCAACGTGAGCATCCGTACATTCCCAGCTTACGTTATTAGGCGGGAGTCCAGCTATGCGGCAGCAGTTGCGTAATCTCACTCGCTCGCTGCGTCGGCAGGCGCGTAAGGACGTCCTTCAAATAAGCATACGGTTCATGCCCGTTGAGCCGCGCCGATTGGATCAGGCTCATGATCGCCGCCGCCCGTTGTCCGCTGCGTAGCGATCCTGCGAAGAGCCAGTTCTTGCGTCCAAGAGCCCACGGCCGGATCTGGTTATCTGCCCAATTATTGTCAATGGGTACGGTCCCGTCATCAAGGTAGCGCGACAGCGCTGCCCAGCGTTTCAGGCTGTAATCCAATGCTCTGCTGATGGCTGAGCCTTCAGGCACGAGATCACGCTGGGCAATTATCCAAGCATGCAGCATATCCATCACCGGTACCGCTTTTTCTTGCCGTTTTCGGCGCCGTAAATCCGGCTCTAGGTCGTGGACTTCACGTTCGATTTCGTAAAGCAACTGGATATAACGCAGGGCCTGCTCGGCGGGCTGGCTCTTGTTGGTGGCGTGCAGCTCAAAAAACTTGCGCCGCGCATGGGCCATGCAACCGATCTCGGTGACGCCGAGTTCAAAACTGGCTTTGTAGCCGCCAAAATCGTCGCACACCAGCTTGCCCTTCCAGTCTTGCAGGAAGTTACGTGCATGTTTTCCGGCGCGGCTGGGGCTGAAGTCATAAACCACCGCTGCCAAGTCCGAGAACTGGCTGGTGGCGTAGGCTCAAACATAAGAACGGTGGGTTTTCTTTGAGCCTGGAACGAGCATCTGCACGGGTGTTTCATCGACATGGATAACCTGCTGCCCGAGCACTACGTCCCGCAACGCATCCACCAGAGGCTGTAACTGCAAGCCAGTCACGCCAACCCATTGAGCCAAAGTTGAACGTGGAATCGCCAAGCCAGCTCGACCGAAAATCGATTCCTGACGGTAAAGAGGCAGATGGTCAGCAAACTTCGCGATCATGACGTGGGCTAGCAACCCTACGGTCGGGATGCCCTTGTCGATGACCTGCGCCGGAACGGGGTACCTGGATCAGCGTTTCGCAGTCATCGCATACCCAATTGCCACGGACATGGCGTTCAACGGTAAACACGCCGGGCGTGTAGTCCAGCTTCTCGCTGACGTCTTCACCGATACGTTTCAGTGCGCAGCCACATGGGCAGTAGGTGTTGTCCGGTTCGTGATGGATCGGCGTGCGTGGAAACTCTGCCGGCAACGCAGTGCGCTTGGCTGTTTTTTTCTGACCAGCGATAACATATTCATGGATTGCCTTATCCGCTGACGGCGGAACCTGAAATGGACAAGGCAGGGTAGGGGTTGCCCCAAGGGACAGAGTCAAGCGCTGGCGACAGGACCAGGCACTTTAAAGGTCATCGTTTTTGTGAAATCACACCACCCATGTATTGATTCAAATCGCGCAGATCCTTAACGCTCCATGAGTGCGGCAAAAGCTTTACACCATTCTCACGCAAGGTTCTTGGAATCAAGTCGCCATTTGGGCGAAGTATTATCGAAGAGACAATCACGCCTGGATAATCATTCAATCGCTTTTTGAAAGCGGACGTTGTTAGATCAGGCGTAGGCGGATTGCTTTTATTGGCCAGTGGTCCTGTTGCCTTGAGATCTGTTCCGTGGCACATGCTGCATCGCTGTAGATAGAGATTTTTTCCATTGGCATTATCCGCGAAGCCTATTGAAGTTTGAGTCAGCGATAAAATTCCTAGCGAAGCGATGAATAGTATTTTCATTGTTTTTATCTTCCTTGATGGGCTCAGCGTCGATCGGACGCGATCTGGTGCGCGGGTAAGATATCAGCCGTCGCGTCGGCACCCACGCGGTCTGATCGACCCTTGGCTTGGGTCGATCAGGGGAGTGTCCTAAAAACTCCATTCCTCAGCCTGAACGACTCGGCAGAATGGCCCCGCCAAGGTTGCATTGTGGTGGGCAATGATGGCCTTTGCATTAAGCGTTGGAGTATCAGAGCAGGTATGTCCATCGGCGATGAGTACAGCATCGAAACCTAAATCGCGGGCAGCACGGCAAGTACTGTCTACGCAGTATTGAGTTTTCATTCCTGTCACGACGATGCCTTCACAGTCGCGTTCGCGTAGCTGACCGGCCAACCCGGTCGCCACAAAGGCGTTGGGACGATTTTTCTCAAAAATCACTTCGTCACCCATTAGCTGCAACTCTGGGACAAGCTCGGTGAGCGGACTGCCCGGCTCAATAGGAGATCCGGCCGGACCCAGGTGGCGAGCGAGAAAGATTGGGGCGCCGGCCTCCCGTGCGTTTCTGATTAGCCTGTTCAATGTATCGAGAAGCGCTTCACGGCCCCAGGGCCTGTCCGGGCCGTGAACGAGCCCTACCTGCATGTCGAGAATCAGTAGTGCATACATGTGCGTTTCCTTACGTTTGTGCCAATAAATCCGGGGGCAAAAAAAAGACCCGGTCCATCACTGGCGGGTCTTCGGGGTTATGAGTTGTTTTAACTCACACAACCTCCCACGACCCGCCTGTGGCGGTCGTGAAGGTTGTGGTCGATTCGATGCGTGGCGTAGTCATGACGCAGACCTTAACGTTGACGCGCTGGCCTTGCAAGTGAGCATACCCGGGATGAAAGTAGTTTCATGCCTGCTCTCAGGCCCGTTTGTGTGTCCCGGGCCGAGCGGCCAATTGCGAGCGGGGCGTCAAGATGGCCAAGGCAACCGTCACGATGAAGAGCGCCGGCACGTCACCTGCCAAGTGCCCCATTTGCCCCGGTTGGGTGACCGTCTGGACGGCCATGATTGCTCCGTGTACGGCGCTAGACCACACGGTGAACCAGATCAGGCTCAGATTGGCTAATGGATCACGTGCGGCCAGGATCAAGAACACGCCAAGTGTGGCGTAGATGCCAACGATCATCATCGGGTAGTCCGAGTGACCGACGTGCCAGGCCCAGCCGGACGGCCAGAACAACATAAGTGGGTAGAGAGCAAGGCAGGCGAGGCCAGCCAAAATTAGAACGACACGTAAATACCTGAGGCGATCGACTAAGGTCATGGCGGACTCCTCTTTGGGCCTGACTCTAATTGGACCCCAAGTGGGGTAATAACGCCTTCACGGGCTTGGTGGATAACAATCTGCTCAATCAGTCTCGGCAGTAGACCAAGCATAGCTACTCATTTGCTATCGCTCCGTCCACCGTCCGCTTCTGGCCGATTTCTGTCGGTGCTCACCGGCAGCTATGGGTCGATTTTTTCCTTTCGCCACCCTCAGATATGTGGTTTGGGGTTGGCGACAAGTTAAACATTGATAGTGGGATGGGGTGATGGTTTTAAATCCAATCCGGGATACGACTAACGCCCCTAATATTTGAGGCTTCAATCGACACAAATCTGTTGGGTGACCCGCGGTAAAGTGTCTACTTAAGCTGGGGCGATTCAGTTATTGGAAGCTTGACTAGAAAAGTGGTGCCTCCACTTGAGTCAGAACTGACATCGATTGAACCGTTATGTGATGCCACGATCTCTGACGCGATGAACAGGCCCAAGCCCAGCCCCTCTGTCGGCCCGTGATCAATTGCAGATCGCTGAGAGAAACGACCCATAGGGTTAAATATAAACGGGAGAACGTCCTCTGGTATGGGCTCTCCACTGTTATGGACGGTAAAAATAGCGCAGTCTTCTGAGGTCTCTAACTCCACCTTGATAGGGAGTTGATTATCTCCATGCTGTACAGCGTTGCTGATTACATTCGAGAAGACTTGTTCCATTCTGGCGCCATCGAATTGCCCTTGAACTGGAGTCTTCGCGTCGAACAAGACAATCGCCTCTGGATGAGACGCTCGGATTTCTTCGACAACACGTTCGCAAACGTGCGAGAGATCTAGATCCGTCGTTTTGACAGGAATGCCTGGGCCCATTTGGCAGCGTGTTAAATCAAGTAGGTCTCCAACAATTTGGCTCGCTCGCCGCACGCTTGTATATATCTGATTGGCAACCTTGGTAGCCCGGGCTCCGGCCCCTTCTGAGCGCCTCAACATATCGGCACCCAGCAAGATTGCTCCAAGCGGGGTGCGCAGGTCGTGGCCGAGAATGCCTAAAAATACGTTGCGTGACGCCTCCACCGCGCGTGAGTAACTGGCAATGGATTCGGCGAGAGCCTGATCGATGGCCTCATGGAATCGGGTCATGTCGTCGACATTAATCGGCGTGCCATCCTTCACTTGCCTCATCCACTGACTGACGACACTCGTTCTTAGTGCTCGATATTCCGACACCATTTGATCGATCGTGAAACCTGCCATTAGCCGCGTCATTGCATGCGTTTCAGCTGCGGTTTCTTCATCATCTGAAGGGGCTTGGCCTTGAGACTTGGCCGCTTGCTCTCGCTTCGTCTGCTTTGTTCGCAGGTCACTTACAATTGCCCGCAACATCTGTTCGGCATGATCTCGCAGAGCTTCACTATCGAGGTCCGCACCCGGCGTCTCAATGGTTCTGGCGAAATCTTCCCAGGCCTGCAGAATCGGCTCAAGGTTCTCAAGAATAAAATCGGACAGGCGCATGTCGGTGATCCTAATGTGAGGGCGATGCAGAGGCCGGCAGGAAAGCGAGGCTGCGCAGATACGGTGTGAGCGGGTGTTCAGCAGTGTAGGAGGTTGTTTATAGCTTTTAAAGCTCAGTGCGTATGAGGCCCGCTTTGTCGATACGCATGATCAAGGCGTCGCCAGCTTTGACACTGACCCTACCTTGATGGCTATCTTGCCGGCGTTCAAAGCCCAGAACGGTTGGCATCGTTGGGCGAGAGTTGGCACGCCACCGTGCATGAGGCAGAGAAGCGCAATGCCTTCAAAACGTTGGGTCTGGGTGGTTATTTCGATCTCAGCGACAACCCGGATCAGCCATTCCAGCGCATCCAAGGTGGCTTCCGGGCGGGGCGCAACGGCCTGCTCAATTACCTGGAACAAGCGCAATCTGCCGGTGTCTCGCATATCGCGCTCAACCCCAAGGTCAGCCGTCAACCCTATGGCGAAATCCTCGACGAACTCGGCGAGTACGTTCTGCCGTACTTCCCGTCACATTCCTGAAGTCACGCGGAGGAATCACTAAATGTCATCACTTTTTGAGTCTCGAAATTCATGCCGGTAACGGGTATCTGTTTGAACAGTTCATCAACGGCGGCTTCAACACACGTGAAGATCGTTACGGTGGTGCACCGATTGCGAGTCGCTGCTTGAGACGGTCGATGGGGTGAGTGCGCAGATCGGTAGTTCGAAGGTGGGTGTCCGCGTGTCGCCTTTTGCCCACCTGGCTGATCTGCAGCCGTTCGATAGGACCCACCGTGCAGGTTCCTTATTTTGTCGAATTACGAGGGTCGTCATGACTATCAATATACTCAAGACCTAACGGACCTGTTCCATACACTTGAGAGATGTACTCTCCTGACTTGGCCCAATGAAAATGCGGTGTATTGGCCGGGAGTACTACAACACTGCCAGGGCCGTAAGCCACTAACTTGTCTGGATCAAATACAGACCCGAAACCAATATAAAACACACCGGACATTACGGTGTAGATACGGTCTTCAGGGTGTGTATGGGGCATTAATTTAATGCCGTTAGGCACTTTGACTCGCACAACGTATGGGCCAGGCTTACTAGGGGCACCGACAAGAACTGCCAGCTTCACTTCTTTCGGGAACGCTGGAAAGTTGCGCCACTCCACGTCTTCATTATGCAAAGCCCCGGGTTCGCCGAGCGGCAAGGGTTGCGCTTGAACGAGCGACACTGTTGCACACGCGACAAGAAGGGTGGTCAGGCTAGCAGTTTTCATAATGCTCTGAATCATGAGAGACACCTTGGTTACGTCATAAATAAATCGGCGTCGTCATCTGGTTCTCTGATAAACAAGTCAAGTCGAGTCGCCGCTGAAGACACAAAATTCCTGCCAAATCTAAAGGTAGAGCACGCTTGTGATAATGCCGCTGACGCGCATTTCAGTTGATACGTAATGTAATCAATGCTCCACGCCCAACCCACCAGACACCGATCCAGTGTCCCCTACGAACCCGATTCAAAAAAACTCAACGAAGCCGCCGATCGCGCCCTCGACTTCCACTTCCCATCAAACGCCGATATCAAAGCCCCCCCGCGTACCTCCAGCAGGCTGTTTTCCGTGGACCCAGAAGCTACGGCCGAAACCCTGGCGGTTTTTTGGTCGAGACGCTGGCGTCGGTCGCTGACCTGTGGTGAGGAGGATTGTTTCCACTGAGCGGCGAAACGGGTTCAACAGATGGGCCTGCTGCGCAGGCCAGCGAGAGCGAGCGCCCTCGCGACAGGTTGCTTGTTGTTTGTGCTATCTGTTTTCGCAAAAACGGGACGCTTGGCGTCCCGTTTTTTATGGTGGTGGTATCAGCCTCCAGTGCGTTTATTCAACGCCTCTGCCGCCTCAGCGATTTCCGCCCGGCGCCTGCGCGAGCCCGCAGGCAAGCAGCGGCAAGCCCGCCATCAATCAGGTAGATCGCAAAGGAGAACGTCACGATCGACAGCACGGTGCTGACCAGAATGGAGGTCGCGGCTTCGCTTTGCGCATAGCCGGCACTGGCGGCGGTTGATAAGGGGGGCTGGTTGCGCAAGCGGCCGGGTCCAGGCGCCGAACGGGCGGGGCTCAGGTCAGGCACTCGACACTCCTGTACCAGACGCAAACATCGGCAAGCGCTGCAACATCCAGTTCAGCAGCTCTTGAGCAGGGGCGGCCAACGGTCGACCGGATTTCACCAACAGTTTTGCTTCAACCCCAAGAAGCAACGGATGGTCGATCGATACCGCCGCCAGGCTGCCGTTGGCGATTTCCCGATAGGCCGCGAATTCGCCGAGCAACGAAGCAAAACCGCCGTCCTCCACCATGCGCTTGAGCGCCGCGAGGGAGTTGCTGACGAGTACCGGGCGGATCTCGATTTTCTCGGCATACTCGAGCATCTTGATCGCATGACCGATACCGAATGTCGTGGGCGTCAGGACCAGTTGGCAGGCGAGGATATCCTCGACGGTTGCCGCCGCGCCTCGCAATGCCAATGGATGATCCGGGCGAACCAACAGCATCACCGGTTGCGAAAACGTCGCGCGATAGTCGATGTGCGGATGCGGCGGCGGATTGTACGCAAGGCCGATGTGCGCACGGTTTTCGGCGACTTCGTTGAGGACGTCGTCGACGGGCAGGATGTCCAGCCGCACATCAAGCTTGGGGTACTGCTTGCAGAACGGCGCGAGCACGTTGTCGACCAACGCATCGACATAGCCTTCGCTGATGACGACGCGCACATGGCCTTGCTGCAGGTCCTTGATCGCTTGCAACTGATCTTCGAGTTTCTCCTGGTGCGAACGATAGCCGCGCCAGAACTCCAGCAGGTGCGCCGCGGCCTCAGTGGGCTGAACACCACGTGCCTGGCGCTCGAACAGTTTTGCGCCGATTTCCTCTTCTAGCAGCTTGATCTGGCGTGTGATGACCGAGGGCGACGTATTGATGCTGTCGGCCGCGCCACGAATGGATCCGTGCGTCAGCACCTCATGAAAATACCGAAGCCGTTGTTGATTGATTTCGCGCATGCCGGGGAACTCTCTCCAGAGACGTAGCGTTGCCTGTAGAGCAACACTACACGAACTTAGTTGCTCTTGCTGGTCCTGAGGTGCCGGTGCAACATTCTTGGGGACGAACGCAGACCAACAAGAATAACGGGAGATTCGCATGTCAATTCTTCAGACGCCGGCACGAAGTGATGCCATTTCAGCCCTTTACCGCAAGCTCAACTGGCGGCTGCTGCCACTCCTGTTCATCTGTTATGTATTTGCGTATCTGGACCGGATCAACGTCGGCTTTGCCAAACTGCAGATGCAAAATGACCTTGGGCTTTCCGATGCGGCCTATGGCGCGGGCGCCGGTATTTTCTTTCTGGGGTATGTATTGTTCGAATTGCCGAGCAACCTGATGCTGCCGAAGGTCGGCGCACGGAAAACCTTCAGCCGTATTCTGGTGTGTTGGGGTATCACCTCGGCCTGCATGTTGTTCGTGCGCAACGTGCCGATGTTTTACGCCATGCGCTTTCTGCTGGGGGTGTTCGAAGCCGGTTTTGCACCGGGCATGATTTATTACCTGTCCTGCTGGTACGGTCCGAAACGTATGGCGCGGGCCATTGCGATCGTGTTTATCGCCGGCCCCATTGGCGGCATTGTAGGCGGCCCACTGTCTGCGTGGTTGATCACCACGTTCGAAGGCGTTGGCGGTCTGGCCGGCTGGCAGTGGATGTTCTTGATTGAAGGCTTGCCGTGTGTCTTCCTTGGTGTGCTGACCTTCTTCATCCTTTCCAATCGACCCGCTGAGGCGCGCTGGCTGAGCCATGAAGAAAAGGCCTTGCTGGCCAGTGAGCTGGGTGAATCGACCGGGCGTGTCCATTCGTTCCGTGCGGTGTTGCGCGACCCGAAAATCTACATTCTCGCCAGCGCCTATTTCTGCATCATCTTCTCGATCTACGCCATGAGTTTCTGGCTGCCGGCAATCCTCAAGGCCCAGGGTGTCAACGACACCATGCAACTGGGTTGGTACGCCGCGATTCCCTATGTCGCCGCCGCTTGCGGCATGTACTGGATAGGGCGCCGGTCGGACCGTGTCGGTGAAAGACGCTATCACTGTGCAGTGCCTGCGGGGATCGGCGCGATCCTGCTGCTTGTGTACCCCTTTGCCGACGGCAATCTAATGGCCGCGCTGGCCCTGCTGACCCTGGCAACCGCCATGATGTTTATGGCCTACACCGTGTTGTGGGCGATGCCCTCTGAACACATCAAGGGCGAGGCGGCGGCGGGCGGCATTGCCTTGATTAATACCATCGGTCTTTCCGGCGGCTTCTGGGGGCCGGCCATGATCGGCTGGGCAAAAACCGCAACCGGCAGCGCGAATCTTGGCATCGTTATCGTGGGTTGCGTATTTTTGTGCGCAGCGTTGGTGATCCTGTCGACCAAGCCGAAAACCCGTGACGGCGCGATTCCGGAATACAGTGCGGGTTGATCTGTTGCCACCCGCGCCTTTGTCATGTTCCGCAAGGAACCCTTTAAAAGTGAGAACTCAAATGCTTTTACACCTGTCGACCTGGGCCGAGATCGGTCAATTTCTTCAACGCAGCCGCACCATCGTGATCCCTATCGGTTCGAACGAACAACACGGTCCAACCGGTCTTCTGGGGACCGACTGGATGTGCCCGGAAATCATCGCCGGTGAAGCGCAAAAAAACGCAGACATCCTGATTGCACCGACCTTCAATATCGGCATGGCCCAGCACCATCTTGGGTTCCCTGGAACCATCTCGCTGCGTCCGTCGACCTTTATTGCGGCGATCGGAGATTGGGTGCGTTCGCTGGCCGCTCACGGGTTTGAAAAAATCCTCTTCCTCAATGGCCACGGTGGCAACGTTGCATCGATCGAGGCGGCGTTCTCTGAGCTCTACGCCGAAGCCAGCTTCGCTCGACGCCCAGCAGGGTTCGCGCTGAAGTTGTGCAATTGGTGGGACCTTGAGGGGGTAGGGGAGCTTGCGCGCGAGCAGTTCCCTACGGGGCACGGCGTGCACGCCACGCCGTCCGAGATCGCGGTCACACAATGGGCCTATCCGGATTCGATCAAATCGGCTGAATACTCGCCGCAGATCGCCCCTTGGGGCCCGATCCGCGAAGCGATGGACTTCCGCGCACGCCATCCCGATGGCCGCATGGGCTCGGACCCGGCGCTGGCGACGCCAGAAAAAGGTCGTGAACTGGTGATGTTGGCAGCGCAGAGCCTGGTGCGGGAGCTGGACGCTTTCAGCCGCGAATCAATGCCTGGCTGAACCTGCGGCTTCTCAACTCGGCCAACGCCCGGTAGAACCGGGCGTTGGTGCGTCCTGTTTGAGGGGATTTCATGATTGAACATGACGTTTATGCCCGCTTGACGGCAAGGTTATGCAAACAGGTTTCTTCCTGAACGAATTAATGCAACCGGTGCAGACCTTCATCGCGGCGGGTCAAACCGTCGTATTTGCCACCCCTAGCGGCAAGGCGCCAACCGCGGACCAGAAATCCAATGACGTGAGCTTCTGGGGCGGCGATGAAAAGGCCCGTCAGGAAAGTCTCGCGCTACTGGCCACGCTGAAGCTGACCTCGAAGAGCGACTCGCCGGCAATCAGCTTCGCGCAGGTTCAGAAAATCGGCTACGACAAGTTCGATGCCGTATTCGTGCCTGGCGGCCATATCCCGATGCAGGATCTGCTGAAGGACAAGCAACTGGGCCAACTGCTGACCAACTTCCATGAAAAAGGCAAGGTCACCGGCTTCACCTGCCATGGCACCATAGCCGTGTTGTCGACGATCCCGGATGCGCGCGGTTTTGTCTCCGCGCTGGAATCGGGCAAACAGCCGGCAGCGCCAGCCAATTGGATTTACAAGGGCTACAAAGTCACCGCCTTCACCGACGCGGAAGAGGAGCAGGCCAAAGGTTTCCTCGGCGGTGGCCATATGAAACTGTTCCCACAGGATGGCCTGACAGCAGCCGGTGCTAACTTCTCCGAAGCCAAGCCATGGAGCGAGAACGTGATCGAAGACCGCGAAGTCATTTCCGGCCAGAACCCACAGTCGGCCAAGGCAGTCGCCGTGGCCATGCTGGCGAAACTGAAGTAATCCTGGGCGGCCGGCGAGCCGGGCCGTAGGTGCTGGGGGGCGAGCTGCTTTGGCTCCAGCACCACCGTCTATCCCGTCACACTGCAAGCTTATGTGTCGGAAGACGACACTCGCACATTACGTCCAGGCCCAAGGGCGGCTTCGTAATGCCCTCGTTTAGAGATTTAGGCCCGATAGCTTTTGTTTCCGTCTTCCAATGCCCTGCTTCAAATTCTTGTGCCAACGACGTTATCGCTTGGTAGAGGGCCTCGTACAAAGTACCGGATTGGTCCGAGCTGAAGTCAAGATGTGATCGATATCTGCTAAGTCGCATCTGGCCTAACTACTTATATGCGTTCGACCTGACCCATTATTTGCATTGCACCTGACTAACCAGATACCAAAGTTGTAAGCGGCGGGAATCGACCGGTGAGGCTGGCGACAGACAGAAATCGGCCAAGAGCAGACTGTGGACAGGTAGCCGCTGATGTCTCTACGCTGGTCGATCTAGTGTCAGCACAGCGGTAAAAAGGAGTAGTCATGTTGGAAGTTGCCATTGATCGAGATAGCGTTCATGCAGGAGACGATATGCACAGTCATGAGACATCAATTAACGTCGAAGCCACCGCAACGCTAAGTCTGTTGTTAGATAAGGTGCAAACCATGGGCTACTTGCCAGGCATCAGGGGTGGCGAGGCTACCTGGATAATTTGTACGTCTGAAAAACCAATAGGCGTTTTAGCTCAGCAATGGTCAGAGCCAAAACTGACGGTGCCCGCCGACAGCATGGTAGGTGAATATTTCGCAGGCATCGAACCTCGCTTTTTATTCCGATATTGGTGCCAGAAAAATCCAGATCAGGTTTTCGACCATATCAAGGTCGGTAATGAGCCACCTCCAGTTTATTAGTGGTAAACGGCATCCCTAGCTGTAGTCCTATCACGACAGGCAGAAAACGGCCAAAAGCAGACGTTCGTGAGCGACCGTATCCAGATAGATGCGTCTTTCGCAAAAGGCCACTAAATCGGCCAGAAGCGGTCGTTCAATCTCGAGTTGCTCGCGCTCGACATGAATTTTCGTATTGGTCATAGGCGAACCGTCAGCCGCGCGTCGGGTCTGGCCACGGCCGGGGAACCAACGGTATTCACCGCTCTTATGTCTGAGTCAGCGCCTCTCAGTCCGTGAAATTGAAGTCAAAGGTTATAACGAGGCTTGCCGGGCTTCGCTAAAGTGGTGCATTGCCAGGCAGACTGCCGAGCGGTCAGGGCGACAATGCCTTGAGGTCGAAGGATGTTGCGCCTGGCAAGGTTGGCCACGTCTGTGGACCGTCCATGATCTCTTCCGGGGTCAGCAGGCAGGCGTCCAGTTGCCGCTTCAACATATCCAGGTCGAGACCCTGACCGATGACGACGATTTCCTGCCGGCAATCCCCGGTGATCTCGTCCCATTTGGCCATTATCCCTCCGCGGCGATAGTCATCCTGAGGCCATTGTGATTGCGCGATGAATGTCCACCAGCGCCCGACATAGTCCCAACGAAATTGCCCGCCACTTTGCACCAGCATGCCGATGTCCAGATGCCGACTGGCAACCCAGAAGTAGCCTTTGCAACGCAGTAGTCGCCCGTTTTGCCAGGGCAACTGCAGGAACTCCAGCAGCCGTTGCGGATGGAATGGCGCACGCTCCTGATACACCCAGGAAGCTATTCCATAGGTGTCCGACTCGGGTGGATGCTCGTCACTGGCTTCCAGGCTTTTCATCCAGCCGGGTGACTGCACCAGACTCGGCAAATCAAAGCGGCCAGTGTCGAGGATCTTCGACAGATCGACGGCACCGTGGGTCATGGGCAGGATTTCCGCCTTCGGATTGAGGCCCGCGAGGAGGGCGCTCAGTTCCAGAAAGCCTTTCTCGCCTATCAGGTCCAACCGGCTGACGAGGATGACGTTGGCGTACTCCACCTGTTCGATCAGCAGATCGGACAAGTGGCGTAATGGCGTGCCCGTTTCGTCCTCGCCGCCAACGGTGTCCCGCGAGGCCAACAGCGCCTGGAAGTTGCTACCGTCGACGACGGTGACCAAGGTGTCGAGCCGCGCCAGTTCGCTCAGACTGAAACCTTGCGAGTCGAGGAAGGCGAAGGTCTCGGCGACCGGCATCGGCTCGGAGATTCCGGTGGACTCGATCAGCAGGTAATCGAAGCGCTGCTGACGCGCCAGCAGGCTGATCTGCTCAAGCAGGTCAGCGCGCAGCGTGCAGCAAATGCAGCCGTTGCTCATCTCGACCAGTTCATCGCTGCCGCGGTGCAGCGACACATTGCGCGCTACGTCCTCGGCGTCGATGTTGACTTCGCTCATGTCATTGACGATGACCGCCACCCGCATGCCTGCGCGATTGCGCAGGATGTGGTTGAGCAGGGTCGTCTTGCCGGAGCCGAGGAAGCCTGAAAGGACCGTCACCGGCAGCCGGCCCGACAGGGCCCCGTCAATCATGCGGCCACCGTTTTCGCATCGACGGCCTTGTCCAGGTAGCTTTCGAACAGGTCGACCACCACCAGACCATCATCCGCAGCATCGCCCCACAGATCCTTCACCTGGAATTCAACGTGGTAGGTGGGCTGATGCGCTGCGCTCAAATCGCCGTGTCCGATAGCATCCGGGAACGGCCATTTTTCCGAGGTGCGGTGTCGGACGATGCCTTCCTTGCCGCGCACATAGGCCGGCATGCGCACGTGGCCGGCCACGTATTCGTCGCGAACCACTACCCGGTCGCCCACTTCAAATGGCGGGCGGCCAGTGATGGCGGGGCGGCCCTTGTCATGGGGAGGATTGGCCAATTTGAAGGTTGAACCCAATGCCAAATCGAGTTCTTCCTGGGTAATGACGCCGGTTTCGACCAGCAACGTGGCCGTGGCGATGACGTAGCGTTCGTAATATTGCGTGCCAACGTGCTGGCGGACATCGAGTCGTTCGACGGCGTGACGTATTTCATCGACGCTGAATTTTTTCAACTGGTCGGCACCGATAAACATCAGGCTGTAAGCCAGGTGCTCCCATTCCTGTTTGAAGACTTGTTTGTAATCCTGGCTATTGATGACATGGGGAACCTTGCCAAAGCCTTGAAAACCACCGAGATCGTGAAAGCCATCCATAATAAAAACCTCCGAAAGTTAGAAGATGAAGAGTCTTTGGGTCAACGTACGCGGGGCAGGGCAACCCCGATCAGCACATCCTTGGTCACCAGTTTCTGAAGCTCTTCTTCACTCATGTGCTCGGAGCCTTCGGGCCTTAAGGGCAGGACCAGGTAGCGGCTTTCTGCGCTGGTGTCCCAGACTTTGACGACCACATCGCTTGGCAACTCTGTGCCCATCTCACGCAGCACGGTGCGTCCTTCACGAACCAGGCGTGCACGGAACTCAAAACCCTTGTACCACTCCGGCGGTAACCCCAGGACCGGCCAGTTGGTGCAGGAGCACAGGCTGCAGACGATGACATTTTTCAGCTGCGGCAAATCCTCCAGGGCCACGATGTATTCGCCTTGCGGGCCGGTGAAACCGAACTGCGCGCACGCTGCAGTACCGTCTCTGAGCAACAGCTCCCGGAACTGCGGATCGACCCAGGCCTTGGCGACTACACGAGCGCCGTTTTCCGGGCTCCATTGGTGCTCCATCAAATCGGTCAGCTGCTCGATATAGCCCTCTGGAATCAGTTCCTTGTCTTTCATAACCTTGAACAAGGCCCACGCCCGCTCGCTGGGCGTCGAAGTGGATGCTGGGGATACAGTGGCGCTCATGGTGTAACTCCTCATCGATTTAATACGGTCAAAAAAGTGAAGAACAGTCCCCGGTTTTTTATTGATGTCCGGGAGGTTTGGGGGGAGGCAGCCTTACAACGTCTTCCAGTCGACATCGGCCTCGAACGCTGCCGCCGCCTGGTAAATCGTGCCTTCGGCATAGTGTTTGCCGACGAACATCAGCCCCACCGGCAGACCGTTCACCAGACCGCACGGGATTGACATGGCCGGATGGCCGGTAATGTCCTGCGGCGCGGTGTTACCGATCATTTCCAGTGCCCGGGCCACGTACTCAGTGATCGAACAATCGGGTTCGGGGTGGGGCTGGGCGATGATCGGCACGGTCGGCATGACCAGCAGGTCGTAGGTCTGCAGTGCCTTGTCGTAACCGGCCCGGGCGAAGCGTGCGATGTTCTGAGCCTTGGCGTAGAAACGACCGTTGTAGCGTTCCAGACCGTACTGGCCGACGAACATGCACAGCTTGAGCGATGCGGATAATGCGTCCGCTTGTTCGCGCCAACCGGCCTGTTTATCCAGCAGACCGACGTCGTAGAGCCCCTTCCAGTTAAAGCCTGCGCCATTGCCATGCATCATCTGCATGGTCAGGCCTTCGCAGCCGATGGGGTGCCACAGCGAACCTGCCAGGTTGTGCTCGGGAACGGAGACCTCTTCGACGCGAGCTCCCAAGGCTTCGAGTCGGGCGATGGCGCCGCGTACCTTGTCGGCAACGCGTGGATCCTGGTTGGCCAGCTGGAAGCCTTCCTGCAGGATGCCGATCCGCAGTCCGCTCACACCTCGCTCCAGATAGTCGCAATAGGCGTCGACTTGAGGGGCGGCCTGACGAGGATCGAGCCCGTCGGCACCGGCCATGACTTCCAGCATCAGCGCGTTGTCACGCACGTTGCGGGTGATGGGACCGGCATGGTCGATGGTGGCCTCGATCGCCATGATCCCGGTGTAGGGCACCAGACCGTGGGTCGGCTTCATGCCATAGGTGCCGCAGAACGCTGAAGGGATGCGGATCGAGCCGCCTTGATCGCCGCCAACGGCCAGGTCCACCTCGCCGGCTGCCACCAATGCAGCGCTTCCGGAGGAGGATCCGCCGGCAGCGAAACCGTGCCGGTATGGGTTGTGTACGGGCGCCGGATCAGAGGTGTGGCTGCCACCGGAGAGACAGTAGTGCTCACAAGTCGCCTTGCCCAGGATGGTCGTCCCGGCGTCTAGCAAACGGGTCACCACGGTTGCGTCAAACGACGGTACAAACCCTTCCAGGATTGAGGCGCCGTTCATCATCGGGACGCCAGCCAAGGAGATGTTGTCCTTGAGCGCAACAGTCTTGCCTACAAGCTTGCCCTCACGGGCACCATTTACTTCAGTCCTGTAATACCAGGCGTTGAGCAGGTTTTGCGGGTTAGACGGGCGGTAGCCGGAACTGCGGTCGTAGCGCACCGGTGGGGTGAAATCCGGCAACTCGTCGACCAGGTCATAGGCGTCGAAACTTGGCTGCATAAGTGCCAGGTATTCCGCTGCCTGCTCATGGGTCAGCTGCATATTCAGCCGGCCAGCGATGTCTTGCAGTTGGTCGAGGGTAGGGCGAACAATGGCCATGATTTTCCTATTCTTTTGTCTGTGATCGACAACGGCTCGGTCAGTACGGGAGCGTTCGAAGGTGTTCGCAAAACACCTCGCGCCGGGCACCTGGGGCGACATCAATCAAGTGGGTAACTGGGTTCAAGTTAGGCATCCTTCTCAGCCTTTGCTTGGCTGAGAAGGACAGCCATTTGGTTGAAAAGGACAACCTGCCAAGCGTGGCGCGCTCAGAACACTTTCAAGACGCGCAGGTTCAGGCGTGCGCCTTCCTTAAAGCCTTGTTCGACCTCGATGTCGGTGCCGATCTGGGCCTGAATCTGCAGCGTGGGCTCGATGAAGTGCGTGACGGTGAAACGCCCGTAGGAAGTGGAGACCCCGTCGTGCTGATCGACACCGTTGACGGTGGTCGCCGAGCCGGTGATGTAGCCGCCGCCCACGGCGAAGGTGGTGCTCGGCGTCCAGTTGTAGCGCACGGCGGTCTGGTACTCGTAGCGGGTGTTTTCTTCCAGCTTCGCCCCGGACGGGCCGAAGTCATTGTTGGCCGACACCCAAGAGGCTTCGGCCACCGTGTCCAGCGCCCATTTCGGGGAAAAATGGTGGATGTACGCCGCCTGTAGCGTGGCGCGCCAGCGGTTCTCGCCGAGGTTCAAGGCATCGTTTTTGTCGTAGCTCCCCACCGGAACGGACAGGTAGGGTGCCAAAGCGAAGATGTCCTTGTTCGCAGTGGGCAGCGTCCACTTCAGCGGCGCGGTGATGATCGGATCGCCGATGCCGCGGGTATCGCCCAAGGCGCCGATATCTCCTGAGGCGTTCATCTGGCCGAAAGGCAACAAAATCTGCGGTTCCCACGAGAGGTTTTCTGACAGGCCGATGGCGTGCACATACCGCAGGATGCCGATGTCCGAACTGAGCCTGGCGTCGTCGGAGACCTTGTGGCCGTTCTGGTACAGATCCGAGCGGTCGGCGTGCTGGTAGTAGAGCAGCAAGGCGTTGGCGCCGGCCGGCAATGGCTCGAAATCACCGGGAGCTACCTCGATGGCCTGGCTTTTGACAAACGGCAGCATGCACAGCACGAGTAAAGAGTGACTCAACTTCATGATCGATTTCCTGACAAAAGGGCCCCCAACCCCATGCGCTAGAGATGGGGGGCCAAAAGATGTTTGGGGGTGAGGTCTGTGTCAGGGCGGAATTCGGATCAAGACCGCCCGTGGACGCCGGGTCGCGTCAGACTTCAGGTTGTCGGGATCACCGCGTCACGCAACATGCCGGTCTGCGGGTGGCAGTTGATGTACTCGAACACCTGATCCTTGGCGTCGGATACCGAGACTTCGTGGTAGAGCCGTAGCTTCGACAGGCTGGTGGCGACCCGAAAAAAGGTCACGAAGATCCGCAGATGGGTCGGATGGGATTCGGCCCAGCGCTCGAGTTTTTCCAGGGAGCGCCAGTGGCCAATGTTGTAGCTCAGGTTCAGAAGATTGCCGTCCAGGTCGATGTAATTCACGAAGCGATTGCTATAGCAACCCAGGTCCTTGCCACTGTCGCGCAGGAAATCCATACCCGCCTGCAGCGTCGGCAGAATTTCGTTGAGATAGAGCGATCGTTCTTCTTCGCCAGCATCCGCCCAGTCCTGGCCGGAGCGGATCAGCGCGATATTGTCATGGCCTTGCACGACCACGCGCCCACCTTTGGCCGGGTCGCCAGCGATCACCGTCAGTTCACCGGAAGGAGCCATCCAGTCGGTCTGGGAAATCGGGAAGCGGTCACGCATGGATCCCCAGTAACCGTGCTCTTCGATTTCGTCACTGGTGGTGTTCATCAGGGCGCCGACGCCGGGTAATTCCTCGCGAAAGCCATACAGCGTCTCGAACTGCTCGGCCCTCGGCGCGACAATTTCCCGAAAATAACCGAGACCGTCGCTCAAGCGATCCTCCGATGACCACCATTCGATCACCTCAGGCGAGCGCAACCAACGGCAATGGGCGGCCGGGTCTTTCCAATAACCGACGATCATCAGGTTGTCGTAACCGCTGTTGTCGGTGTGGTGAGTCAGGTCATGGCTCAGGGGGCCGTCGGGCAGACTCAGGCTCGCGGCGATGTGGCGCATGGCGTGCAGGGCCGCCGCACGCTGGTCCTCCCCGCGGTACTGCACTCCCAAATATCCCATCACCACCTGTTCCAGTTGCTCATCGGCGCGCCCAACCCACATGGGGAAGGGGGGCTGGTATTCATCGGGGACGCGACGAGACAACGTCCGCGGGCATTTGAGGTGCTTATCGATCGCAGATTCCATGGTGGGCTCCTTGGTTTTATTTTTGGTACGCGGTTATCTGTTCAACGTTTCGACGGGCGCGGGTGGCTGCGGTTGGCGCAACCAGCCGACGCTGCAGCACCAGAGTCCCCAGCTCTAACAGGTAGGTGGCGAACTCTTCAGGTGCCAAGTCGCGCCTCTGCAAAAGCCAGGATGAATCGGACTGTCGCTGCTGCTCTGGCGGTTGCATGGGACACCTCATCAGTTGTGGTTGAAGGGGCACGGTGTGGGGTAGAAGTTAGGCGGGGACGGCACGGTACGCTTGGCTCGTACGGACAACCGTTTGGCTAGAAAGGACAGGCCCTGAATACAGGATCACGATGAGCTGAATTGGTGCGCGCACTCCGAATGCATGTATCGATAATGGGCAGGAGTCGTCCGTGTGACAGCCCCTTCCCGAGCGCAAGGGTCTGATATTTCAGGCGCACATAACCTTGGCAGTACAAAAGTGGAGTGGCCTGCTATTTGCTAAACAGGGAGCTAACGTTACCGTCACCCTTATTGTTCAGCTGCCGCCGTGAGGTGAATGCCATGAGTCATAGCAATCAGTATTCAACCCTCGCCGTTGCGGCGCCACGTCGCTTTGATTACTGGAAAGAAGTGGTATGCCGTCACTGCCTGGCGGCGGACAGCAAACCATTGACGCAGAGCGATTTCGACGGGGCGCTGGAGGTGCACGGCATGGGGCCGCTGGAGATCTGTACGCTGTCCTCGCCACTGCATTTTTGGGAGCGTTCGCCCCAGCATTTGCGCAGTGGTCCTGATGAAGATCTATGGCTCGGTTTTACCCGGCGTGGCTATGGTGAATTGGAGCAGGGAGGGCGCAGGACAACGCTGGCGGCGGACAATTTGTTTCTTTATGACGCATCCCAGACGTTCCGATTCAGCCTGGGTGGTACCGAAAACCACCTGGTCCGCATTCCGCGACAGTTGCTCAGCCAGCGGTTGCCAGGTATTGCAGGCTGCACAGCCGTGGTACTGGACGATCGCCGTCCAGGGGTGATTCCATTGCGCGAGATGTTGCACCAAGCGGCGAGCATTCCTGCAAGCTTTCAAGACGAGGGGCTTTCCAGCCGCTTCTCCAACACCTTGCTGGATCTTCTGGCGATCAGCCTGGAACTCCAGGATCTCAAGACGACCCATGAGGAGCTGGATCTTTATGGTCGGATCATGAACTACATCCAGCAGAATCTGACCGATCCGGACCTGTCGATCGAGCGCATCGCTCAAGTGCATTATGTGTCCACGCGAACCGTCACACGCGCTTTCGCCCGTTACCAGAAAACGCCGGTCGCGGAGATCTGGAAAGAGCGCCTGATCGCCAGTCGTGAGGCTATAGAGCGCGGCCAGGTACGCAGCATTTCCCAAGCTGCACTGGATTTCGGATTCTCCGATTTTTCCCATTACAGTCATGCTTTTCGCAAGGCCTTTGGTGTGGCTCCTCATACACTCCTGCGCCGAACTTGAGAAAGGCTCCAGGATTCACAAAAAACGCCACTCAATGAGTGGCGTTTTTTGTGCATGAGATTAATGTTCAGCGTCCGGCCATTAGCCCGGCTTTGACGAGAGTTCAGAGCCTGAGGTATGAGTCGCCTGCAACGCACCCTGGAGGGTACTCATCACCATGTCATGCAGCAACTTGCGGCGTACTCCCTTGCTTGCGTGCGGCTCCCCAACCCAGGCTGGCAGTTGGTTGAGGAGGGACACGATGCCGCTCAAGGTGGCGCGCCGGGTGGCATTGGTCGGTTTACCGGTGAGCTGCTCTATAGTTTCCACCAGGTGCTCCTCGTAGCGTCGGCGCAGGGTCAGGATCAAGGCATGCTGTTCGCTGCTCAGGCAATGGAGGTCGTACTCTGCCAGGCGGAAATGCGCCCCCATGCGCTCGTGTAGCAGGAGGTGCGCCTCAAGCAGGCCATGCAGTCGTACCGCCGGTGCGGATTTGCGACGATTCACCAGGCTGGCGCCGTGAAGCAACTGTTCGTAGAGTTCCTCGATCAGCTCGAACAGCAGGGCTTCCTTGCTATCGATGTGGTTGTAAATGGAGCCGACATTGATCCCCAGATAAGTGGCGAGGTCGCGCATGCTTACCCGGCTGAAGCCACACCTGGCGAACAGCTCGAGAGCCTTGTGGCGGGTTTCCAGGTAGCGCGAGTGGTGCCCTTGTTCGACAGGTAGCGCCATCACCTTCATACGCGAAACTGCCCCAACAGCCGATTCAGCTGACCCGCCAGTTGGCCCAGTTGCTGGCTGGCCTCGTTGGACCGGCCTGCTGCCTGGGCATTTTCGTGGGCCAGCGAAGCTGCACGGGTGACATTCTGGTTGATGTCCTCGACCACATGGGACTGCTCCAGGGTGGCGCTGGCGATCGAGGCGTTCAGTTCGGTGAGATTGCGCAGCGCGCTGAGAATCTGGTGCAGGCTTTCACCGGTTCGGCGGGCCTGTTCCACGGTTTGTTGAGCGGCTTGGCTGCTGGTATTGATGACCTTCACCGCCGCTTCCGAGTTGCCCTGCAGGCGCTCGATCATGCCTTGGATCTGTGCGATGGACTGCTGAGTGCGCTGGGCCAGCAGGCGCACTTCGTCTGCTACCACGGCGAAGCCGCGGCCCTGTTCGCCAGCGCGCGCCGCCTCAATGGCGGCATTCAGCGCCAACAGGTTGGTCTGCTCGGCGATGGCGCGAATGACTTCCAGCACACTGCCGATCTGGGTGCTTTCCTGGGCCAGGCTCTGGATCACCTCGACAGCCTGGCCGATGGTCTCGGACAACTGGTCGATCTGGCTCAGGCTGTTGTCAATATTGTGCTGACCCTGGCGTGCCTGCTCATCGGCCTGGCGTACTTCGTTGGCGGCGTGTTCGGCGTTCTTCGCCACTTCCTGCACGGCGTAAGAAACCTCGTGAATGGCGGTGGCCACCAACTCCATCTGCTGGGACTGTTGTTGGCTGTGGCGCTGGCTATCGCTGGCAATCTCAGCGAGTGATTGCGAGGCCTGGTCCAGGCTGCCTGCGGTCTGCATAGACTGGCCGATCACCGTGCGTAGCTTGTTGGTGAACACGTTGAAGTGGACGTTGAGGGCAGTGAGCTCGTCGCGCCACTGGCTGTCCAGATTGCGGGTCAGGTCGGCATCGCCGCTGGCGATGTTCTGCATGGCATCGACCGCTTGCGCCAGTGGCGAGGCGATGCTGCGGGCAATCAGCAGGATCAGCGCGCTGAGCAGCAGCGTGATCATTATCAGGATGACGAAGGTGTGTACCAGCTGGCGGCGGAACTCGACTTGCACGTCGTCAATGTAGATACCCGAGCCGACGATCCAGCCCCAGGGCTTGAACAGTTCGACGTAGGAAACCTTCTCCACTGGCGCGTCGGAACCCGGCTTGGGCCAGCGGTAACTCACCAGGCCTGAGCCGTCGCGTTTTGCCACGGCCACCATCTCGTCGAACAGCGCCTTGCCATCAGGGTCGAGGGTGCCTGTCATGCGCTTGCCTTCAAGCTTGGCATTGGGATGCAGGATCATGCGCGTGTCGAGGTCTTCGAGCCAGAAGTAGTCCCCGTGGTCATAGCGCAGATCGCGTATGACCGCGATAGCCTGCTGCTGCGCCTGTTCCCGACTGAGCCCGTGTTCTTCCAGGTTTTGGAAGTGGCGCAGGATCCCGCTGGCCGTCTCGACCACGTGACGGGTTTTCAGCACCTTGGCTGCATACAAGTTGTCATAGCTCTGCTTGAGCATCATGCCGGCAAGAATCAGCAGCATCAGGATGGACGTCAGCAGGATCAACCACAGTCGGCAGTTGATGGGAATATTGCGCAAGCGGGGCATGGGCAACTCCACAAGGAGGGGCAGAAAAGAGGGCGGCCGGACGCGGCAGGCGCGTCCGGACGGGGGACTCAGAGCGCGTAGTGGGCCAGCTCGCGGGCGATCAACAGGCGTTGGACCTCGCTGGTGCCTTCGTAGATCTGGGTGATGCGTGCATCGCGGTAGTAACGCTCAACCGGATAATCCTCCAGGTAGCCGTAGCCGCCATGGATCTGCATGGCGCTGGAACACACGCGCTCGGCCATTTCCGAGGCGAACAGCTTGGCCTGCGAGGCTTCTGATAGACACGGTTGCCCGGCGCTTTTCAGGCGTGCGGCATGCAGCACCAGCAGTCGGGTGGCATTGAGCCGGGTGTGCATATCGGCGAGCAAGTTGGATACGCTTTGGTGTTCGATGATCGGCTTGCCGAATTGGACGCGTTCGCGGGCATACCCCAGCGCGGCTTCGAAAGCGGCGCGGGCGATGCCCAAGGCCTGGGCGGCGATACCAATGCGGCCACCTTCCAGGTTGGACAGGGCAATGGCCAGGCCCTTGCCGCGTTCGCCCAGCAGGTTAGCCTCGGGGATCGTGCAATTGTCCAGGGTCACCGCGCAGGTATCCGAGGCCTTGATCCCCATTTTGTGCTCACGGCGGTCGACCACGAAACCAGGGTTGTCGGTCGGTACCAGGAAGGCCGACAGCCCCTTCTTGCCCTGTTCCGGATCGGTGACGGCGAAAACGATGGCCAGCTTGGCGCGCTCGCCGTTACTGACGAACTGCTTGGCACCGTTGAGCACCCACTGCCCATCATGCAGCTCGGCGCGGGTGCGCAGGTTGTGTGCTTCGGTGCCGGCCTGAGGCTCGGTCAAGCAGAAGCAGCCTATGGCCTGGCCGCTGGCCAGAAGCGGCAACCAGTCGTCTTGCTGAGTCGGGCTGCCATATTTCAGCAGGGGGCCGCAGCCCACTGAATTGTGGATACTCATCAATGCGCCGAGGGCACCGTCGCCGGCCGAGATTTCCTCCACGGCCAGGGCGTAGGCCACATAGTCGGTGTAACTGCCACCCCAAGTGTCCGGCACTACCATGCCCAGCAGGCCCAGTTCACCCATCTGCGCCACCACGGCGTCATCGATCCAGCCGGCCTTCTCCCAGGCTTGGGCATGCGGGCCGACTTCGCTGCGGGCAAAGTCGCGCGCCATGTCGCGGATCATGCGTTGTTCTTCGGTCAATTCGATATCGTGCATTGCGGTGTCTCCTGCCGATCAGGCGGTGCGAAGAGGGTTTGCAGAGGCCGGGTGGAAGCCGCTGAAAAAGGATTGCACCCGCGGTGGTGCCAGTTCCGCCAGGGTTGGAGGGTTCCAGCGCGGGGTTTTGTCCTTGTCGATGATCAACGCGCGCACGCCCTCGATCAGGTCACCTTTGTCAAACCACTGATAGTCCAGGTGCAACTCCAGGGCAAAGCAGTCGGCCAGGCTCAGGTAACGGCCGCGACGCAGCAACTCCAGGGTCACGGCCATCGCCAGTGGCGAACGACTGTCGAGCAGTTTGGCCGTCTGCTCGGCCCAGTCGCGCAGCTCGGGACGTTGCTCGCGCTGCAGGGCGGTGAGAATGGCCGGCACATCGGGCAGGGAAAAATATTCATCGATCACCTGGCGATAGGCCTTGAGTTCCGATCCCGCAATACGTTCGGTGGACATGCGGGCGAGCAGGTTTTGCAGGTCTTGGTCGGGCGCACCGGTCCAGTTCAATTGATCCAGGGCGGCATCCAGTTCGGCCATTTGCTCACTGGGCATGCAGTAGTCAGCCAAGTTGGCATAGAGGGCATCGGCGGCACGTACCTGGCAACCTGTGACCCCCAGATAGATACCCAGCTCACCCGGAAGGCGCGGCAGGAAATAGCTGCCGCCGACATCGGGGAAAAAGCCGATGCCGACTTCCGGCATGCCCATCCGCGTGCGCTCGGTGATCACCCGTAACGAGGCGGCCTGGGCCAGGCCCATGCCGCCGCCGAGGACGAAACCATCGAGCAGCGCCAGCACCGGTTTGGAATAGCCGTGCAGGTACTCATCCAGGGCGTACTCTTCCTCGAGAAACAGCTCGTGCAGGTTGTCGCCGGCCTTGTGACTGTCGTACAGCATGCGGATGTCGCCACCCGCACAGAAGGCTTTTTCCCCGGCGCCACGAAGGGTCACGGCGACGATCTCCGGGTCCTGTTCCCAGACCCACAGGTACCGGCACAACAGTGTCACCATGGGCAGGTCCAGGGTGTTCAACGCACTTGGTCGATTCAGCGTCAGGTGCCCGATGCGGTTGCGCACACTGGCCAGCACCGGGGCTTGCTGCTCGCTCATGCTTTTGCTTCCCCACGGAACAGTTTGATGATGGCGGAGAAGTCCAGGCCGCCATTACCTTGCAGGCTGAAGGTCTGGTACAGCTGCTGGGCGGCAGCACCGAGCACCACCGGCTGACGCACATGTTTTGCTGCTTCGGTGGCGAGGCCGAGATCCTTGAGCATCAGGTCGGTACCAAAGCCGCCACTGTAACCACGCGAGGCCGGAGCGTTTTCCAGCACGCCCGGGAACGGATTGTTGATCTCCGAGCTCCAGCACCGACCGGTGGAGGTGCCGATGACACCGGCCAGCACCTTGGCGTCCATGCCCAGGGCCACACCCAGGGCCATGGCCTCGGCGACGCCAACCATGGAGATGCCGAGCAGCATGTTGTTGGCGATCTTGGCCACTTGGCCGTTACCTGCTGCGCCGCAGTGCACGATGTTCCTGCCCATGGCCGAGAGGATTGGCAGGGCCTGGTCGAATACGCTGACCGGGCCGCCGACCATAAAGGTCAGGGTGCCTGCCGTCGCGCCACCGGTGCCGCCGGATACGGGCGCGTCGAGCATCGGGTTGCCTTGGGCAAGGGCGAATTTGGCCACCTCGCGGGCACTGAGCGGGTCAATGGTTGAACTGTCGATCAACAGCACGCCCTGGCCAATATTGGCCAACAGGCCGTCCTTGCCGCGATAGACCTGCTTCACATGGTCGGCGGTCGGCAACATGGTGATGATCACCTCAACCTTGGCTTTGGCCACGGCGGCGGGTGAGTCAGCGGCGCTGGCACCGGCCTCCACCAGGGTCGCGACCGCCTGCGGGAAAGGATCGAAGACGGTCAGGCTGTGTCCAGCCTTGAGCAGGTTGCGGGCCATTGGGCCGCCCATGTTACCGAGGCCGAGAAATCCGATATGCATGATGACTACCTTTTGCGAGTGGGGATCAGCGGTGCAGGAAATTCGGCACGCGCTTGTCGACGAAGGCTTGCATGCCTTCCTTTTGGTCGTGGCTGGCAAATAGCGAATGGAACAGCCGCCGCTCGAAACGTACGCCCTGACTGGCCGGCGCTGGGCGCCGGCCAGCAAAGGTCATTTCAGGGTGATGGTGGTGTTGACCGCACCGCTGGTGTCGTCTTCATCGAACCAGCGCTGGGTGACCGTCTTGGTCTGGGTGTAGAAGGTCACCACTTGCTTGCCGTAGGGGCCCAGGTCGCCCAGCTTGGAGGCGCGGGAACCAGAGAAGGAAAACAGCGGGACCGGTACCGGGATCGGCACGTTGATGCCTACCTGGCCGACGTCGATTTCTTCCTGGAAGTGCCGGGCCGCAGCGCCGGAGCGGGTGAACAGGGCGGTACCGTTGCCATTCGGGTTGGCGTTGATGATCTCGATCGCCTCGCTAAGGTTGGCGGCATGCATGACGCACAGCACCGGGCCGAAGATTTCTTCGCGGTACACGGACATTTGTGCCGTGACGCCGGAGAAGATGGTCGGGCCGACGAAGTTGCCGTCCTGGTAGCCAGGCACACTCGGGTTGCGCCCATCCAATTCGAGCTTGGCGCCTTCTTCGATGCCGCTGGCGATCAGGCTGTTGACGCGATCCAGAGCCGCGCAGGAGATCACCGGGCCGATGTCGGTGCCAGGTTCGGTGCCGCCATTGATCTTGAGGGTTTTGGTCCGCTCGATCAGGTCCGGCAACCAGGTCTGCGCTTCACCCACCAGAATGACCACCGGCAGGGCCATGCAGCGCTGACCGGCGGCGCCGAAGGAGGCGCCCAGCAGGTTGTTCAACGTCTGCTGTTTGTTGGCATCGGGCAGGACGATGGCGTGGTTCTTCGCGCCCATCATGCACTGTGCACGCTTGCCATTCTGGGTCGCGCGGTTATAGACGTGGGTGCCGACCTTGGTCGAACCAACGAAGGACACGGCTTTGATGTCCGGGTGGTCACAGATCAGGTTCACCGCGTCGACGCCGCCGTGGATGACGTTGAGCACGCCCTTGGGTACACCGGCTTCCAGGGCCAGTTCGACCAGGCGCATGGTCACCAGCGGGTCTTGCTCGGATGGCTTGAGGATGAAGGTGTTGCCGGTGGCGATGGCCATCGGGAACATCCACAGCGGGATCATCGCCGGGAAGTTGAACGGGGTGATGCCGGCACACACGCCCAGCGGCTGCATCAAGGTGTAGGTGTCGACGCCATTGGCCACGTTGTTGGCCAACTCACCCATCTGCAGATTGCCGATGGAGGCGGCGTGCTCGACCACCTCCAGGCCGCGGAACACATCACCTTCGGCATCCGGCAGGGTTTTGCCCTGTTCAGCGGTGAGCAGAGCGGCCAGTTCCTTGATGTTCTCGCGGATCAGTTGCTGGTATTTGAAGAAGATCCGGGAGCGGGCGCCGATCGGAGTCTTGCGCCAGGTCTTGAAGGCTTCCTTGGCGCTGGCCACGGCGGCGTCCATTTCCTCGGCGGTGGCGAAGGGCACGCGGGCCAGGACTTCCTGGGTAGCCGGGTTGATCACGTCGCGCCATTGGGTGCTGCGCGATTCGACGAATTCGCCGTTGATGAGAAGCTTGACGCTAGGAATGCTGGAGGAGGTCATTTTCGGGTCCTGTCTACTTTCTTTGAGTCGAGTGAGGCCCCTCGGCCTGATTGGCCGAGCGGTCGCGTTTGAATTCAGGAGGGCCGGCGTACCGGCCCGGGTTCAGCCCTTGAGGTGAGGGAAGTCTTCTTCGAAGTACTCTTGCGCGCCGCGTGCATCGCTCTGGCGGCGCTGCACTTCCATTTGCCGCAATTCCACCCGACGAATCTTCCCTGAGATGGTCTTGGGCAGTTCGCTGACGAATTCGATACGCCGCACCCGCTTGTAGGGCGCCAGGTGCTCGCGAGCGAAGGCGAGGATGTTGCCGGCCAGTTCAGCACTGCCGGGTTCGTCATGGGCCAGGATCAGGAACGCCTTGGGCACGGCCAGGCGTAGCGGGTCCGGGCTTGGCACCACGGCCACTTCCATCACCGCCGGGTGCTCGATCAGTGCGCTTTCCAGCTCGAAGGGACTGATGCGGTAGTCGGAGGCTTTGAACACATCGTCGGCACGGCCGACGAAGGTGATGTAGCCCTCTTCATCGATCTGTGCGGTATCGCCGGTGCGGTAGTAACCGTCGCGCATTACTTCTGCGGTTTTTTCCGGGCTGTCCTCGTAGCACAACATTAGGCCGAGCGGACGCACATCCAATGGCAGAGCTACTTCTCCCTCGTTGCCGGGTACGCCATCGGGGTCAAGCATGGTCACCCTGTAGCCCGGCAGAGGACGGCCCATGGAGCCGGGTTTGAGCAGTTGGCCGGGTGTGTTACCGACCAGAGCGGTGGTTTCCGACTGACCGAAACCATCACGCAGCGGCAAGTCCCAGGCATGCAGGATCTGCTCGATGATCTCCGGGTTCAGTGGCTCACCGGCACCCACCAGTTCGCGAAGGTTCAGGCGCTCCTTGTAACTGGCCAGATCCTCCTGAATCAGCATGCGCCACACGGTGGGCGGGGCGCACAGGCTAGTGACGCCATAGCGCTCCAGCGCGCCAAGCAGGGCCGGGGCGCTGAAGCGCGCGACGTTGTGGATGAAGATGCAGGCGCCGGCGTTCCATGGTGCGAAGAGGCAGCTCCAGGCATGTTTGGCCCAGCCCGGTGACGAGATGTTCAAGTGCAGGTCACCCGGCTGCAGGCCGATCCAGTACATGGTTGACAGGTGGCCGACCGGGTAGCTCTGGTGACTGTGCAGCACCATCTTTGGCTTGGAGGTAGTGCCAGAGGTGAAGTACAGCAGCATCGGGTCGGTGGCTAGCGTGCGGTCCTCGACGTCGAACTGCTCGGAATACTCGCTGGCGGCACTGTGCGGGGTCCAGCCGGCGGGGGCCGGGCCGACGCAGATGCGGCTGCAGCCTTCTCCCAGGCCGACGAACTTGTCGACATGGGCGCTGCCGACCACCAGGTGACGAACCTGGCCGCGCTCGATGCGGTCGCCCAGGTCATCGGGGGTCAGCAGGGCGGTGGCGGGAATGACCACGGCGCCGATTTTGAAGGCGGCCAGCATGGTTTCCCACAAGGCGACATCATTGCCGAGCATTAGCAGGATGCGCTCGCCGCGGCGCACGCCGAGGGCACGCAAGTGGTTGGCCACCTGGTTAGAGCGCGAGGCCAGTTGCTGGAAGCTGTAGCGCTGTTCGCTGCCGTCTTCTTCGACGATCCACAAGGCGTTGGCGTGATTGTCCTCGGCCATGGCATCGAAGTAATCCAGTGCCCAGTTGAACTCGTTCAGTTGCGGCCAGCGGAAGTCACGCACGGCAGTGGCGTAGTCGGTACGGTGGGCCAGCAGGAAGTCTCGAGCGGCGAGGAACGGTTGGCAGTTGCTGTTCATTGGAGTCTCCATCGATCGTGGTGACGATCGGCGCGGGTACAGGTACGGGATGGTCAGGCAGCGAGGGGGGCTTCGCTGCGGGCAGCAATGCGTACTAGACGCGTGCAGGTACCTGAGAGCGGGGAGACGGCGGCAAGCATGGATGTCTTCACGGTGTATGCCCTTGTTTGTTTTTGTTGGGTCTGGCGCGGTTCATGATCAGGCGCTTGAGCCCAGTATATGCATGCAAAAATCAATTAAAAATGCTCATAAAAACCGGTGCGTTGTGCAAAAAAATCATAGAGGTGGCGCGTTGGATGGAGGGCCGCTCGCACTCTCAGGCGATGCGAGCGGCCCCCGTCTGGCGGGGGGATTTACCAGAGCGCCAGGGTATAGCTGAGGATCAGGCGGTTTTCATCCAGGTCGCTGCCGAAGTGGGTCGAGCGCACCGTCGCGTTGCGCCACTTCACCCCGACATTTTTCAGCGGCCCGCTTTGCACGACATAACCAATGTCGGTATCACGTTCCCATTCCTTGCCTTCCGGGCGGTTGCCGCCCAGATCGATGTTGTCACCGGTGAGGTAGCGGGTCATGAAGGTAAGGCCCGGAATGCCGATGGCCGCAAAGTTGTAGTCGTAGCGCGCCTGCCAGGACTGTTCGTCCTTGCTGGCGAAGTCGCCGATCTGCACGAAGTTCACCAGGAAGGCATCGGTGCCGTTGACGTAGGCGTAGCCGGTGTCGCCGCTCATGCCTTGATAACCCAGGCCCACCGCATGCCCTCCGAGGTTGTAGGTGAACATCGCGCCGATGGCGTTGTTATCGACATTGCTGCCGCCATCGTCCGTGGAGCGGGCGAAGCGCAGATCGGTCTTCAGCGACTGGCCGGTGGTGACTGGCAAGACGTAGGTCAGGTTGACCAGGTGCTGGCTGTAGAAGTTGTCGAGGTGGCCGTAGCTGTAGCCGGTGGCGAGGTTGCTGGTCCATTTGTAGTTCAGGCTGGCGAAATCGAAGCTGTCGCTGTCGAGATGACGCGTGGTGATGCCCTTGGCGCCGGTGCGGGTGATGCCCATGTCCTCGTAGTCCGAGGAGTCGCGCTGATTGACTTGCGTCAGTCGCCCGGCATCCACGGTCAGGCCTTCGAGTTCCAGCGACGTCAACTGACCGCCCTTGAAGGTTTGTGGCAACAGCCGTGAATCGTTGGCCAGTACCGTCGGCAGTTTCGGCAGCAGCGTGCCGAGTTTCAGTGTGCTTTTTGAGGCACGCACTTTGGCGGTCAGGCCCAGTTCGCCGTACTCGTCCTGCGCCCCTTTGCTCGTGTCACGGTGACGTTTGAGCAGGCCGGAGCCTGCGCGATCAGGGCTGGAATCGAGCTTGACGCCGAGCAGGCCGATGGCATCGAAGCCGACACCGATCAACCCGTCGGTGTATCCCGATTCGTAGCGCAGCAGGAACCCCTGCGCCCATTCCTCTTGTTTGGATTGGGCGGCGTTGTCCTGGCGATAGTCACGGTTGAAATAGAAGTTGCGCAGTTCCAGGCTGGCTTTACTGTCTGCGAGGAAGTCCGCGTGGACCTGGGTGGCAACGCTGCTGCTTGCCAGGAGCAGGGTAAAAAGGGTGGGTTTCATTGCATGCCTCTTGTTGTTATAAGCAAGCCTTTCCCGCACTGGCCGGGGCCGGTGGAGGGAAGACTCGTTGGAGGTGCCCTGCGCCGGGCGGCGCAGGGCGGGAGTAAAAGAGCGCGACGCTAAGGGGCGAACTCGCGCTCGGGGCATAGACCCCGGGAAGCTGCAGCGTTAGTGACTGCTGGCCATAGCAGCGCCCAGGCCAGTCTGGGCGCGGACGAACTGATCGGCATAGGCAGCGCGCTCGCGGTCGGCACGCTCGCTACGGTCCAGTTTGGACGCCACCACGATGACCAGGAAGGCCAAAGGCATGGAGAACAGCGCCGGCTGGTCGTAGGGGAAGATTGCCTGGGCATGGCCCAATACGCCGACCCATACCGACGGAGAGCCGATGACCAGGGCCAGGGCGCTGATCAGGCCAGTCATACCGCCATAGAGGGCGCCACGGGTGGTCAGGCCACCCCAGTACATGGCCATGATCAATACCGGGAAATTCGCCGAGGCCGCTATGCCAAACGTCAGGCCGACCAGGAAGGCGATGTTCTGGCCCTCGAACAGAATGCCGAGGGAAATCGCGACGATACCGAGACCGACAGTGGCGATGCGCGATACACGCATTTCCTGCTTCTCGTCGGCCTGGCCCTTCTTCAGTACTGAGGCATAAAGGTCGTGAGAGATGGCCGAGGCGCCGGCCAGGGCCAGGCCGGCCACCACTGCAAGAATGGTGGCGAAGGCCACGGCGGAGAGGAATCCTAGAAACAGGTTGCCGCCCACCGCTTTAGCCAGATGCATGGCAACCATGTTGCCGCCGCCGATCATGGTGCCGCCGAGCTTGCCGTCGACATAGTACTGCGGGTCTGTGCCGACGATGACGATGGCGGTGTAGCCCAGGATGCAGACCACCAGAAAGAAGAAGCCGATGAACACCGTGGCGAATAGCACCGATTTGCGCGCCTCCTTGGCGTTGGGCACGGTGAAGAAGCGCATCAGAATGTGCGGCAGGCCGGCGATGCCGAAGACCAGTCCGAGGGACAGGGACACCGCGTTGATCGGGTCGGCCAGCAAGGTGCCCGGGCCCATAATCTGCACGCCGCTGGCATGCACCGCCACGGCTTGGGCAGCCAGCGTCTCGAAGCTGAAGCCGAAACGGCTCAGGGCCATCAGCATCAGGGTCGTGCCGCCCGCCAGCAGCAGGACCGCCTTGGTGATCTGCACCCATGTGGTGGCGAGCATGCCGCCGAAGATCACGTAGACCAGCATCAGCAGGCCGACCACCACCACCGCCGTGCGATAGTCGAGGCCGAACAGCAGCTTGATCAACTGGCCAGCACCGACCATCTGTACCACCAGGTAGCAACACACCACCGTCAGCGAACCAAGGGCGGCAAAGCTGCGCACGCGAGTTTGATCCAGGCGGAAGGAGACGATGTCGGCGAATGTATAGCGGCCCAGGTTGCGCAGGCGCTCGGCCATCAGGAAGGTGACGATGGGCCATCCGACGAAGAAGCCAATGATATAGATGAAGCCGTCATAGCCCTTGGCGAACACCAGGCTCGAGAGGCCCAGCAAAGTGGCCGCCGACATGTAGTCACCGGCGATCGCCAGGCCATTCTGAAAGCCCGTGATACCGCCGCCGGCACTGTAGAAGTCAGCAGCGGAGCGCGTGCGACGGGACGCCCACCAAGTGATCAGCAAAGTGGCGAGGACGAAGATGAAGAACATGCCGATGGCATGCACATTGAGCGGTTGCTTCTCTGCGGTGATGGGTGCGGCGTTGGCCAGCAGGGGACTGAGGGCGAGAAGGGCGAGTAGGCGTTTCATGCGCGGGTCTCCTGGAGGATCTGCGCGCTGAGCGCGTCGAAACGTGTGTTGGCGGTGTTCACGTACCAGGCGGTAAGCAGCCAGGACAGCAGGATAATTGCCACGCCGATTGGCATGCCGAGGCTGAGATGACTGCCGTCGTACAGCGGCAGGTGCAGCCAGGCAGGTGCGAAGGCCACTACCATGATGAAGCTGTAATAGACAGCGAGGACCGCGGCGCTCAGTGACCAGGCCAGCAGTGCGCGCTGGCGGGTGAGTCGCTGGAACTTGGGATTGGCCCTGACCTGGGCGCAGGTCTGGGCGTGGTTCGGATGGTCAGTCGTCATGATGAGGCTCCGCTTTTAATTGTTGTTGTATGTCGCCTTTTGAGAGGCGTACGGGTACCCGGGCGACGTCCCGAAGCGGAGCGTCACCTGAATGCTGCTGGAGTCGTATCTGCCCTGGCGATCTTCCGGAGGCAAGGGGTGTTGAAATGACGTCGGTCAGGTGCCGACAGGGAACCCGCCTATGAGCTCTCGACGGGTCCGAATGTGGCAGTGATTGCGCTGTCGCACAACTGCCTGTTTTCGGCTTGAAAACAGTGTTTTTACCCTGCATTCATGCCGTCAGCCTTGATTGAAAATTGGGCCTTTTCGGTTGAAAAACGATGCTGGTCAAACCAGGCTGAATGCGAGTATATGTTGGCTAATTTCCAATATGTATTGGCAGAAAAGCCTGATGAATATGCAAAAACGCACAACCCAAAGTCATGTGAATTGGGACGATATGCGCTTCTTTCTCGAAGTCGCCCGTGCTCATACCGCGAGTGGCGCAGCACGCCGTTTGGGAGTGGACTACACCACGGTGTCGCGGCGCATCCGCGCCCTTGAGCAAAGCCTTGGTGCGCTGCTTTTCGAGAAGTCCCGAGCGTCGGGCTTCGTCATGACCATCGAGGGGCAGCGCCTGGTCAGTCACGCCGAAACTCTGGAAAGTACGCTGCTGGCAGCCTGCGAGCAGGTTTCCGGAACCACCGGGGGGCTCGCCGGGCACCTGCGTATTGGCTGTACCGAAGCTTTCGGCTCCTGTTTCGTCACCACGCAGATGAGCCACTTCATCATCCACTATCCGCATATCTCCGTGGACATCCTGCCGGTCCCGCACTTCGTCAACCTGTCACGGCGCGAGGCAGACATCGCCATCACCCTGGAGCGGCCTGAGCGCGGTCCGTACGTGTGCTCGCGGCTGTGCGACTACCGTCTGCGTCTGTATGCGACACCGGAGTACCTGGCCAATCATTCGCCGATTGCCAGTCGCGAGGACCTGGCCGGTCACCCATTCGTGACCTATGTCGAGGATCTGGCCTTCAGCTTCAAGTTGCTCTACCTGAACGACCTGCTGCCCGGCGCGCACAGCCGCCTGCGCAGCACCAGCGTAGTTTCCCAGTACCATGCGGCGTTGGAAGGGCGCGCGCTGGCCATCCTGCCCTGCTTCCTCGCCGGTCCCGACCCGCGCCTGTGCGAAGTGCTACCGGATCAGGTGGAGGTCACTCGACAGTTCTGGATGTACTACAGCGAGGACCTGCGCAAGCTCAAGCGGATCACCTTGGTAGCCGACTATTTGCGCGCCTGTGCGGATCTCAATCGCCCGCTGCTGATGGGCGAGTCGCAAGCGATGGCCTACTTGCCATCGCCCTGAGGTTGCTACTCTGATCAGCGGTTCACCCTAAAATAATAAAAACAGGTGTCTCCATGCGTCTCGACCATGCGTTGTTAACCGATGTCAGCGGCAAACCGATACGTCAGCAGCACAAAATTTTTTCAACCGATTGGGATGAAATCAGCGACTGGTCGGATCGCGTTTACATGCCCTATCGTGTGGCCCCCATCGGGCATGCCATCAAGCCGCACGCAACCATGCATTCGTCCAGGATTGGCGAGTTGACGCTGACTCGTTTTGCCTATGGAGTCGCCGTGAGCGTCGATGAATTTTCGCCCGAGTCGGGGAATGCATTACTGCTGACGACCATTCGCGGCAATGCCCGGCACTGGGCTCAACGTTCGGTCACTGAGGATACGGCAGTAGGTCAATCCTTCATTGCCAATTGCAGTCGTGTCGATTACCGGATTGACCTCGACCCGGATCACCTGCAACTGAATCTGACTATTCCTCATGCAGTTCTGGAACGGATGGCGCAGCAATGGTTTGGGTTCGTGCCCGATGATCGGTTCTGGAGACATAAATGCATTATCGGCGGAGTCGGTTCTAGCTGGCTAAGCCTGCTGGAGTACACGGTTCGTTGTGTTTCCGAGGCTTCCGAGCACATGGCTGAAGGACGTATGGGGGCTCACCTGGAGCAAAGTCTTTGCGTTCATTTATTGCGAGAGTGGGCTGGCCGCGCCGAGCAAGCAGGGCTTGATTTCAATAGTCCAATGAACCGGATTGCACCGCGTTATGTCAGGGCCGCTGAAGAGTTCATGAGTGCCAACGCAGCGAGCCTGCCGACGATGGCAGAGGTTGCCAGTGCCGTCGGGACCAGTGTGCGGGCATTGAGTGGAGCCTTCTCGCGTTTTCGCGGCATGACGCCCGGTGCGTTCTTGCGCGAGCAGCGGTTGCAGGGTGTGCGCCGCGATTTATTGGCAACGGGTCCGGAGTCGGGTACGACTGTTTCCACCATCGCCTTTCGGTGGGGTTATCTAAACCTGGGTGAATTTGCGGGAATCTATCGCAAGCGTTTCAGTGAATTACCCTCCCAAACCTTGCAGCGCCGACTGCGTTAGCGATGCGAGGCAGAAAAGGGCACCGAGAGTGACGTCCAAGACGCTCTCGGTGCCCAGGAAACCAACCACTTGCTGTGGGTCAGAACACCCACAACAGCCGTAGGTTAACCCGCTGCTTTTCCTTGAAGCCGTTGTCGACCGATACGTCCTGGCCGTAATTGAGCAGGGTCTGGAACGTAGGGGTCAACCAGTACGATCCCCCGACACGGTACTTGCTGGTGTTGGGTTCATCGTTCAGATCCTGACCGTCAACGCGCGTCTCACCACCCCAGAGTTGAGACGCGCCGACATGCACCGACAGCTTGGGTGTCACGGCGTATCTCAGGTAGGACTGGGCTTGCCATAGAGGCTTCTGTCGCAACGTCAGGCCTTGACTCGTGAGGTCATCATTTTTGCCAAACAGGGTTACATCGGCGGTGAGGTCCAGAGACAACTTTTCAGTGAGGCCGGTCACATAGCCTGTCTGCAACGTCATCTTCCAACGATTTTCGCCAAGGTTGAGTGCATCGTTTCGGTCATAGTTACCGGTCGGCACGAACAGGTAGGGCGCAATGCCCCAATATCGGTTCTTCGCCGGATCATTCACGAGCCACAGAGTGGACGCCAGGACCAAGTCGCCCACGCCATTGGTTTGTCCCAACGAGTCGTTATCGCGTGTTCCTTCCAGGCGCCCGAATGGCAACAGGAACTGCGTATTAATCGTGTAGTCACCCAACTGCTGGTAATTCGCGACGCGCAATATGCCGATATCCGAGTCGAGTCCCGCTTTGATCGCAACCTTGTGACCATTACCGTAAAGTGACCGCCGTTCGGCATGCTGGAGGTAAAGCAAGCCGATATTGCTGCCGGCTGGAAGCGCAGCGGCGTATTCGCCGGCGTCCACATCGACGGCTCCGGCGTTGCCCGCCAGAGTCGCCAGCAGGAGGCCGGCACTGATTGTTGAAGTGCCAAATGCGCATTCTGTGGATCGAGCGCGCGCAGGGGTACGTGTGGAGATCTCCATGAGTCACCTGTTTTGTTTTTGTTGTTTTCGGAGAAGGGGATAGTTTTCTTGCGCCATCGCCTGGAGCCCTTGGGGGGCTCTCATGCGAATCGAATCAGGTACGGGTTCAGGTGGTCAGATTGCGGTAGGCCGCCGTTTCGAAATCCAGATATCCATTGGTCGAAACAGGGTCTATGAATGGCAATATCTGAGTGGCCCAAAAACCACCGATGCCATTCTTGCGATCGATCCAATAGAAAAGATTGGCCAATCCAGCCCACGCCAAAGAGCCCGCAGGACGACCGGTGGGTGCGTCTTGTTCGTTGATCATGAAACTCAACGCCCATGACTTTGGCATGCCAGGGAAGAATTCCGCAGTGTGGGAGATACTCGGAATCACGCAGGGAAGGGCTTTTATTTTCAGGTTGTCGAGCCCGTTTTTTTCAGCGAAACGAATCGTCTCAGGCTTCAGAATTCGTCCGTGATCACCCTGTCCATCGTTTAGCCAGGCCCGGATGAACAGGCAATAATCCTTCACTGTCGAGAACAGGCCATGGCCTCCCATGTGCACTTCTGGTTCCTCTGGAAGGAGGGAGCCCTCGACCGCGGTCAGCGATCCATCTTCTTCACGCTGATGCATTCCAGCCCGTCGCTGGATCATCGATGCGCTCATGCTAAAGGCGGTATCGGTCATGCCCAGCGGCTCAAAAATACGCTGTCGCATGACTTCACCCAGACGTTTGCCGGTAATGGCCTCGACCACCAGACCGGCCCAATCCATGTTGGAACCGTATTCCCACTGTTCACCAGGCTCAAACAGCAAGGGCGTTATAAGTGCCGCCAACGATCCACTGATGATGCTGGGTTGGCGTCCTTCCTGGACTAGCCGGTTGTAGTTTTCGTTAAAGAATTCATAACCCAGGCCTGCTGTATGAAGCAGAAGCATCCGCGTGGTGATGTGTTTTTTGGGCGCGCGAAGCCGCGGGGTGCCGTCGGTATCAAACCCGTCAAGCACCTTAAGTTCGCCGATCATCGGCACATAGTTCCTGGCAGGCGCATCGAGATCCAGTCGGCCGTCCTCGACCAACTGAAGCACCGCCGTGGCGGTGATCGCTTTAGTCGTGGAAAACATGGCGAAAACACTGTCGGTCGTCATTGCATCAGTTTGACCGAGCGTTCGTTGTCCTGAAGCACCCTCGTAGAGCAAACCATCTCGCCCGGTTATTGCTGCAACTACGCCTGGCACGCGCTGTTGTCCCGCGGTGACGGTATCGAGCAGGTTATTGATTGATGAAGTGAAAGCCGGATTCATTATTCTTATTCTCCTTGAACCCATCCCTGGTGCGCTCGGCTAGAGCCTATGGCGGGATGTGCAGTGGCAAGACTGGTTAAGCCGACGTGAAGCGTTGAACGTCGGTCCAGGGGAGACTAAGAAAACAAGTTCGGAGCGTCTGTCGTCTGCCGGCAAGGGGTGTCGGAATCAGGCACTTATTTAAGTACTGCGCAGGAGGGCGACGAGCAAACAGAGATAACGAGCGCCTACTGAGTGAGGCTCGCCAGCAGAGCAAAGCGGTCGCAGATCCGCCTGGAGGGAAGTTTGCGCGTATCCGTACTGCGTTGCTCATTGAAGTCCTTAAGCGCCAGTACAGACCAATCGGTTAGCTCATCGATATGTGGCGTCGTCATCTGAGCGTAACAACGACCTTGCCCTTGGCTCGTCCCTGCTCGACGTACTTCAACGCCTCTGCCGTTGATTCAAAGGTGAAGGCGCGATCAACCACAGGTTTGATGATGCCGTCCTCAACGAGCGCGGTGATTTGTTGCAGTTGAGCACCATTGGCCCGCATGAACACGAATGCATAGCTGACATCCTGCTTGCGCGCTTTGCGACGAATGCCAAGGCTCAACAGGCGCATGACTTGCTGCAATGGCCAGGACAACCTTTGCTCTTGCGCGAACTGTGCAGTGGGTGGACCTGAGATGGAAATGAGTTGGCCGCCGGGCTTGAGGACCTTGAGTGACTTCTCCAGTACATCGGCGCCAAGGCTGTTCAACACCACGTCATAGTCGTGCAAGACACTTTCGAAGTTCTGCTGTGTGTAATCGATCACTGCATCGGCCCCGAGAGCCTTCACCCATTCGACATTCGCGGTGCTGGTGGTGGTCGCGACAAAGGCGCCGAGGTGTTTGGCGAGCTGGATGGCAAGGGTGCCGACGCCGCCGGAGCCGGCGTGGATCAGTATTTTCTGGCCCTTTTTCAGTTGGGCGGTTTCGACCAGCACTTGCCAGGCGGTCAGTGCAACCAAGGGGAGGGACGCGGCTTGTGCCATGGTGGTATTGGCGGGTTTGCGTGCGACCGCGTTTTCGTCCACTGCGATCAATTCGGCGAACGTTCCGATCCGCGCTTCAGGCGGGCGAGCGTAGACCTCGTCTCCCGGCTTGAACCCCGTCACCTGTGCTCCAATCTGAACCACTACGCCCGCCAGGTCATTGCCCAGCACCAGCGGAAATGCATAGGGCAGGATCAGTTTGAATTCGCCTTTCCTGATCTTCGAATCCAGAACGTTGACGCTGCTGGCGTGTACCTCAATCAATACGTCGTGGGCGCCCACTTCAGGGACGGGCACTTCTCCAATGCGCCCAGTGTTCTTGCCATAGCGATCAATTAGAAATGCCTTCATCGTGGTGCGGCTCTTGTCGGTTGGAGGGAGGGTGGGCGGTACGTATTCGGCGTTGATGTGCCGCGTTGTCAGGCATCGAGGAACGCCAGTGCCTTGGCCACGAAGTCAGCGTAGTTCTGGAAAATTCCGCCGTGCCCGGCATCTTCATAAATAACCAACTGTGCGTTCGGGACGCGGTTGGCCAGTGTCAGCGAGTTTTCACTGGGCACCATGATGTCGTTGTCGCCGTTGACGATCAGCGTCGGCGTCCGCAAGCGCTCGAGGTCTTGCGGTGCCTGATTGCCCCACGCGGTGATGGCTTTCAACTGCCGCAGGAAAGCGTAGGGCGTCGGGCCTTTGTCGCGATTTTTTTTCCGCGCTTTCAAGCGTTGCAAATACTGCGAGGCGGATCGACGGCCGTTGGGCGTCGAAGTAAAGAACAGGTAGAACTTGGGATGCTGGCGCTTTCAGGGCGATGTCTTGAGCAACGAAACCGCCGAGCGAAAAACCGAGCATATCAACGGTGTCGAACCCCAGCGCATGCATCAGTTGGATGGCATCGTCAGCCATTTCGCCGACCGTCAGTGGTGCGGTTGCACCTGAGCCGCCAATACCACGATAGTCGGTGGTAATGACGCGCCTGGTTTGTGCCAGGCTATCGATGATCGCGGGATCGAAGTTATCCAGCACCGCGCCCCAATGGTTGAACAGTACGAGAGGCACACCGGTTGTGGGACCGGTATCGCGGTAGGCGAAGGGAATGCCGTTGACCGTGATCGACAGGTTCGCCGCGTTGATGAACGACATCTGCGAACCCGAGGGGGTATTTGTCTTCGTTGGATTCATTTCTACTCCGGACAGCGAGCCTGACGCGCCTGCATCAAATCCGGCGCGAATGCTCGCTACCAAAAGATCACTGTTGGGTTAGGTAGCGCTGGGCAACCGCAGCCTGGCGGATTTGCCCCAGCAAGCCCTGACGTGCGCTCTGCAGGTCATCCCAGCGTTCAGCTTCGTGCAGCGGCGGGATCGTCACCGGTTCGCGACGATCGAAACCGACCAGTGCGGCATCCACCAGATCGTCCACTTCCATGATTTCGCTCAAGGTGTTGATGTCGACGCCGGAGCGATCCCAGATCTCCGTGCGGGTGGCCGCCGGCAGCACGGCCTGCACGTAGACGCCCTGAGGCGAAAGTTCCAGGCTCAGGCCTTGGGAAAGAAACAGCACAAACGCCTTGGTTGCACCATAGACCGACATGCCGAACTCCGGAGCAAGACCCACCACCGAACCGATGTTGATGATCGCGCCTTCGCCTGCTTTGGCCAGGCGTGGGGCGATGGCGCTGGCCAAGCGCACCAGCGCTGTGGTGTTGAGGGCGACCAGTTGCGCAACGCTGTCGGTGCTTTGGTCGATAAAGTTACCGGACAGCGCGGCACCGGCGTTATTGACAATGATGCCGATACGGGCGTCGTCGCGCAGGCGGGTTTCAACAGTTGTCAGATCGCCGAGTTGGGTCAGGTCCGCCGGAATGATATCGACGGCGACGCCGTGTTCGCTGCGCAATCGGGCTGCAAGTGCGTCCAGACGTGCCTGGTCTCGGGCGACCAGTACCAGATCGTGTCCGCGTTGCGCGAAGCGCTCGGCGTAGACGGCGCCAATGCCGGTGGAGGCGCCAGTGATGAGAACAGCAGGGCGAGTGCTCATGGGTTATCTCTCTTTGAGGATGTGTGAAACAGAAAGCGCGATCACTGATTGTTCAGCTTGCGGTAGCGTTCGATTCAGCCAACGTCGGGTAGTCGATGTAGCCTGCTGCACCGCCGCCATAGAGCGTGGCGGGATTGAAGGCGGACAACGGCGCGCCACTTTTGAGGCGCTCTACCAGATCCGGATTGCCAATGAACGGGCGACCGAATGCGATCAGATCGGCTTGGTCTTCGGCGAGCCTTGATGTCGCCAGATTCAGGTCATAGCCGTTGTTGGCGATGTAGGTATTTTTGAAGCGCTGGCGCAGGGCGCCGAAATCGAATGGCGCCACGTCACGCGGGCCACCGGTCGCGCCTTCGACCACGTGTAGATAAACCACGCCGAGCGCGTCGAGTTGGTCGACGACGTAATCGAATTGCGCCTGCGGATCACTGCTGGAAACGCCATTGGCCGGCGACACCGGCGATAAGCGCACACCAGTGCGATCCGCGCCGATTTCATTGACGACGGCCGCCGTCACTTCGAGCAACAGACGCGCTCGATTTTCAATCGAACCGCCGTAAGCATCGGTACGCAAATTGGCGCTGTCCTTGAGGAATTGATCCAGCAAATAGCCGTTTGCACCGTGAATCTCTACACCATCGAACCCAGCATCGAGCGCGTTTGCCGCGGCCTGGCAGAAATCGGAGACGATCCCTGGTAGTTCGCTGATGTCCAGTGCGCGCGGCTCGGAGACGTCTTCAAAGCGGTTGTTGACGAATACTTTGGTGGCGGCGCGCAGCGCAGAAGGGGCCACGGGTGCGGCGCCGTTTTCTTGCAGATCAACGTGCGACACGCGGCCGACATGCCACAGTTGCAGAAAGATTTTTCCGCCCTTGGCATGGACGGCATCGGTCACTGTGCGCCAGCCGTCTATCTGCGCCTGCGTGTAGATCCCGGGGGTGTCCTGATAGCCCTGGCCCTGTTGGGAAATCTGCGTGGCTTCGCTGATCAGCAAGCCTGCGCTGGCACGTTGGCTGTAATAAGTGGCCGCGAACTCGCTGGGGACAAAGCCTTGACCGGCGCGGTTACGTGTCAGCGGCGCCAGGACGATGCGGTTCGACAGCGTGAGGGCGCCAAGCGTGTAAGAGGTGAACAGATTCTGATCGGTCATCTGGTATTTCTTCCGTGCCCGTTGATGGAGGTCGGTGGTGCGTGCAATTAGGATGATGATCTTAATCTAAGCTGTCAACGGCTTTGATTATGACCAGCATCTATGTATGCTTGGCCGCATGATTTCCCAGTGAACATGAGGTATTGCACGTGAGAGTGACCAAGGCCCAGGCGCAGGCCAATCGAGAGCACATCGTCGAGACAGCCTCTGAGCTGTTCCGTGAGCGTGGCTTTGACGGCGTCGGTGTGTCGGATCTCATGGCGGCTGCCGGTTTCACCCATGGAGGTTTCTACAAGCATTTCGGTTCGAAGGCCGACCTGATGGCCGAAGCCTCTGCTTGCAGTCTTGCCAAGTCGCTGACAGGCGCCAAAGCTCTCGACGTTCCCGGCTTCATCGACGTCTATGTGACGAGGGAACATCGGGACGGACGTGGCAGCGGTTGCACCATGGCCGCGTTGTGTGGCGACGCGGCGCGTCAATCGGATGATTTGAAAGCGACGTTTGCCGAAGGGATCGAACACACTCTCCAAACGCTGGGGGAAAAATATCCGACGGGGCCGGACTCCGCGGCGGGTGAGGGAAGAAAGAAAATGATCGACCTGCTGTCACGTGCTGTCGGCGCGATTATTTTGTCGCGTGCCTGCCCGGATGATTCCGCGCTGGCGGATGAGATCCTTGAGGTGTGCCGCGCTGAAATGTTTGCTTCGTTGCCGAACGATGATGTGGAAGCGGTTTAGAAGGGCGGATTATTCAAAGCGTAGTTTTCGGATGAAGTTCAATTTTATGCTCGGACCAGAAAGTCAATTTTGGGTCGAAAGCTGCGGCTCACGAGTGACGGCTTTTGGACGATCTCGGCCTATTACTAAGAGCAGCAATCGACCCGGCGGTGGTCACTGATGTGTTTTGATTGAGGCTGCTATACCCAATGGATATCAATCCATGACTAGGAGCTCGCGGTAATTTTTACGCGCGGTGAGTTATCGGATGGAAAGCGGCTGGAAATACGACGGATCGGGTCCAAAACTCAAATGAAGGAGCTTCAGGCCGTCGGGAGTTCATGTTCCTTGGTCCATAGTGAGATTGTTTTGAAAAGGAGTAGTAATCGCTGCTGGCCTGCGGTCAATTCAAACAAGGTTGGAACTACAGAATCGACCTACTTTCGTAAACGTACTGAATGGCTGCTTCTGGCCGGCCGATAGCTGATATCCACGACTGGCTGCAATCGGCCACGCAAAAAAACTCGTAAAAAATTACAGCCTCTGGGACATGGACGTGCTGGCGCGGCGTGGCCGAGAACGATTGGGTGCGCCGCGCCGATGGGCGCGAACAAGGGCATCGTCCCGCCGACCGCACCGCCCGAATCGGGCTATTGGCTGGCAAGGGAGTGGAGCGCGACCCGCGAAGCGGCCAGGTCCCAAGCCGCGGTACCAACGCTTTTAAATACTAGGGGTCGTGACGAGTCGATTGGACCGCGAATGGCTGCGGCCAGCGATCTGACTTGAGACCAATCCACACCTGCCCGCAGCAGGTCGCCTGCTTCGTGCTGCGCACCGGCAGTATCGTCCGCATAGAGAACGCTACCGTCTAAAGTGACTTTGCCAAGCTCCGCCATCTCTGGCTTGAATGCACCTACACCAATAATCAATCGACCAGGCTTGGCTGGCTCGTTGTAGACCGGTTCTGTGCTGGTGGTTACGGTGATTACCACATCCACGTCGGGAATGCTGTCGCCGCACGGTTGCAAATGCTCGTGCAGGTCTCGATTTTTGTTGCAGAAGTCTGCCGTCGCTTGCGCGTCAATTCCTCGGACCCACAGCTTGCACTGTGGGTGCAGGGCATTGATAGCTTGTACGTGATGACGTGCTTGTGCGCCGGTCCCGAACAGTAAGATCTGTTCCGGTTCACGCTGCAACAGCGTCCGAATCGCTAAAAGAGTTACTGCCGCAGTACGACGCCCCGTGACCTCTGGGCCGTCGAGCAAGCACTTTATTTGTCCGGTCACGGCATCACATACAGTTACCATGCCGTTGATCGTGGGAAGCTGACGCTGCACATTCCCCGGCTGGACGTTAACCAGCTTGTGGATGCCGATGTCCTTGGCGGTGGCGGGCATGCTCAGCAAAACACCGCCGTCACCCAAGGGTACAACCATGCGCTCAGGGCTGAGAATTGAACCTGCTTCGAGCTCGGTTGCGGCTTGGGCAATAGCGTCAACGAGTTTTTTGAAATCTAGCAGTGCCGCTGTCTGCGCTTGATCACAGACGGTAACCGAAGAGGTTTTCGGGGCGGCATTATTCGCCAGCATATTAGTCATTGAATATTCCTTTTGCTGATATCAGTAGTGGCGGATGTCTAAAAGAAACTGCTGTGCGCGCAAGTGTGTTGATAAACGCCTACGCCTGGCGTAGGGACGGCACAGCCAGCGAAGGCAAGCCGTGCTCTTATGTGTCCTCAGTGTAAAATTTGCGCAAGAAAGGCCTTGGCCCGCGCGCTGTTCGGTGCGCTGAAGAAGTCCTGAGGCGGCGCGTCCTCAATGATCTGGCCGCCATCGAGAAACAGCACGCGCTCGGCCACTTGCCGGGCAAAGCCCATTTCGTGGGTCACGCAGAGCATGGTCATACCGCTGCCGGCCAGGTTGACCATCACATCCAGCACTTCGCTTACCATCTCCGGATCAAGCGCCGAGGTGGGTTCGTCAAACAGCATGATTTTGGGTTCCATGCACAACGCCCGGGCGATGGCCACGCGCTGTTGCTGTCCCCCCGAGAGCTGGCTGGGGTACTTGCTGGCCTGGCTGGCGATACCAACTTTTTGCAGGAAGTGCTGGGCCAGTTCCTCGGCCTTCTTGCGGCTCAGACCACGCACCGAAATCGGGGCCAGGGTGCAGTTATCGAGCACGCTCATGTGCGGGAACAGATTGAAATGCTGGAACACCATGCCAATTTCACTGCGGACCTTGGCGGCCTCGCGGCTGGTCTGGGCCAAGTCGGTGTCGTTGACCAGAATGCGGCCTTTTTCGGCGATTTCCAGGCGGTTGATGCAGCGGATCAGCGTCGATTTTCCAGAGCCGGAAGGCCCACAGAGCACGATGCGCTCGCCTTCGCGCACTTTCAGATCGATGTTTTGCAGCACATGGAAGGCGCCATAGAACTTATTCAGGCCGGCGATATCAACCACCACCTTACGGGTGTCCGGGCTTGCGGCGAGCGGCGTGTTTAGAAGGGCAGAGAGGGCATGCATGGTCTTGTCTCCGGCAATCAGTGAAAGCGCTCGGCGCTGTACGGGGCTGGGTTGGTAAAGGGGGTGGCACCGGTCATCAACTCGGCCAGCAGACGGCCGCAGACCGGGCCGAGGGTCAGGCCATGGTGGGCATGCCCGAAGTTGAACCATAAACCTTTGTGTCGTGGCGCCGGACCGATCACCGGGCACATGTCGGGCAAGCATGGACGGCGTCCCAGCCAAGGCTCGGCATCCAAGCGTTCGCCCAGCGGGTAAAAGGCGCGCGCCAGCTCTTCGCAGCGACGTAGCTGGATTTCGTTGACCGGGTCCTGGCTGTCGGCGAACTCAATCCCGGTGGTCAGGCGAATGCCGCCGACCATCGGTGCCAGGACATAACCGCCCACCGGGTCAAGCAGCGGTCGTTGCAAGCGCGTACCAGGCAGGGCGGCATAGTGCATGTGATAACCGCGCTTGATCGCCAGTGGAATGTCATACCCTAGTGGCTCGAAAATGCCCCGGGCTTGCGGGCCGAGGGCGACCACGGCTTCGTCTGCAATCACCAGGCCTTGTTCGCTCTGCACTTCCCATTTACCCACGCGCTGGCGCAAGGATAGGGCGTCACCAAGGACGAACACGCCGCCGCGTTTGACGAACAGTTCGGCATAACCGCGTGTCAGGCCGCCGGGGTCGCTGACGGTCTTGGGGTCAAGCCAGTGAATGCCGCCGACCACGCAACTGTGCAAGCCCGGTTGACGGGCATGCATTTGGTCGTGGTCGAGCACTTCGTAATTGAGGCCATAGTCCATGAGCGCAGCAGCGTCGCGTTGGGCCTTGGCAAACGCCAGTGGAGAATTGTAGGCCTCGACCCAGCCACTGGCCTGGATCAAGTGATCCATGCCGGCCGGTGCAGAGAGCAGGTCGTGTTCGCTGACGCAGTGCTCCACCAACGGCAGCATGGCCCGGGTTGCGGCGGCCAAGCCTTTGGTCCCGGAGTGCCGCCAGTACTGCAGCAGCCATGGACTGGCCTTGGGCAGGTATTTCAGGCTGTAGCGCACGTCCGACTGCTGGTTGCCCGCATAGCGCAACAGGGTCGACAGTTGGCGCGGGAACGCGTACGGAATTACGCTGGCGCGCTCGATCAGCCCGGCGTTGCCGTGGCTGGTACCGTTACCCGGCTGCTGGCGGTCGATGAGCACGACCTTACGGCCACGGGCCTGTAACTGGAGCGCGGTACTGACGCCGACAATCCCTGCGCCCAGAACGATGGTTTCGCAATGCATGGTGTATCCCTGATGCTGGGGCGCGCATGGCACCCCGAGAAAATTGGTTTACTGAAGGTGACGGCCGAGGCGGCCCTCGAGCGCGTTCAGGCTGCGCCGCACGACTTCCACAATCAGCAGATAGAGCACGGCGGCCCAGAGGTAGATCTGGAAGTCGAAACTGCGCGAGAAGGCCAACTTCGTCACTCCCATCAAGTCGTAGATGGTCACCAGCGAGGCAATGGCGCTGGCCTTGATCATCAGGATCAGTTCATTGCCCAGCGGCCCAATGGCGACCAGCAGGGATTGCGGCAAGATGACTTTGCGAAAGGTGGTCCAGCGCGACAGGCTGAGGGCTTTCGAGGCCTCGCGCTGGCCTTGGGTCACGGCCAGGATGCTGCCGCGCAAAATCTCGGCCTGATAGGCCGCGGTGTTCAGGGTGAAGGCCAGCAGCGTGCAGAACCAAGCGTCACGGAAGAACCACCACAAACCCACGTCCTGCCAGAAGCCTTTGAACGAGCCCAGGCCGTAATAGAGCATGAACAGCTGTGCCAGCAGCGGCGAGCCGCGGAAGAAATACACATAGACGCCGGTAAAACGGCTGATAAAGCGGTTACTCGACAACCGGCCCAAGGCGATCAGCAGGCCGAGCAGAGCGCCAAGGGTGAAGGAAATGGCCACCAGCTTGGCAGTCACCAACAGACCTTCGATGAAGCGGGGACCGTAACGCTCCAACAAGTCAGGGCTGAGGAACAGATTTTGCAAATCATCGAAGCTCATTGGCGAACGCTCCGTTGATGGCGGCTGAAATACTTCTCCAGGAACTGGAACAGGCGGCCGGAAATGGCCGAGAAAAACAGGTAGCCAAAGCAGGCCACTGTGTAGAACAGCATTGGTTCCTTGGTGACGCTGACTGCCAGGTTGGTCTGGCGCATCAGGTCGACCAGGGAGATGGTTGACACCAGCGAGGTGTCCTTGAGCAGCGACAGCCAGTTATTCGACAGGCCCGGCAAAGCAATGCGTACCAATTGCGGCAGTACCACCTTGGTAAAGGTTGTGCGTCGAGACAGGCCCAGGGCGGCTGCAGCTTCGAACTGGCCCTTGGGCACGGTTTTGAAAGCGCCCAGCCAGATCTGGCTGGAAAACGCGGCGAACACCAGGCTGAAGGCGATCATAGCGGCGACGAAGGGGTTGATCGCGACTTCGGCCTCGTAGCCCATCGCGGCCAACAGTTTTTGCGCACCGATCTGGCAGCCGTAATAGATTATCAACAGCGTCAGCAGCTCGGGTAGCCCGCGGAACACGGTGGCAAACACCGTGCTCATGGAGCGCAACGAGCGTCGTCGGGAACGGGCGGCCAAGGCCAGGCCCAGGCCCAGCGGCAGGCCAATCGGCAGGCAGCTCAGGGCCAGGACAATGGTCACCAGAGCGCCGGCCAGCAAGGCTGAACCCCAGCCGCCGCTGGCGAAGGATAGCAATGACAGGTTTTCGAACATGCTCGAACCCTCTCGGTCAATTACGCTCGCACGCTCTCACCGCGCCCGTGTGTGGGTGCGGTGCAACATGTCGGCAAGGAATGACCCTCAGGCGCGGCTGAGGGCCAGGGGATCAATAGATATCGAAGGCGAAGTAGCGACTGGAGATCTTCTTATAGGTGCCGTCGGCAATGATCTCATCCAGGGCCTTGTTGAAGCGTTCGCGCAGAACATCGTCACCCTTGCGCACGGCGATCGAGGCATCGGCGGTGGTGCCGTTGACGTCGCCGATGATCTTGCAGCACTCCTTGCCAGCGCTTTCGACCCAGGCCAGCAGCGGGAATTTGTCGGCAATCACCCCGTCGATCCGGCCAGTTGCCAAGTCACTGTTGGCTTCATCGAGGGTAGGGTAGAACTTCACGTCGGCGCCGGCTGGGCCGTAATGATCTTCGGCATAGATGGCCTGGGTCGAGGAGGCCTGGGCACCGACCGTGCGGCCCTTGAAGTTCGTCTGGGCGTCGGTGATGTTCGAATCCTTGGATACCGCCACGGACAGGGGGGTGCGGTAGTAGTGGTGGGTGAAATCGATTTTCTGCTTGCGTTCATCGGTGGCGATCATCGAAGCCACGACCGCATCGTATTTCTTCGCCATCAGCGCCGGGATAATCCCTTCCCAGTCCTGGGCGACGATGCTGCACTTCACGTTCATCCGTTCGCACAGCGCGTTGGCAATATCCACATCGAAACCGTGCAGCTTGTTGTCCGAGTCAACATAGTTGAACGGCGGATAAGCGCCTTCGGTAGCGATCTTCAGTACTTCAGCCTGCGCGCTGGTGGCCCCGGCCAGGACCATTGCGCATACACCGGCAAAGCGAATGACGTGTTTCATCTAGCACCTCGTTTTATTGTTTTGAGTTTGGTGATGATGTGTATCCAACGAACTCGTTGTGTAAGGTCGCGATGGCTTCAAGACGCTTTTCGACCTCGGGACCCAGCTGTTTGCAGACGTCGTTGACCAGCAGGTGGACCAGCGACAGCATCGCCGCTGTCGATTCCCAGAACAGGTTGAACTCGGTGGGCACGCGGAACACTTCATCGGCGTTCTGTTCGGCCCAGTCGCAAAAGGTGTCGGTAATCAGCGTCACAGGGATTCCGGCATCACGGGCCTTGCGGCACAGGGTCAGGGCGTGGCGCGAATAGCGGCGGGCTTCGAACACCACCAGCGCACTGTCATCAGGAGCACTGAGTAACACGTCGGCGTAATGCCCGGCGGCACCGTCGACCCAGTGCGTGTCATCGCGCAGGTACTGCAGCAGATGCACCATGGATGCCGCGATGCCACGCTCTGTCTGGAACCCGGCGACGAACACCTTGCGCCGGGTGGCCAGGCGCTGGCTGACGTTGTGCCAGGTCGGGGTGAGGCTATATTCGTAAACCTTAACCAGGGCCGCGACTTCCAACTCGAAACTGCGCGGTAGGCCTTGCGGGCCCTGGCTGGCTTGATGGCGAAACTCCTGCAAGCGATCGCCCACCAGCCATGGGCCATCGCCCAGGTCGACCTTGAGGTCGTTTTTCAGGTCTTTGAAGTGGCTGTATCCGAGTGAGCGACAGAAGCGCCCCACACTGGATTCACTGACGTTCAATTTCGCGGCAATATCAGCGGCGGTCTGGAACGGCAGTTCATAGAGGTTGGCCAGCATATAGTTAGCAATCGCCCGGCCAGAGGCGGCGGCGGTTGAAAGACTGCTTTCAAGGCGTTGTTTGATGGGCTGGCTCAAGGCTGCTTCCTGTTGTTTTTCAGCGCTTACGAAAGAAAATGCGTGTTTTCTGGCATTAAGTCAATACGTGACAGATAGCTGTCACGATTGGTGGTGATTTGCTGACCCAGTGCTTCTGGCCGATTGCTATCTGTCGCAAACGGAATTGAACGCCTTATTGCAGCCTTTTGACGACTGCAAATGACCGATTTCTACTTGTCGTGACCGGCTTAAAACGACCCAATAAAGACGATCATCAAAGAAACCTCTAGCGCATAAAGTTGGAGACCTCCAGTGGGTTGCCAACGGGGCCTGCGTTCTCAACCGCGTCCCTTGGGGTAAAAAGTTGTACGCGATCTGCTCTGATGGCGTAAAAACTATACATTGAGCTAATCTTGTATAGAATTTTAAAAAAGGCCGAGACGTTGATGAACGTGGCTGAGTCCAGACGCTTTCTCGTACATCGCCTGTCGATATGCTGGCTATTCGCGATGTTACTCGCCGTACCTGCCTGGGCGGATTGGCATCCCGCGCTGCCCGATAGGCGTTTGGTGGGCAGCGGCGACTTTACCTGGTTCGGCGTGAGTCTATACACCGCGCGTTTGTGGAGCTCTGGGTTGCCGCTGACCTGGGATCAGCCCTTTGCCCTCGAACTGACTTATCACCGTGTCTTTTCCCGGGACACGCTGGTGGAGGCCAGCCTCACTGAAATGGCGCGCATGGCAGAGGCTCGTCTAGAGGAGTCCACCCTCCAGCGCTGGTCCAATGAAATGCGTGAAGCCTTCGTCGATGTTCGGCCCGGAATGCGCATCACCGGGGTCTACCATCCCGGCAAAGGCTGCACGTTCTTCGTCGACGGCCAGTTGCACCATCGGGTCGACGACCCTGCATTCGCCCGCGCCTTCTTCAATATCTGGCTTGATCCGCGCACTCGGGACAAGCAACTGCGTCAACGACTGCTGGGGATGGCCGGGCCGGCGGAGTGAGGAGGTTGGGATGCGTCAAATACTGGTAGTGCTCGTTAGCCTGTTGCTGGTCAGCTGTAACAACGTTGGCGTGGAGCACTACGCAAAGGAGCGACCCACGCTGGATCTCGTGGCGTTCTTCTCTCGGCCGGTACAGGCTTGGGGCCTGTTCCAGAATCGCTCGGGCGAGGTGGTCAAGCGTTTCCATGTCCAGATTGAAAGCCGCGTCGAGGGCCAGCAATTGATCCTCGACGAGCGATTTCTCTACAGCGATGGCACGCGTCAGCGGCGCGTCTGGACGCTGCAACCGGTCGGCGCCGGGCGTTGGCGTGGTCGTGCGGACGATGTAGTCGGTGAGGCTAGCGGCGAGGTCGCTGGCAACGCGCTGCGCTGGCGCTATCGCCTTGACCTGCCGGTTGACGGCAGGCATTGGGAAGTGGATCTGGACGACTGGATGTACCTGATGGACGAAGACACGATGATAAATCGCTCGAGTATGAGCAAGCTTGGAGTCGAGTTGGGAGAAGTGATCCTGTTCTTCCGCCGTCAGCCGGAGTCGCTTCCGTAAACCCACAAAACCGGCAAAGCAGGCGATATTCACGCAGGCCGTTGCTTATCAGCGGGACGCAGCCAGTCGCAGGATGATTGGCATCCATACAGCCCACAGCGCCGCAAGTAGCAGGGCCGTGCAAAGGGTGCCCAAGGGCAGGCCTACACCGGCCTGCGTTGCGCCGGCGATGTAAGCCAGAGGTCCACCGCACAGACCCAGTAGCGCCCCGTACCAGATGGGACGTCGAGCCCACGCCAGGCTGTGGCGAAGCCCACTGGCCAGTACCAGCCACAGCATGGCAAGCCACAGGGGAAGGGGTTGCTGGGCAAAATCGAAGACTCCCAGTGCACCCAGGCTGGCGTCCAGTAAACAGCCTGCCATCCCCACACAGGCCAGAGTGATTGCTTCGTCGCCTGGTCGTGGGCAAGCAGCCACATGCACCAACAGGCCTGCCGCCACGGGGAGTAGCAGCCAAGGATGCCGCTCGCTCAGTACGCAAGCCCACCAGGCGGCCTGCATCCATAGCGCGTTGCCGATCAACCAGGCCCGGCTCAAATCAGGCGCCCGGCAGCGCTGCGCGGCGTGCGGCCGGAGCTGCCCAGAGCAGTTGCGCGACGCCGATAGTACGCTCCTCGAAACCACCCTGGCAGTAACAAAGGTAGAACTCCCAGAGGCGTTGAAAGGTGTCGTCATAGCCCAGCTCGGTCAAGGCGGTGCGCGACTGACGCAAGTTGTCCCGCCAGTGCTGCAGAGTCCGCGCATAGTCCAGGCCGAAGTCCTCCATGTGCACCAGGTTCAACGCGGTATGGCTACTGGCGGTCTGCAGCATGACGCTCAGGGAGGGCAGGGCACCACCGGGAAAGATATAGCGCTGAATGAAATCTACCGACCGCCGGGCCTGTTCATAACGCTGGTCACGGATGGTGATGGCCTGCAGCAGCATCAAGCCGTCATCCTTGAGCAGCGACGCGCAGCGCTGAAAGTAAACAGGCAGATAGCGGTGCCCGACCGCTTCGATCATCTCGATAGAGACCAGCTTGTCAAAGCGTCCGCCAAGGTCACGGTAGTCCTCGCGCAGGACGGTAATGCGGTGTTGCAGACCAAGATCCTGGACGCGCTGCAGGGTATGGGCGTACTGCGCCTCGGACAACGTGGTGGTGGTCACCCGGCACCCGTGGTGGGTAGCGGCATGGATCGCCAGGCTACCCCATCCGCTACCGATCTCGAGCAGGTGGTCATCGGGGCGTAGCGCAAGTTTGGCGCAGATACGCTCGAGCTTGTTCAGTTGGGCCTGCTCCAGACTCTGCTCCAGACTGTCGAACATGGCTGCCGAGTACATCATGGTCGGGTCCAGCAGCCGCTCGAACAAGGCATTGCCCAGATCGTAATGGGCGAGAATGTTGCGTCGCGCGCCGCGCCGGCTGTTGCGGTTTACCCAGTGCAGCAGGCGTAGGATCGGACGGCCCAGGCGCGCCAACCCGCCTTCAAGGGCGTCGAGCACTTCCAGATTGGCGACGAAGAGGCGAGTGACCGCGGCCAGGTCCGGACTGCGCCAGTAGCCATGGATGTAAGCTTCGCCGGCACCGATAGAGCCGTTGGCAGCCACCATCCCCCAAGCTGCCTCGTCGAAGATCTCAACCTCAGCGTGCAGCGCGCTACCGACGTCGCCAAACAGCCACTGCTGGTCTTGGTAGATCAGGCGCAGCCGGCCTTGGCGCAAGTTGCGAAGCTGAGTGAGCACGGCGCTCCTGGCCAGGCCGCCGAATAACGGCGCCAGGCCCCACGATTTGCTAACGCTCAGAGTTGGATCGGACATGCTTGGGCTCCTCGTGGATGTGATGGCGAAGGTTTTGGCTGCTCTGACTGGTCTTGTGGGCATAGAGCGGGGTTCGTTTGAGTAACAGGCGCATGGCTTGCCAATAAATCGCACCGAGGGTGCGCAGGCTCATCCAGGGGAAGGCCAGTACGTGACGCTGTAGTGCGGCGGCATCCAGCGGCTGTCGGTGCAGGGACAGGTCGGCCACGAACACTTTTTGTCCTTCGCGGCGGTTTTCCATGTGGATGCGCATGTGCGCCTCATCAATGGAAAAGCGCATGTGGTACTGCATATCCATTGGCAGGAATGGCGAGACATGGAATGCCTTCGTGACCGAGAACTGACGGGGCTGCCCGGGCAGCACAGGCAACACGTAATGAAAACGTTCTCGCCAAGGGGTGTTGCGTACCTCCAGCACAATCGCCGCCAGGAGACCGTCACTGTCGTGGCAAAAATAGAAACTGACCGGATTGAATGAAATCCCCCAACTGCGCGGCTGGGTCAGCAAATGAATGGTGCCGCAGGGCGCCTGGCCCAAGGCCTTGGCCACCACTTCGCGCACCGCTTCCTTCAAGGGGATACCGCGACGAGTCCAGGCTGGCAGGTAATCGGTTTCTCGCCAACACAACGGCGCCAGGCGAGAAGCACCGAGTAACGGAGACAGGCCCAGCAGCAGATCCTGTTCGTCCAGATCCAGATAAAGCATGCCAATGCGATAACGGAACCCATGGAATCGCGGCGCCAGACGCCGGTGGATGACCCAACCGTAGCAAAGGCTGCTGTTCACAGGCGCTCCCCGAATCTCTGAGCGACGTCCAGTGCGCTGACCACGCCATCCTCATGGAAGCCGTTTGCCCAATAAGCGCCGCAGAAGTAGCTGTGCTGGTTTCCCTGTAGCTCGCCCTGGCGCGCTTGGGCCGCCATGGCGGCAAGGCTGTATTGAGGATGTGCATATTCGAAGCGAGCCAGCACCTGCGACGGGTCCACGCAATCGCCCTGATTGAGGCTTATGCAGAAGGTTACCGGGGCGTCGAGGCCTTGCAGTATGTTCATGTTGTAGGTCACGGCCGCCGGGGCGTGCGCGGGTCCACCGAGGCGATAGTTCCAGCTGGCCCAAGCCTTGCGCCGGCTGGGCAGCAGGCGGGTGTCGGTGTGAAGCAATACTTCGTTGGCGGCATAGTTGAGGGCGCCTAGCACCTCGTGCTCGGTGGCGGTCGGTTTCTCCAGCAGCGCCAAAGCCTGGTCGCTATGGCAGGCGAATACGACCTTGTCGAAACGCTCCTGGCCTGCCGCACTTGTGATCACCACGCCGTTGTCGTCCCGGCGGACGCTCATCACCGGGCAGCTGAGCCGTATGCGTTCGCTGAAGGTCTTGCACAACGGCTCCACATAGCTGCGCGAGCCACCCTCGATCACTCGCCATTGTGGTCGCTGGCTGATCGAGAGCAGTCCATGGTTACGGAAAAAGCGGACGAAGAAGTGCAACGGGAAGCGCAGCATATCGGCCCGTGATACCGACCAGATGGCCGAGCCCATGGGGACGATGTAGTGATGGATGAAACGCTGCCCGTAGCGTCGCGTGTGCAGGTAATCGCCAAGGCTCATGCCCGGCTCAATGCGGTGGCCGTCAAGGTCGGCCACCGCCTGGCGGTTGAAGCGCACGATATCGCGCAACATACCCCAGAAGCCCGGCGACAGCAGATTGCCGCGCTGGGCGAAGAGGGTGTCCAGGTTGTTGCCGTTGTATTCCAGGCCGCTCTCCGGATCGTTCACGGAAAAGCTCATCTCGGTGGGGCGTGAGACGACTCCAAGGCGATCCATCAAGCGGATGAAGTTGGGATAGGTCCAGTCGTTGAATACGATGAAACCGGTGTCTACTGCATAACGCTGGCCTTGCCATTCTATGTCGACAGTGTGGGTATGACCGCCGATCCAATCAGCCGCTTCGAACACGGTCACCTCATTGCGACGTGACAACAGATAGGCACAGGTCAGCCCAGAGATCCCGCTGCCGATAATGGCGATACGCATATGACGCTATTCCTTTTCGGTTCGCGCCAGTCGACGGCCCAGGGCCAGGCGCCAACGCGCTGGCAGGGCGCCAAGCAAGCGCAGAATGAGAATGAAGAAGCGTGGAAAGTTGATCTCCAACGGTCGTCGCGTCAGGCGCGCGACGACATGCCGCGCGGCGCGGTCGGCCGTCCAGAGTTGGGGCATGGCAAAGGTGTTGCGCTGAGTCAGGGGGGTGTCGATGAAGCCGGGGCTGACCAGCGTTACATCGATGCCTTCGGCATGTAGATCCAGGCGCAGGGATTCGATCAGATAACGCAGAGCCGCCTTGGACGCGCCATAGGCTCCAGCCCGGGGTAGCGCCAGCCAGGTTACCGAGCTGCCGATCACTACCAGATGTGGTCTATGCCCCCGGCGCAGCAGTGGAAGGGCCGCCTGCAGGCAGTAGCTGACCCCCAGCAGGTTGGTGCGCATCATCCGCTCGACGGTCTCGGCTTCGAACCTGCCCGGCACAAGGTATTCGCAGGTACCGGCGTTCAGGATCACCAGGTCGAGTGCGCCCCAGGCATGCTCGATGTTTTCGCAGATAGCCGAGACGTGTCGTGGGTCAGTCACGTCGCCGGTAGTGAGCAGGGCCCCAGGGTAGCGCAGCACTAGCGGCATCAGTGCCTCCGCCCGCCGGCCACCCAAGGCCACCTCATGGCCTTGCTCCAGCAGCCGTTCAGCCAGGGCAGCACCGAGGCCGCTGCTGGCGCCTGTCAGCCAGCAGCGGCTCATGCGAGCCTGCCCTTGATCCAGCCAATCACTCCGCCCAGTACGGGAACGTGCTCGTAGAGCAGGGCGCCGGCATCGAAGTAGTCGTGGTGCAGGTAGACATGTGTCGTCCAGCGCAGGTGGCTGCAGCCATGCAGACTGATCGGCTGACCGCGGGACAGGCGCGGATGACGGAAATGCAGGATCCAGCGCAGATAACCCTGCCCGGGGGCGGTTTCATCCGCGTCAAGGAGGTCGTAGCGGATATCCTGGACGTTGGTGTACAGCTTTTCAAAGTACGTGCGCAGTGCGGGCAAGCCATCCAGCTGATGCAACGGGTCACGAAACTGAACGTCGTTGCGGTATAGCTCGCCCAGGCGGTCCAGGCAATCAGCGTTCAGCGTTGCGAACGTATCCGCGAAATGGTGGAGATATGCAGACATGGCAGGCTCCAGGTAAAGTTGTACAATTCGAGAAAACTGTACATATTTATTTGAAGCCTACGGGGAAAATTGTACAAGTCAATATTCTTGTACACTTTTTGTGTAGGTTTTAGTGCTACTCGTCGTTAGCCACCAAGCCTTGCCAGTTTACTGCGAAGCTCGGCCACTTCGATCTCAAGTGACTGTATCCTTTCCAGAGCGGCAATCTTGTCGCTGACGTCGTGCTGTATGCCAATGTAGTAGGTCAACTGGTCGGCATCATTGTGCACGGGAGTGATAGACAGCTCGTTCCAGAACGGGCTGCCATCCTTGCGATAGTTGCGCAGCACCTGACGGCAGGGCTGACCGAGGCGGATGGCGTCACGGATTGCCTCCAGCCCGGCCTGGGCATGATCGTCTGCCTGCAGGAAGCGGCAATCCTGGTAGAGAATTTCGTCTGAACTGTAGCCGGTCAGGCGCTCGAAGGCAGGGTTGGCATAGATGAGGATGCTGTCATTGCCTTCCTGCTCGGCCACGACGATGCCGTCATTGGAGGCTTCGACCATAAGTTGCAGGAGTTTGGCGTCAATCATGATCTGGGCTCATTGTGATTCATGGGGTTGCCCCACAGCGTAGTCGCCAGCGACAGCCATGCCTAGATGGCAGGACGCAGGACCGTCGGACATCGATTGGTGCTGGTTAAAAAGCGTCATGCCTGGTTTAGAATGCCGACACACTCAGGATGCAACGACTTTCAATGACCGAGCCCATCGAATCCACCTCCGACGACGCATTGCTCCCCATGCGGGAAGTCGCCAGCCTGACTGGCGTCAACCCGATCACCTTGCGGGCATGGGAGCGCCGCCACGGGCTGATCCGACCCGTACGCACTGTGGGAGGGCATCGCCTGTATTCGCAACAGGACATCGAACATATTCGTAGCATCATGCTCTGGACCAGCCGGGGCCTGCCCATCAGCAAGATAGGCGCTTTGCTCGTCCGGCAGCAGGACACACCCGATGTCACTGTATCTGGCTCGGCGGAAGCTCCCCTGGTCCAGTGGCAAGAGGCCGTTTATCGTGCCACGCAGGCTTTTGACGGCGCTGAGCTGGAGCGCCTGCACGGGCAACTATTTACGATCTATCCGAAAGCAACTGCACTGGAGGCTATTCTGCTGCCGGTTTGGCGCAGCCTGGCATCCGGTAATAATTTCGGTCGACGCAGCCAGTGGTTGTTCCTTGACGCCTTCTTGCGTGCGCGGATGTTATTGCGACTGCAGATGAACCAGAGCAACGGTGCTTGCGTGCTGCTGGCAGACGGCTCGGGCCATGCGCGCGAATTGGAGCTGTTGTGTGCTGGTTTGTTGATGAGCAGCGACCAGCTTCGCATCGAGGTGTTGGGCACGGGCCAGCCTCTGGAAGAACTGCCGTTGCTATGTGAAGCAATTCAGCCCGCCGCGCTGGTGCTATTGGTCCAGGCGCCACTGCAGGAAGATGCGCTCAAGCGACTGCGCGCCCTTCAAATGGGCGTTACGTGCCCAGTAGCCTTGGCCGGCGACGCGGCTGCCGCTTCGTCGGCAGGGTTGCGGGGTTCTTCGATTGCCATTTTGGGCAATGACGAAGCGAGTATTTTGCCCAGGCTGGAAGCCTTGGTAAGGGGAACACTGCAAATTTGAATCCAGTCATTCCAGCTAAGGAGGGTTATCTCAAACTGCATTGCAAACTTCATCCAGATCCTGCCAAGAGTTGATACAGAGCCTGACCTGGAACACTGGGATATGGGCTGAGAGAGTCGCCTTCCTGCCAGTTAATCCCACATCAGCTTTTTCTGGCTTTCGGTGTAATTAGATCCGAGGTCTGCTTAGCTCAGCCCTTTCATACGTACATTCGCCCTTTGAACCGCGGCCATTTTTTCAGGCCGCTTCATGCGTTTCCACTTTCTAATGTCTTCCTTGCTCCGCCCACAACTCACACACAGATCCCCCCTAAGTTGGCACACCGAGACGCAGGGATTTTCGATTTCTTTAGCCATCGTCAATAACCCCTAGCCAGGCGCTTCTGCCAATCACCACCATGGATACGCTGGCATTCTTCTTCAGAGTCAAGGCAGACATTGCGATCTGAAAGGTTCAGATCGATGCCGACCTCATTCAACGCGATGGCCGTCAGCTCAAAGATGTGAGCCTTCGCGTCAACTTGGGCGAGCTTTCTGTCAGCCAGGGTTTCGAACACCCAGATTACCTTCAGGGTTTCAGCCAACGCGTTCAGGTCAGCAATGTGGGTGAGCCAGATAAAGCCTTTGATTTTACCTTTTGCTGTTTCGCACGCTTCGGTCAGCGCGGTTATCAACCGGCGTTCAATTCGCGCCAGTTCACGTTTCCCCGGAGGCATCGCAATTTCCTTTGGAGTTAATGGGGGAGGTCCTGATCAGGCAGGTCGAAATTCGACCGTCAGATGGCTGACCTCGTGAACCGGCTTGAGACGTTCACGAATGCTGTCGGCGTTCGCAGTGGCTTCACCAAGGACGCTGACGATGGCGGCATGGGCTTGCGGTCCAACCCGCCAGACGTGCAAGTCCGTGATGGTGGCATCCCCCGGTTTTTCAACCAGTTCGCGGATTTCCTCGGCAACGTGGGCGTCTGTTTGATCCAGCAATACACCTGCGGTGGCCCCCATCAAGGTCCATGCCCACCGCGCGATAACGATGGCGCCGACGATGCCCATGACCGGGTCCAGCCATACCCAACCCAGATACCGACCGGCGAGCAGTGCAGCGATGGCCAGTACCGAAGTCAGCGCGTCTGCGATGACGTGGGCATAGGCCGATTTCAGGTTGTTGTCGTTTCCATGATGAGCATGGGTATGGCCATGATCATCATGATCGTGCCCATGACTGTGCCCGCGGCCCAGCAGCAGGGCACTGACGATGTTGACGATCAAACCGGCAATTGCGATGAGCGTAGCGATGCCGAACTGAACGTCCGTTGGCTGCAAGAGGCGCATGACGGACTCAACGCCAATGCCCAGGGAAACCATACCGAGAATCAACGCCGAAGCGAACCCGCCCAAATCTCCAACCTTGCCGGTACCGAAACTGTAACGCTGGCTGGAGGCGTGGCGTTTAGCATATCCGTACGCGGCTGCCGCGATGCCCAATGCGCCGGCATGAGTTGCCATGTGAAACCCATCGGCCAATAACGCCATCGAGCCTGTGATATACCCGGTGGTGATTTCACTAACCATCATCACAACAGTTAGAGCCACTACCCAAAGCGTACGCTTTGCGTTTTCGTCATGCGCTGAGCCAAGGAACACGTGGTCGTGCGTGTAGTTGATGTTCGTACTGTTCATGAGTGTGTGCCGGGATGTGTTCACTTGGAGTAACGGCGAATGGCTTCAAGAAGCTCTTCGACGCCCGTATTGCGTTCTTCTTCACTGAGCCCAGGGTTCGCAACATGCTCACGCGCGTGATCCTCGATGATTTCCTCCATTAAGCCGTTGATGGCTCCGCGAGTGGCAGCAACAAGGTGCAGTGTCTTTGCGCAATCGAGGTCCGACTCCAGTGCCCGTTCAACGGCCTGAATTTGTCCGGCGATGCGTTTAACACGCTTGAGAAGATCGTCTTTGTTTGCAGCGATATGGCCCATTGGATACCCCCCCACCTATGTTGCGCAAATGATAGGTATACCCCCTATGCCTATGCAAGGGGCGGCGGACAAAGGGATCATCTACGGCCGTTTAGGGGAAAGAGAGGACTTCATTGGGAACTCAGGTAGAGAGGTGAGGGAAGGGGAATGCCGCCTCTGCGGCCTTTTCCTTCAAAGGCGCTCATGATCAGATCACTTTAATGGCCCGGCCAATGAACTGCACCGGACCCGTGGGTTTGCCGGTCTGCGATCCATTTGGACTTTCCAGAGTCAATTCGAAGAGCTGGTTGGGTTCCAGCGGGGGTAATTTATCCAGAGGGACTGAAAGCGTTTGCCCTGGTTTGACCAATCCAAGGGATACCGGTCCTTGCCAGCCGTCCGCTTTGGTCCAGAACTCAAGTGCTTTATCGGTTGGGACTTGCGCTACCACCAAGGGTATCAGTTGGATTTCCCTTGGGTTGCTCGCCTGAATGACCCAGCCGGGCGCCTGGCTTTGTGGAGCCACCAGAACGACCAGGTAGGTGGTCGGATTTACCGGAGCTGTTCGTGTCAGTAGTACTGATCCGAGCAAGAGCGTTGCGACAAGACCTGATCCCGCGAGCCCACGCCATAGGGGAAGAAGGTTCCACCATGAAGTTGGCTTCGCGGCGGCTGCCACTGCTGATGCTCGCCGGTCATTGCTATTCAAGCTACGCTCGATTCGCCTCCAGAGCAGCGGGGTAGGATTCTGCGGTTCAGCCAATTCGGTCAACGTAAGCAAGCGCTGTTCCCACGCATCTACAGCAGATCGCAAATCGAATTCCTGAGCGAGACGCTTTTGTATCTCGATGCGTTGCTCAGCCGGCAACGTGCCTAATACATACTCACTCGCCAGTTCGTCAATGTTCTCGGGATGGTCATCCTCCGGGCTTATGGTCATCCCATGCACTCCCGCAATACAACCAGACTGCGTTTGATCCAGGCTTTGACGGTCCCCAGCGGTGCGTCCAGTTTCTGCGATATTTCAGAATGCGAATAGCCGTCTACATATGCATGAAGGATGCAGTTGCGACGTACCGGCTCCAGTTGTTCAAGGCATAAATAAATACGTCCTGAACGGGTTCGAAAATCGAAGGCCTCCACACTCTCTGACGATGTCTCCATGGATGACAAAGCTTGCAGTGCCATTTCACTTTGCTCGCTGACTTGTACCTCTCTGGCGTTATCTCGCATGAAATTGAGCGCCAGATGTCGCGTCACGCTGAAGATCCAGCCACGGGCAGAGCCTCGTGCCGGATCAAAACTGGCGGCACGGGTCCATATTTTGATGAAGGCATCGTGCACAATGTCTTCCGCCAAGGAGTTATTGCGAGCGATTCGCTTGGCAACCCCCAAAAGTCGAGCACTTTCCTGCTCATACAAGTCTCGCAGTGCCTGCTGCTCGCCCCGGGAGCAAGCAGCCAGGCAGGCTTCATAGTCAAAACAGGGCTCAGGTAGGGACAAAGTTTTCAGCCGCCAGCTGGTAGAAATTTCCCAGCCATTGGCTGGAGTTCCATCGGAGCAGAGTAGACGACTTTGTGCGATAACAACCTGTTCCAGGTAGTTGGCTTAATTGGTTGCCCAAAAAATATAGTCAGCCTGATATTTCACTACCTCACGTTTGCCTTTGTCAGCGGTGGAGCATTCAGTCGTGGGCGCTACGCCGCCTTTTACGGCCACCCGCTGGATATAACTGACACCGCTCATCGCGCCATTGCCTTCCGCAGGGGTAGCCTTGACCAACTGATAAGGGAGGTCGCCAGTACCTGAGGGGGCAACTGCCAGTTGGGTCCCGGTAGTTTTAGACCCGTCATTAGCTTGCCAGGTGGCAGGCGGTCCGAAGTAGGTGCCGACCTGTTTGCCGCTGCGATCATTTAGTACTGCTTTGGGCCCGACGAAAGCCCATTCAGTCTGGCCGGTGGCGTTTGTTTTGGAGCGACACTCATACGTGATTTCGCCTACGCCCACGGTTTCCAGCGCGACCTTATAACCGTCAGGAACCTTGATGCTGTCGGGCAGATCTGACTGGGCGTAGGCAGCTGGCAATGTGACTAACAAGCAGGAGGCAGCAAGCGTAGTACTGACAATGCCCAGAAATCGTTTAGCGTTCATACAAGTCTCTCCAGAAAGGTAATCAGTTCAGCAGCGTTGGCTACTACCTGTACTACCCATTGGAGGACAAACTGGATGCAGTTCTTGAAAAATATCAGTAATGGAAAGTTTGTAGCGATTGCTTAATCGCTGTCGATCTAGTGGCCTTGAAATGGGTAAGGGCGGGATTTTTACCCGCCCTCCATTGTTTAGCTCCGAACGAAAGCGAGCAGATCGGCGTTAATCGTATCGGCGTTGGTTGTAGGCATTCCATGCGGGAAGCCAGGGTAAATTTTCAGCGTACTGTTTTGCAGAAGCTTGGCTGACAGAACCCCGGAATTTTCATAAGGCACGATCTGGTCATCATCACCATGCATCACCAGAACGGGGATCTTGATGCTCTTCAAATCTTCGGTGAAGTCGGTCTGAGAAAAAGCCACGATCCCGTCATAGTGTGCCTTTGCACAGCCCATCATGCCTTGCCGCCACCAGTTCCGGATGATGCCCTCAGAGGATTTTGCACCTGGCCGGTTGTAGCCGTAAAAAGGTCCCGCTGGAACGTCGTGGTAGAACTGTGCGCGGTTGGCCTTCAGTTGTGCCTGCAAGTCGTCGAAAACTGACTTAGGCAGGCCGCCAGAATTACTCGGGGTCTGGACCATCAGCGGTGGGACGGCACTGATGATGGCGGCCTTCGACACTCGGTCTTCGCCGTGTCGCGCGATGTAATGAACAACTTCACCCCCGCCGGTGGAGTGGCCGACATGGACTGCTCCTTGTACGCCGAGGTGATCAACCACGGCCGCGACGTCGTCAGCATAGTGATCCATGTCGTGTCCGTCCCACACCTGACTGGAGCGCCCGTGACCACGTCGGTCGTGTGCAACAACCCGGTAACCGTTGGCCAGGAAAAAGAGCATTTGCGCGTCCCAATCGTCCGCGCTCAGTGGCCATCCATGATGGAAAAAGATTACCTGGGCATCGTGCGGCCCCCAGTCTTTGTAAAAGATCTCAACACCGTCTCGCGTAGTGACATACCCCATGTTCGCATCTCCTGAATGAAGGAAGGCCTAAACCGAATCGTGTTTCGATCAAGGCCCTGAATGAACAAAGTGCAGCCCATCCAATAGGCGGTTCAGAGGGCGCGTGTTTCTGGATCTGTCTGCCCCATGATTTCCATGACGGCTGAGCAACACGTGGCGCTCGAGCCGCTTGGCCACCCGAAGACTTTAGGTTTAAAGTCAACTTTAAGGTCAATAGACTTTTTGAGGTGGAATATGAGAATAGGCGAACTGGCGAAAATCAGCGGGTTGGCGCCTTCACGCATTCGCTTCTACGAAGCGAGCGGCCTGATCAAGTCGGTCGAGCGTAAAGCCAATGGTTATCGAGATTACGCACCTGACATCCAGTGGGTTCTGGAGATCATCACCGGCGCGCAGGCGGCGGGCTTTTCATTGGAAGAAATTCGGCAATTGATGCCGATGAATGCGAGTGGTTGGCAGCACGAAGAGTTGCTCAGTGGCCTCAAGCAAAAGGTTGAGGAAATCGAAGTCCTGCAGCAGCGGTTGGCCCAGAACAAAGCGCAACTTCTGCTGGTCATCAAAGGCATCGAGGGTAAGCCCGAGGGCATGGCGTGTGCAGACAATGCGCAATTGTTGTTGCATCGTCTGCGCGATGAGGGTGTGGCAGCCACTTCAGGCCGCCGTGATGCAGCGTCTTCCAGGAAAAAAACAGCCCGTCAGGCTTCCGGGGCCTGACAGGCGCAACAGGTTTCAGCGCTCGCCAACCAGGGTGGCAAGTGGTTTTGGCGCATAGAGCGTGCTCTGGAACTCAGGCACATATTCGTACTTCATCATTTTCCCCAGCTTCAGGGAGCGGATGTAGTTCGACAGACTGTCATCCCAAGAGAAGATGCCTATTTTTGCAAAAATCTGTTTGCGATTACCTCCAGTCAGTAAAGACACAGGCGCAGAAGCTCTTCATCTACCGTTATCCATCGCTCTTCCTATGCGCTGTTTTGCTGAGCCCTATAGGTTGAATGGCACCCGCTTCCAGGTGCCTTGTACTCGCCCGTTAAAGCCAGGCTTTGATTTGCGCACAAACGGCTTGAGTTGAAATGCCGTAACGATCATGCAGCGTCGGCAGCGCCCCGGCATCGAGGAACGCATCGGGCAAGGCGATCTGCCTGAAGGTTGGCGTCACTCCGTTGCGCAGCAGCACTCCGGCAACGGCCTCACCGAGACCGCCAATTATCGAACTGTTTTCTGCGGTGACCACCAGTCGACCTGACTTCCTAGCCTCGGCAAGAATGGTTTGTTCATCCAGTGGTTTGATCGTCGGTACGTGCAATACGGCGACATCGACGCCGTCCGCTTGCAGTTCTTTGGCTGCTTCCAGTGCACGCATGGTCATCAGACCGGTGGAGATAATCAGCACATCGTTACCGGTGCGCAGGGTCTTGGCCTTGCCGATCTCAAATTTATAGCCGTACTCGTCCAGCACCAGCGGTACATTGCCGCGCAGCAAGCGCATGTACACCGGCCCCTGATGCGCGGCGATGGCGGGCACGGCTTGTTCAATTTCCAGGGCATCGCACGGGTCGACGATCATCAGATTAGGCATGGCGCGGAAGATTGCCAGGTCATCGGTGGCCTGGTGGCTTGGGCCGTAACCGGTAGTAAGGCCGGGCAACCCACAAACGATTTTGACGTTGAGGTTTTCTTCGGCAATCGCCATGCAGATGAAGTCATAGGCGCGGCGCGAAGCGAACACCGCGTAGGTGGTGGCGAAAGGCACGAAGCCTTCGCGGGCCATACCCGCGGCCGCACTCATCAGCAACTGTTCGGCCATGCCCATTTGATAGAAACGGTCGGGATGTGCTTTGGCGAAGATATGCAGGTCGGTGTATTTGGACAGGTCGGCGGACAGGCCGACGATGTCTGAACGCTGTTCTGCCAGCGCCGCGAGCGCATGACCGAAAGGCGCGGATTTCGTGGCTTGGCCTTCCGAGGCAATCGAAGCGATCATCGCTGAGGTGGTCAGGCGTTTCTTGGTCGGTTCGGCAACCGAAGTCGGAGTGTTGGCGGCGTTGCTCATTGGTTTTTTCCTTCTTCAAGATTGTTCAGTGCCAGATCCCATTCGTGTTCTTCCACGCGGATGAAGTGGGTCTTCTCCCGGGTTTCGAGGAAGGGCACGCCTTTGCCCATTTTGGTGTCGCAGATGATCACCCGAGGCTGAGTGCCAGGATGATTGCGGGCGGCATCGAACGCGCTGACCAGCGCCTCCAGATCATTGCCGTCAATGCGCTGGGTGAACCAGCCGAACGCTTGCCAGCGATCGACGATGGGTTCAAAGGACAGGATTTCACTGGAGTAACCGTCGGCTTGCTGGTTGTTGACGTCGACGATGGCGATCAGGTTGTCGAGCTTCCAGTGTGACGCCGACATCACGGCTTCCCAGGTTGAGCCTTCATTCAGTTCGCCGTCCGACAGCAAGTTGTAGACGAAGGAGGGCGACCCTTTGCGCTTGAGGCCCAGGCAGGCACCGACCGCGATGCCAAGACCCTGACCCAGTGAACCACCGGTGATTTCCATGCCCGGCGTGTAGGCGGCCATGCCCGACATCGGCAGGCGGCTGTCGTCCGCACCGTAGGTTTCCAGCTCGTCGAGCGGGATGATTTCGGCTTCGATCAAGGCCGCGTACAACGCAATGGCGTAGTGACCGATCGACAGGTAAAAGCGATCGCGCTCTTCCCATTCAGGATCTTCGGGCCGATAGCTCAGGGCATGGAAGTAGGTTACTGCCAACAGGTCGGCGGCACCGAGGGCCTGGCCGACGTAGCCTTGTCCCTGAACTTTCCCCATTCGCAGCGCGTGGTGGCGAATGTTATGAGCGCGCTCCACCAGGGTCTTGGATGAAACGTATGAAGGATTAGTCGTCATGGTGAAAACTCCGTAAATCAACGATTGACCAAGGCGGCGGGAATGCGCAGCACCAGGGTGGCTCCGGCGAGCAGTACGCCAGTGATCAGATACATGCCGATAGCGCTGGAACCGGTCAGTGTGGTTATCCAGCCAATCAGGTAGGGCGAGCAGAAGCCGGCGAGGTTGGCGAAGCTGTTGACCGCCGCAATGCCGGCGGCAGCGGATACCCCACCGAGCAGCGTGGTGGGCAGCATCCAGAACATCGACGTCGCGGACAGGATTCCTGAAGCGGCCAGGCAAAGACTCAGGATGGAGAGCATCACATTGCCCCCCATCATGGCCGCGAGGCTCAGGCCGATGGCCCCGGCAATCATCGGAACAATCAGGTGCCAGCGGCGCTCGCGGTGTTTGTCGCCACTGCGTCCGGCATACAACATGGCAGCAATTGCACAGAGGTAGGGCAGGCTGGTCAGCAGTCCGATTTTCATCGGGTCGGATACCCCTGCGTTGCGCACCAGGGTAGGTAACCAAAAGGTGATTGCGTACTGACCCATCACGACACAGAAGTAGATGGCGGCCAGTAACCAGAGACGACGGTCGCGGATGAATTCGCCAATAGAGGCATGCGTTACTTTCTTCTGGTCATCCTCGGCCAGCTCGCGGGTGATCAACGCTTTTTCGTCGTCGTTGAGCCAGCTGGCTTGATGCACGCCATCCTTGAGATAGCTCAACACCAGCAGTCCAACCACAACGGTGGGCACAGCCTCCAGCACGAACATCCACTGCCACCCGGCCCAGCCGTGTACACCGGCGAAGTGAGTCATGATCCAACCAGAGATCGGGCCGCCCACCATCCCCGACAACGGAATCGCGATGAACCACAGTACAGTCATGCGGGCACGACGGTAAGACGGGAACCAATAGGTCAGGTACAACAGCAGACCCGGTGCCAGGCCGGCTTCGGCAATCCCGAGCAGAAAGCGCAACACATAGAATTGCCACGCGGTTTCGACGAAGGCGAACAGGGCGGAGACGATGCCCCAGGTGATCATGATGCGCGCGATCCAGACTCGCGCCCCGACCTTATGCAGGATGATGTTGCTGGGAACTTCGCAGAGGAAGTAGCCGATGAAGAACATGCCCGCGCCTAGCCCGTAGACCGTTTCGCTGAGCGCCAGGTCGTTCATCATTTGCAGCTTGGCAAAGCCGACGTTGACGCGATCGAGATAGGCGCATAGGTAGCACAGCATCAGGAACGGCATCAGGCGCCACGCGGTTTTACGGTAGGCGTTGGAGCGCACGGTCGAAACCGCTTCGAGCGACAGGGTAGTCATGATGGTCTGATCTCTTGTTTTTATTGACCGCCAGGCAATCAAGCCTGGCTGTGTCATCGATCCAGAACCGCACGGGCCTTGCAGGCCCGCCCAGGTGTACTCAGTGAATCAGCATGCCGCCGTTCACATCCAGAGTGATGCCGGTCAGGTATGAGGATAGGTCGCTGGCCAGGAATAGCGCCGCATTGGCCACATCCTGTGCTTCGCCGAGACGACCCAGCGGGATGCCGTCGATGATCGCGTGGCGGCGTTCATCCTGCATCAGGCCGCCGGTGATGTCGGTGTGAATCAGGCCGGGGGCGATGGAGTTGACGCGCACCTTGTCCGGCCCCAGTTCCCGAGCCATGGCCTTGGCCAGGCCCAGCACACCGGCCTTGGCGGCGCTGTAATGAGGGCCACCGAAAATGCCGCCGCCGCGTTGAGCGGAAACCGACGACATGCACACGATGCTGCCGCCGGACTGCTGGCGCATGAGCGGAATCACCGCCTGGGACATGAGCAAGGTTCCGCGCAGGCTGACGTCCAACACCTTGTCGTAATCCGAAGGGCGAATGTCCAGAGTCTTGAGGGGTTGGGTGATGCCGGCGTTATTGACGAGGATGTCGATGCGACCGAAGTGCTCGATGATTTTCGCGACAGCCTGCTGCACTTGGGATTCGTCTGCGACGTTGGCGGCGAGGCCGAGATGACCTTCACCCAGGGAGGCGGCGGCATCCCGTGCGGCGGATTCGTCCAGATCGAGGATCACCACACGTGCGCCTTGTTGCGCGAAGGTGGTCGCTGTAGCGCGGCCGATACCACGTGCGGAAGCTGCACCGGTGATGATCGCGACTTTGCCTTGAAGAAGCATGGAAGAGTACCTCTGATTGTTTTTATTGGGTCGATCCTCGAAGAACCGATGACTCAGCTTGTTCTCCACGCTGACCCTGAGCAATAACGCGAATGTCACTCGATGCTGAAAAAAATTCAGCACTCGCCAACCAACTCTTCCAATGTTTGAATAGCTGAACGCCCGGCACAAGCCACCTGCAGCGGAATAGCAATAATCATGAGTTCACCTGGCGATGCACCTCCGATCCTTCCACCACTGAAAGCCATTCAGGCCTTTGAGCAGACGGCACGCTTTGGCAACGTTGCCCGCGCCGCCGAACTGCTCGACCTGACGCCCTCGGCAGTCAGTCATCAGTTGGCCAAACTCGAGGCAATGATCGGGCGGCAGTTGTTTATCAGAACGGCCAGGGGAGTGACATTGACCCCGGTCGGCGAGCAATATCTCACTGAGGTTTCCGGCATTCTGCACAGTCTGGCGGTGGCCACCGAACGGGCCACCAGCGATGTCAGCCTCGATTGCCTGCGACTGCACTCGTCGCCCAGTTTCGGCCTGTTGTGGCTGATGCCGCGCCTGGAGCAATTTCGCCAGAGTCATCCCGATATCCAGCTCAACCTCTCGTGCTCCTACGAGTCGCTGCACTTCAGTCGCGACAAGATCGATGTGGACATTCGCCACGGCATGCCCAACTGGCCCAGCTACGAAGTACGGACGATCCGCAATGAAAAGATTGCCGTGCTGGCGTCCCCGAAACTCTTGGAAAAACGCCCCATCCTGGCGGTCGCGGATTTACTGGACTGCAATCTGATCCTGTCGGAGGCCACGCTGATAAAGTGGCCGCAGCTGTTTGCCCAACATGGGCTGTCTCGTCCGGAAAAACCCTACACGCTTAGCTTTGACCGCTCCTACATGACGCTGGAGGCAGCCAGCCACGGTCTTGGATTTGCCTTGGAAAGCACGCTGCTGGCGCAGGACTATCTAGCGTGTGGAACGTTAGTCGAGGTAGCGCAAGAGTTGAGCGCCCCAATCACTGCACACCACCTGGTTTTCCCCAGAGCCCATGCAAATTTCCCTCGGGTGAGAAGATTTCTGGAGTGGATGCAGAATGAGTTAGGACATGACTTCAATTACTGATGCCATTTCAACGCAGGCCGATTGCTGCCTTCGTTTCCAGCCCATCACAAAATAGAAAACGTGTTCCAGCGGATACCACCGGCCGAACACTATTAGCGTGTCTACAACCATTAAGATCTGGTGCGGACAGCAAAACGCCGGCATGAGCCGGCGTTTTGCTTACTGGGTTTTATCGCAAAGCCTGACGGGCGAGCTTAGCGAAACGCCGGCACCACCTGCTTGATGAACAGCTCCAGGGATTTTTTCTTCTCGGCGTGAGGCAAGCTGTTATCGCACCAGAAGCTGAACTCATCGACGCCCAGTTCCTGGTAGTACTTGATGCGCGGGATGATTTCCTCTGCCGTGCCGATCATGGCGGTTTTGTGCAGGCTTTCGAGTTCGAACTCCGGGCGAGCGGCGAATTTCTCTTCCGGGCTCGGCGCCAGGAAGCCGTTGACCGGCACTTCCTTGTTGCCGAACCAGGCATCGAAGGTGCGGTAGAACTTCGAGATCGCCTTGGCCCCGACTTTCCAGCCTTCCGGGTCATCGGCCGCATGCACGTGGGTGTGACGCAGCACCATCAATTGCGGGCGCGGTACGTCCGGGTTGTTGTCGAGGGCGGCCTGGAACTTGTTCTTCAGGTCGAGGACTTCTTCGTCGCCCTTCATCAGCGGCGTGACCATCACGTTGCAGCCGTTGGCCACGGCGAAGTTGTGCGAGTCCGGGTCGCGGGCGGCAATCCACATCGGCGGGTTGGGCTTCTGGATCGGCTTTGGCACGCTGGTGGAGGTGGGGAATTTCCAGATATCACCGTCGTGGGCATAGTCGCCTTGCCACAGGGCGCGCACTACCGGAACCATTTCCCGCAGGGCTTGACCGCCTGAGGAAGCGGGCATGCCGCCGGCCATACGGTCGAATTCCACCTGGTAGGCGCCACGGGCCAGGCCGACTTCCATGCGACCGTTACTGATCACGTCCAGCAACGCGCACTCGCCAGCTACCCGCAACGGATGCCAGAACGGCGCGATGATGGTGCCGGCGCCAAGGTGAATGGTGGTGGTCTTGGCGGCCAGATAGGCCAGCAATGGCATCGGGCTTGGCGAGATGGTGTATTCCATGGCGTGGTGTTCGCCGATCCAGACGGTGCTGAAACCACCGGCTTCGGCCATCAGGGTCAGTTCGGTCAGGTCTTCGAACAACTGGCGGTGGCTGACACTTTCGTCCCAACGTTCCATGTGCACGAACAGGGAAAACTTCATGACGCTTACCTCGGATCTTTGTTATTGACTGTCGGTTCAGGCGAGGACGGGCAGGGCGCCCATTTTGCCGTGGCAGTACACCAGCGGACCGGCGGTGTGCTGCGGCACTATCAGGTTCTTCACGGCGCCAACCATGATCGCGTGGTCGCCACCTTCATATTCACGCCATAGCTCACATTCGATGACGGCCGTGGCGTTGGCCAGAATCGGATTGCCCAGCTCGCTCAACGTCCATTCGATTCCTTGAGCTTTGTCTTTGCCTTTACGGGCGAAGGCATAGGCTTCGCTTTGCTGGCCGCCAGAAAGCACGTGAATGGCAAAGCGTTTGTTCTTGATCAGTACCGGATAGGAATCGGAGCTGTAGTTGGGGCAGAACAGCACCAGGGCCGGGTCCATGGACAGCGAGCTGAACGCGCTGGCGGTGAGGCCGACAATTTGCCCCTCATCATCCAGCGTGGTGATCACCGTCACCCCGGACGGGAACGAGCCCATGACTTGTTTGTAGATGGCGGCATCGATCATTGGAGGGTCCTCGGGCGCTGCGGCATGGTTTTTATGAATTTATAGGTCTGATGGTATACCGTAATACATAGTTTGCAAGGGCTTTTTATCTTTGCCGATAAACGCGTCCTGCGGCGATAAGGCTTAATGTTTACGGGGCTTTTAACGCAAGGTTGAGAGCCGGAAGCCCTTGGAAAAGCGGATCAGTTTGCCTTTCAAGCAACGGATCAGTCTTGTGAAAATATTGGAATACCATAATATGGTGCGCATCTGCGGGGTTGCCAAAGAGCGCCCCCGGTTTGGCTTCATACAAATATAAGATCAGACAAACTCGAGTTCATGCACATGTCCCAGATGTCCCGGCAAGACCCGTTGATCGAGAATCACACGGTCGATTACGTCCCTCTCGCGGAACGCCATGGGAAGGCCCGCGATCTGTTCACTCTATGGTTCAGCACCAATATTGCGCCGTTGCCGATCGTCACCGGCGCGATGGTGGTTCAGGTATTTCACCTTGACCTGTTCTGGGGGCTGCTGGCGATTGTCCTCGGGCATATGGTCGGCGGTTTGGTGATTGCCCTCGCATCGGCCCAGGGTCCGCGCATGGGAATTCCGCAAATGGTGCAGAGCCGTGGTCAGTTCGGCCGTTATGGTGCGCTGCTGATCGTGTTCTTCGCTGCGCTGATCTACATCGGTTTTTTCATCTCCAACATCGTGCTGGCCGGCAAATCGATTGTCGGCATCGTGCCTTCGGTTCCGGTGCCGGCGAGCATCATCATCGGCGCCCTCAGTGCTACTGCGATCGGAGTGATCGGTTACCGCTTCATTCATACCCTCAATCGCATCGGCACCTGGGTCATGGGCAGCGCCTTGCTCACCGGTTTTTTTTACATCTTCGCCCATGAATTGCCGGCGGACTTTTACAGTCGCGGCGGTTTTAACCTGTCGGGCTGGCTGGCCACGGTGTCGCTGGGGGTCATCTGGCAGATCAGTTTCTCGCCTTATGTCTCTGATTACTCACGTTACCTGCCGGCGGATATCGGCCTTGCCAAGCCGTTCTGGGCCACTTATCTGGGCGCGACCCTGGGCACCATTCTGTCGTTCACCTTCGGCGCGGTGGCGGTACTGGCGACGCCGGAAGGCACTGAAGCGATGGATGCAGTGAAACAGTCCACCGGTTGGCTGGGGCCGATTCTGATGGTGCTGTTTTTGCTCAATATCATCAGCCACAACGCCTTGAATCTGTATGGCGCGGTGCTGTCGATTATTACCTCGATCCAAACCTTCGCCAGCCAATGGACGCCGAGCATCAAGCTGCGGGTGGTGTTGTCCAGCGTGGTGTTGGTGGGCTGCTGCCTGGTGGCGTTGGGGGCTTCGGCGGATTTCATCACGCAGTTCATCGGCTTGATCCTGGCGCTGTTGCTGGTACTGGTGCCATGGGCTTCGATCAACCTGATCGACTTTTATGTGATCAAGCGCGGCAGCTACGACATCGCATCGATCTTTCGGGCGGATGGCGGGATTTATGGGCGTTTCAATCCGCATGCAATCGTTGCGTACTTCATCGGCATCCTTGTGCAGTTGCCGTTTGCCAATACTTCGTTGTATGTCGGGCCCTACGCCAACCTGGTCGAGGGTGCGGATCTTTCGTGGCTGGTGGGGCTGGTGGTGACGTGTCCGTTGTATTACTGCTTGGCTACCCGCGGGCAAACCCGGCAGAGCAGAGCTGCGCGGTGGGGATACACGGACTGACCCTACAGGGATCGCATTCGATCTTCCTTGGGGGGCATGATAAGGCTCAACAGCACCGAAGTCAGAATGACCCCGCCGACAATCGCCAGCGACCATTCAACAGGCAGGTGAAACCACGGCATCAGCGTCATCTTGGTGCCGATGAACACCAGTACGATCGCCAAGCCGTATTTGAGTAAGTGAAAGCGGTCAGCCATGTCGGCCAGCAGGAAGTACAGCGCCCGCAGGCCCATGATCGCGAAGATGTTCGATGTGAACACAATGAACGGATCGGTGGTGATAGCGAAGATCGCCGGGATGCTGTCGATCGCGAACATCAGGTCGCTGGCTTCGATCAGCACCAGTACCAGAAACAATGGCGTCGCCCAGAGTCGACCGTCTTGCACCACAAAAAAACGTTCGCCATGAAACTCACCAGTGACACGCAGATGGCCGCGTATCCAGCGCAATATAGGGTTTTTTTCGAGATCTGGCCGCTGATGCGCGAATGCCAACATCTTGATCCCGGTGATGATCAATAACACACCGAACACATACAGCAACCACGCGAACTGCGACACCAGCCACACGCCGGCGAAAATCATCGCCCCCCGCATCACGATTGCCCCGAGCACACCGTACAGCAACATCCGGCGCTGCAACTCCGGCGGCGCGGCGAAGTAGCCGAAAATCATCACGAAGACGAACATGTTGTCGATCGACAGCGACTGTTCGATCAGGTAACCGGTGAGGAACTCCAGCATTTTGCGCTGGGCGATTTCGGGACCGAGCTCGTCATTCAAGTACCAGCGCAGCAATCCTGCAAAGACCAGCGCCAGCGCGCACCAGGCAATTACCCAGCATGTCGCCTCGCGCGACGATACCCGATGCGCCTTGCGCCCGCCGAAGACAAACAGATCCAAAGCCAGCATGGCGACGACGAAGACGATGAAGGCGACCCACATCCAGGGTTCGCCGATGCTTATGGGCTGCATGTCGTTATCCTTGGCTGGACGTATTCTGGAGCCGACAGGGCCATGCTAGCGAGAGGATGAGGGTTTAGAAAAATCGATTATTCCTTATCAATGATTCGTTATTTACGAAGTGTCGCCGGGGAATTTTAGGTGAGCTTCCTTTGATCCAAAATGCTCGGCAAAAAAAAGGTCACCACAGCCCGACGCTGTGGTGACCCGAGGGTGATACGCAAATCCGGACCCACCGGGGTGGGCTTTTGCATTAATGCGCGCCAGCGGCCTTGTTCAGATCGCTTTCCGCCCATTCGGTGTACACGCACGCATCCGCCGTCGCCCAGCGCACTCGCACCGGGTCGCCAGCCTTGAGCGGCATACCGGCGGCAGAGAGGGCCTTGACGGTCATCGATGTGCCGCCCGAGGTCACCACACTGCAAGTCTGGCTTTCGCCAAGAAACAGCACTTCAACGACCGTGGCCGACACTTCATTCCAGCCCGCCGCCAAGGGTTCCTGGGCGGCTTGCTCGACGCTCAAGGCCAACGCTTTCTCCGGCCGCACCATCAGCAAAACATCCTGATCGGTCTGCAACCCTGCGGTCAGGCGAATCGACAGAGGCTGACCTTCAAACGAAGCCACCGCATTACCCTGAGCCTTGAGTTTGAGGAAGTTGGAGTTGCCCAGAAACGAAGCAACGAAAGCATTCGGCGGATTCTGATAAAGGTCAAAACCACTGCCCAATCCAACGATCTTGCCGTGGCTGAAAATCGCGATGCGCTGAGACAGACGCATGGCTTCTTCCTGGTCGTGGGTCACGTAGATGATGGTGATGCCCAGACGCCGATGCAGCTGGCGCAGTTCATCTTGCAAGTCTTCGCGCAGCTTTTTGTCCAAGGCACCGAGGGGTTCGTCCATCAACAGAATGCGTGGCTCATAAACCAGCGCCCGAGCGATCGCCACCCGTTGCTGCTGACCACCGGAAAGTTGTGAAGGGCGGCGATGCGCAAATTGCTCAAGCTGTACCAGTTTGAGCATGGCGTCGACCCGGCGCTCACGCTCGCTGGCGGCCAGTTTGCGGATGGCCAGGGGGAACGCGATGTTCTCGCGCACCGACAAATGTGGGAACAGCGAATAACGCTGGAACACCATGCCGATGTCACGCTTGTGCGGCGGTACGTTGACCAGTGATTGGCCATTGACCTGGATCTCGCCGCTGCTCGGGGTTTCGAACCCGGCGAGCATCGACAGGGTGGTGCTTTTGCCAGAACCGCTGGAGCCGAGGAAGGTCAGGAATTCACCGTCCTTGATGTCCAGCGAGATGTCGTCCACGGCAGCGAAGTCGCCGTAGTACTTGTTCAGGTTGCGCAGGCTGACCAGCGGTTTGTCGTTCTGCTGCGCGGAATCTTTGATGACGGCACTCATGTCGTACTCCTGTGCGCTCAGGCGCTGATTTGATTGCGCCGGCGAACGGCGGCGGCGATGACCATGACCAATACCGAGAGGCCGATCAGCAGCGTCGAAGCGACGGCGATCACGGGCGTCAGGTCCTGGCGCAGGGTGGTCCACATTTTCACGGGAAGGGTTTGCAGGGTCGGGCTGGCCATCATCACGCTCAGCACCACTTCATCCCACGACACCAGGAACGCGAACAGCGCACCGGCGACCATGCCCGGACGAATCGCCGGAAAGGTCACCTTGAACACCGCTTGCAGTCGCGAAGCGCCGCAGATCACCGCGGCATCCTCGATCGACTGATCGAACAGCTTCAGCGAGTTGATGATCGAGATGATGGTGAACGGCAACGCCACGATGACGTGGCTGACCACGAAAGCGAACATCGTCCCGGTGTAGCCGAGTTTGAGAAACAGCGCGTACACCGCCACGGCGATGATCACCAGCGGCACGATCATCGGCAGGGTGAACAGACCGTAGAGCATTTCCCGTCCCGGAAAGCGCCCGCGCACCAAGGCAAAAGCAGTTGGCAAACCCAGGGCGACAGCGCAGATCGTGGTCAGCACCGCTACCTTGAGGCTGGCCATGGCGGCGTTCATCCAATCGGGATTGGAGAAGAACTGGCCGTACCATTTCAGCGTCCAGCCCGGCGGTGGAAACACCAGCCACTGGGAGGAGCCGAAGGACAGCAGCACGATGAACACGATCGGCAACAGCAGGAACAGTGCGATCAAACCAGTCGTGAAATACAGGCCGAAACGCATGCGCCGGCTCATGGCATTGGGGGTCAGGAGCATGACGGTTTACCTCGCGTTGCTGGCACCAACCGGGGATTCCGGCTGGAGCTTCAGGTAGAAGTAGAACAACACCAGCGTGATCACGATCAGCAAGGCTGCGCCGGCGCTGGCCAGTCCCCAATTGAGGAACGACTGCACCTGCTGAATGATGAATTCGGGCAGCATCATGTTCTGCGCGCCGCCCAGCAGCGCCGGGGTCACGTAGTAACCGAGGGACATCACGAACACCATCAAGCCACCGGAGAACAGCCCTGGCCGGCACAGCGGCAGGAACACCCGGAAGAAGTTGGTCCAGGGGCTGGCGCCGCAAATCGAACCGGCCTGCAGAATCATCGGGTCGATGGCCTGCATGGTTGCCTGCAACGGCAGCACGATGAACGGGATCATGATGTAACTCATGCCGATCACCACGCCGGTCAGGTTGTGCACCATTTCCAGTGGTTGATCGATGATGCCCATGGCCATCAGCGCTTTGTTGATTACACCGGACGCCTGCAACAGCACCAGCCAGGAGTAGGTCCGCGCCAGCAGGCTGGTCCACATCGACAGCAGCACAATGTTGAGGACCCAGCGGCCCCAGCCACGAGGCACCAGCGTGATCGCCCAGGCCAGAGGAAAGCCCAACAGAAGGCTGAACAGGGTCACCAGCCCGGCCACCGAGAAGGTGTTGAGCAAGACCCGGGCGTAAGCCGAGTTGGCGAACAGTTGTTCGTAGTTACCCAGGCCCGGAACCGGCTCCAGTACGCCCCGCAGCAGCAGACCAATCAGCGGCGCCAGAAAGAACAGGCCGAGAAACAGCAGGGCGGGGATCAGGTTGCTTGAACCGCGCCAGCGCTGTGCCAGGGAAGGGGATTGGTTCATCACAGCCGCCTTGCCGGAAACCGTCCCGGTAGCGCCAGCTGCGCTCCCGGTCGGAGTAGGTTGACGGGACGCTGTTGCCGTCATTTTCATTTGACCAGCCATTCGTTCCACCGTGTCGCGATGGCCGGACCGTTTTTGGCCCAGTACGCGAAATCAAGAGTGATTTGATCCTTTGCGTAGGCAGTCGGCAGGTTGGGGGCGAGCACCTTATCCAGGCGCGCTACGCTGTCGACGTTGACCGGCGCATAGGCGGTCAGGTTGGAGAAGTCAGCTTGTCCTTTGGCGCTGCTGGCATGGGCCAAAAACTTCATGGCTGCGGCCTTGTTTTTCGAGCCTTTTGGGATGACCAGAATGTCGGCCATGACCAGGTTCTGTTTCCAGCTCACGCCCACCGGCGCGCCATCCTGTTGCAGGGCGTAGATGCGGCCGTTCCAGAACTGCCCCAGGCTCGCTTCACCCGAGGCCAGCAACTGCTGGGACTGCGCGCCGCCGCCCCACCAGACGATGTCTTTCTTGATGGTGTCGAGTTTCTTGAAGGCGCGATCCAGGTCCAGCGGATACAGCTTGTCGGCGGCAACGCCGTCGGCCAGCAAAGCCAGTTCGAGTACGCCGGGGCTTGGCCATTTGTAGAGGGCGCGTTTGCCGGGATAGGTCTTGGTGTCGAACAGCGCGGACCAATCCTGAGGTTTGCCGGCACCGAGCTTGCCTTCGTTGTAACCGAGGACGAAGGAGAAGTAGAACGAGCCGACGCCATGGTCAGAGACGAAACGCGGGTCGATTTTGTCGCGCTGGATCACCGAAAAATCGAGGGGTTCGAGCAAGCCTTCAGCCGCCGCGCGCAGGGCGAAATCAGCTTCGACGTCGACCACGTCCCATTGCACGTTGCCGCTTTCGACCATGGCTTTGAGTTTGCCGTAGTCGGTAGGACCATCCTGGACCACGGTGATGCCGCTGGCCTTGCTGAACGGATCGGCCCAGGCCTGCTTCTGTGCATCCTGGGTGCTGCCGCCCCAGCTGACGAAGTTGACGCTTTCAGCCGCCATCAGCGCCTGACTGGTCATGCTCAACAAACCCGCAAAAAGCATTGCGGTTACACCTTTGTTCAACACCATTTTTACGCCCTCATTTGTTGTGTTTGTGAGCGGGCTGTTGATGCCCGCCTATCGGGAGCAGTAGGTCCATCTGGTCGATTATGATCGTCCGGTCTATGGAATATCATATTATGGTATTCCAAACTTTGTGCAAGCACTTTGCCTTACCGGCTATCAGCCAAAAAGCGGTTTTTTGTGGTGGAGGGCTTGCCCTGTGGCGAGGGAGCCTGCTCCCGCTGGGCTGCGAAGCGGCCCCAAAAAATAGGACTGCTGCGCAGCTCCAACGGGAGCAAGCTCCCTCGCCACAAAAGCCCTCCGAAAGCTCCAGATTCATCCGGTGAACGGGATGCTCTCGACCACTTCCAGGTCGTAACCGGTCAAGCCTGCGTATTTCAGCGGTGGGCCGAGATGACGCAACTTGCCCACGCCCAGATCCTGCAGAATCTGCGCACCGGTCCCTACTTCAGAATAGATGCGCGATTGCGATCGGTTGAATTGCCGTGGCGGCTGTGTGAGTTGGGGCACGCGTTCCAGCAGCGCTTGCGATGACTCATGATTGGCCAGTACGACCACCACGCCGCAGCCTTCTTCAGCGATTCGTTGCAGCGCCGCCCACAATGTCCAGTTGGACGGGCCGTTGTATTCGGCGCCCACCAGGTCCCGCAGCGGGTCGATCACGTGCACCCGCACCAAGGTCGGTTCTTCCCGACGAATGTCCCCCATGACCATCGCCATGTGGACGCCACCTTCAATGCGATCCTCAAAGGTGATCAGCCGGAACGTCCCGTGCACCGTGGGCAATTCGCGTTCACCGATGCGCACCACGGTGTGCTCGGTGCTCAGGCGATAGTGGATCAGGTCGGCGATGGTGCCGATCTTGATTCCGTGCTTGCGCGCGAAGACTTCCAGGTCAGGGCGGCGGGCCATGGTGCCGTCGTCGTTCATTACCTCGACGATCACCGAGGCGGGAGTGAAGCCGGCCAGGCGCGCGAGGTCGCAACCGGCTTCGGTGTGGCCGGCGCGGGTCAGCACGCCGCCTTCCTTGGCGCGAAGCGGGAAGATATGGCCGGGCTGCACAATGTCCGTGGGACCTGCATTGGCAGCGACGGCGGCGCTAACGGTACGCGCCCGATCGGCGGCGGAAATACCGGTGGTCACGCCCACGGCGGCCTCGATGGATACAGTGAACGCGGTGCTGAACACACTGCCATTGCTCGGCACCATCTGCTCCAGACCGAGGCGCTGGCAGTGCGCGTCGGTCAGTGTCAGGCAGATCAGGCCCCGGGCTTCGCGGGCCATGAAGCTGATGGCCTCGGCGGTGCAACGGTCGGCGGCGAGCAGCAGATCGCCTTCGTTTTCCCGGTCCTCGTCATCGACCAGAAGCACCATCTTGCCCTGTCGGTAATCTTCGATGATTTCTTCGATGCTGTTGAAGGCCATGCTGGAACTCTCAGTGTTGGGTGGGTATATTTATTGGTATACCATAATACAAACTGAACCAAGAGGTCACTATGAAGGCGTACTGGATTGCTCACGTGGATGTCACCGACCCCGATCAATACAGCCAATACACCCAACGCGCCCCGGCGGCGTTCGCTTTATATGGCGGGAAGCTGTTGGCACGCGGCGGGCGCAGCGAAGCGATGGAAGGTCGGCCGACCCCACAACGCAGCGTGGTCATCGAGTTCGATTCTTACGAGCAGGCGCTGGCCTGTTATCACAGTGAGCAATATCAAGAGGCGAAACGGCACCGCGCGGGCGTGGCCCGGGCCGAGGTGATCATTGTCGAGGGCGTGGCGCCCTAGGAGATGTCAGCGGATGAAGTGGATCTTGCCGGTATCGTCATTGCCGATGTAGATGCCGTAAACCCCGGCCTGGCGTTCCTCGATATAGCGTTCGAGGATCTGCCGGATCGCCGGGTAATAGATGCTGTCCCAAGGAATGTCCTCGGGCGCGAAGAATTTGTAGTCCAGGGTTTCCGGGCCGTATTGGCCGGTGATCTCCAGCGCGATGGCGCGGAAGATGATGTACACCTCGCTGATCTTCGGCACGCTGAAGATCGAGTAGGGCGAGAGAATTTCCGCGCGCACGCCGCTCTCTTCCCAGACTTCGCGCAGCGCCGCCTGCTCGGTGGTCTCGCCGCCTTCCATGAAACCCGCCGGCAGCGTCCAGGTACCGGGACGCGGCGGGATCGCGCGTTGGCACAGCAGGTACTTGCCGTCTTGCTCGATGATGCAGCCGGCGATGATTTTCGGATTGACGTAATGGATATAGCCGCAGCCGCGGCACATCAGGCGCTCGTGCGTATCGCCCGGTGGCAGCTGGTGACCGAGGTCACCGCCACCGCACTTTGGACAAAAGCTCGGGCTGAACATGGTTAGCGACCTATGCGAGGTTCTTTGAGCGCGATGGGCAGGGTGATCTCGGGGATTTTTCCGGTCTCTTCCTGTTTGCGCTTGAGGTAATCGAGTGCAACGGTTGCGGCGGCGCGGACGTGGTCGACGCAAGCCTGGTGGGCGGCCAGAGGGTCGCCGCTCTTGATCGCTTCGACCATGCGTTCCATTTCCTGATTGCTCGCGCCACGGCGATTTTCCTGGGACACCGACGTCGCCCGCAGGTAGCTGATCCGTGCCTGCAACTGACGCAACTGCGTGGCCGCCACATGATTGCCGGAGCCTTCGAGCAGGACGTCGTAGAAACCCTGAACCGAATCGATCACCTGTTGCAGTTCACCTTCCTTGAGGGCCTTGCGGTTTTCCTCGAGGGCTTTTTCCAGGGCCTTGATGTCCTTGGCCTTGGCACGCAGGGTGAACAACTGGACGATCAGGCCTTCGAGCACACAACGCAGTTCGTAGATATCGACGGCATCGGCCAGGGTAATGATCGCGACACTGGGCCCTTTGGCGTCGGCGAATTCCACCAGGCCTTCGGATTCCAGGTGACGCAAGGCTTCGCGTACGGACGTGCGGCTGACGCCCAGGCGATCGCACAGATCGCGTTCGACCAGACGATCTCCCGGCAAAAGCTGGAAATTCATGATGGCGCTTCGCAGCTTATCCAGCACGATTTCGCGCAGGGTAACGGGGTTGCGATTGACCTTGAAGCTGTCGTCGAGTGGCAGGCGTTTCATGGGGTCCGCTCTGAGTGTGGCTGTCCATGCAAAAAGAGCACTTCGATCCAGGATCATCGTGCTCAGGTCATCAAAAACAGCCAAGGGTTAACTGGAGGCCTCGGCATCGGCATCGGCTTCGGCTTCGGCGAAGGCTTCACGGGCGAGCCGGAAACTGTCTACGGCAGCGGGGACACCGCAATAAATACCGACTTGAAGCAAAATTTCGCGTATTTGTTCACGACTCAGCCCGTTACGCAAGGCACCGCGTACATGCAGCTTGAGTTCGTGAGGCCGGTTGAGGGCCGAAATCATTGCCAAGTTTATCATGCTGCGTTCTTTAAGCGACAAGCCCTCACGGCCCCAGACGTGGCCCCAGCAGTACTCGGTGACCATCTCCTGAAGAGGCCGGGTGAAGTCGTCGGCGTTTTCGATGGAGCGGTTCACGTAGGCTTCGCCCAGCACCTGGGTGCGGATTTTCAGGCCTTTTTCGTACTTTTCATTGCTCATCGCGGTGTGCTCCCAAAATCGTCAAGCCCGCCCATCAAGGTGTACTTGAGCTCCAGATAATCTTCGATGCCGTACTTGGATCCTTCACGACCGAGACCCGAGGATTTGATCCCGCCAAAGGGCGCGACTTCAGTGGAAATCAGCCCTTCGTTGATCCCGACCATGCCGTATTCCAGCGCTTCACTCATGCGCCAGGCGCGCCCCAGATCGCGGGTGTAGCAGTAAGCCGCAAGGCCGAACTCGGTGTCGTTGGCCAACTGCACAGCTTCGGCTTCGGTGTCGAAGCGGAACACGGCAGCCAGCGGGCCGAAGGTTTCTTCTTGAGCGACTTTCATGTCACCGGTCACGCCGGCCAGCACGGTTGGCTGGAAGAAGCCGTGTCCCAGCGCATGGCGTTCGCCGCCGCAAAGCAGTCGGGCGCCTTGGAAGAGGGCGTCCTGAACGTGGTCTTCGACTTTGGCCACCGCGCGTTCGTTAATCAGCGGACCTTGAGTGACACCTGCCTCGAAGCCACTGCCGACGTTCAGTTGCGCCACGCGCTCGGCCAGTCGCGTGGCAAAAGCATCATGAATGCCGCTCTGCACCAGGAAGCGATTGGCACAGACACAGGTTTGCCCGGCATTGCGAAACTTGGCGATCAGCGCACCTTCTACGGCACGCTCCAGATCAGCATCGTCGAACACGATGAAGGGCGCGTTGCCTCCCAGTTCCAGTGAGACTTTTTTCAGCGTTGGTGCGCACTGCGCCATCAGCAACTTGCCTATGGCGGTGGAACCGGTGAACGACAGTTTGCGCACCAGCGGGCTGGCGGTCAGCTCGCCACCGATGGCCACGGCGTCGCCGGTGATCACATTGAAAATGCCCGGTGGAATCCCGGCCTGTTCCGCCAACGCGGCCATGGCCAGCGCCGAAAACGGGGTTTCCGGTGCCGGTTTGACGATGCACGGGCAACCGGCCGCCAGCGCCGGGCCGGCCTTGCGGGTGATCATCGCCGCCGGAAAATTCCACGGGGTGATGGCCGCAACCACGCCGATCGGTTCCTTGCTGACCACAATGCGTGCATCGCCTTTGTGGCTGGGAATGGTGTCGCCGTAGATGCGCTTGGCTTCTTCGGCGAACCACTCGATGAAACTCGCCGCGTAGAGGATTTCGCCCTTGGCTTCGGCCAGTGGCTTGCCTTGTTCGAGGGTGAGGATTTCTGCCAGCGCATCGGCATTTTCAATCATCAGCGCGTGCCAGCGTTTCAGCGTCTGGCTGCGTTCCTTGGCGGTCAGAGCACGCCAGGTCGGCCAGGCTTTGTTGGCGGCGGCGATGGCTTGACGAGCTTCTGCGGCGCCAAGGTTCGGCACTTGGCCGATCTTTTCGCCGGTGGCCGGGTTGAAAATGTCCTGACAGGCGCCATCGGGCGCATCCAGCCATTGGCCGTCGATGTAGGCTTGCTGGCGGAACAGTTGCGAGGTTGCTGGGTTCATGCCGGCTCCCAAGAAAGTCGAGGCGCTCTATGTGGGAGTGAGCCTGCTCGCGATAGCGGTGTGTCACTCACATTGATGTTGAATGTGCTGCCGTCATCGCGAGCAGGCTCGCTCCCACATGGACCTGCGCCCTGAAGATAAACATCAGGCCAGGGTGGGCAGCGGGCCCAGCTTGCCTTTGTGATAGATCATCGGCGTGACCGGTTGCTCGGGCAGAATCAGGTTCTTCACCGCGCCGACAATGATCGCGTGATCGCCGCCGTCGTATTCACGCCACAGTTCGCACTCGATGATCGCCGTGGCTTTGCGCAACAGCGGGTTGCCCAGCTCGCTGAGGTGCCAGTCGATGCCTTTGGCCTTGTCCTTGCCTTTGCCCGCAAACGCATACGCTTCGGCAGTCTGGTCGGCCGATAGCAGGTGAATCGCGAACTGCTTGCTGTCACGCAGGATCGGGTACGTGTCCGAGGCGTAGTTGGGGCAGAACAGCACCAGTGCCGGATCAATCGACAGCGCACTGAAGGCGCTGGCGGTGATGCCGACGATGCCACCGTCCGGGTCCAGGGTGGTGACCACCGTGACCCCGGATGGGAACGAGCTCATGACGTCTTTGTAAATGCCGGGTTCGATCATGTCGGCGGTCTCCTAGCGCATCACGAAGGGGTCAGGCATGGGTGCCTGAGAGAGGTTGATCCACACCGTTTTCAGTTCGGTATAGGCCAGCACCGAATCGATGCCGCTCTCGCGTCCATAGCCGCTGTTCTTGAAGCCGCCGATCGGCGCCATAGCCGAGACGGCTCGGTAGGTATTGACCCAGATAATCCCCGAGCGCACGTCCCGGGCCAGGCGATGGGCACGGCCCAAATCACGAGTCCAGATACCGGCGGCGAGGCCGAACTGCGAGTCGTTGGCAATCGCCAGGGCTTCGGCTTCATCTTTGAAACGGATGACCGAGGCCACCGGACCGAAGACTTCTTCCTGCATGATCTTCATGGAGTTGCGGTCGCATTCGAACAGGGTCGGCTCGTAGAACCAGCCATCGCCCAGATTTTGCGGACGCTTGCCGCCCAGGCGCAGGCGCGCACCTTCGGCGATGGCATCGGCGACCAGGCCTTCGACCACAGCCAGTTGCTGTGCGGTGGCCATGGGGCCCATTTCGCTGCTGTCTTCCTGCGGGTTACCGATGCGGATGCGCTTGGCACGTTCGACCAGACGATCGACGAACTCATCGTAGATTTCGTCCTGCACCAACAACCGCGAGCCGGAAACGCAGCTCTGGCCTGATGCTGCATAGATCCCGGCAATCGCACCGTTGATCGCGCTGTCGAGGTCGGCATCGGCAAAGATAATGTTGGGTGATTTGCCGCCCAGTTCCAGCGACAACTTGGCGAAGTTTTCAGCGCTGCTACGCACCACATGCCGGGCAGTGGCAGCACCGCCGGTGAAGGCGATTTTGCGCACCAGCGGATGGCGGGTGAGGGCGGCGCCGGTGCTTGGGCCGTAGCCGGTAACGACGTTGACCACGCCCGGCGGGATGCCGGCTTCCAGCGCCAGACGGGCCAGTTCGAGAATGGTGGCGGAGGCGTGCTCCGACGGTTTGATCACGATGGTGTTGCCCGCCGCCAGGGCCGGGGCAAGTTTGATCGCGGTCAGGTACAGCGGGCTGTTCCAGGGAATGATCGCGGCGACCACGCCCATGGCTTCGTGCACGGTGTAGGCAAACAGGTCCGGCTTGTCGAGGGGCAGGGTGCCGCCTTCGAGTTTGTCCGCCAGGCCTGCGGTGTAGTGGAAGAACTCCGGCAAGTAGCTGACCTGACCACGGGTTTCGCGAATCAGCTTGCCGTTGTCGCGGCTTTCCAGCTGCGCAAGATGCTCCTTGTTTTCAGCGATCAGGTCACCGAGGCGGCGCAACAGTTTGCCGCGAGCGGTGGCGGTCAGACCGCGCCAGGCCGGGCTGTCGAAAGCCGTCTGCGCAGCCTGCACGGCGCGCTCGACATCGGCTTCGTCGGCATCGGGTAATTCAGCCCAGGCTTGAGCCAGGGCGGGGTTCAAACTTTCAAAAGTCTTGCCGGAGAGGGCATCGACCCATTCACCGCCGATGCACATCTGGAAGCGTGCGAGTGTCATGCAACGATCCCCTTTATTTGATTTTGTCGGGAGTGCACCGTGTCGAGAAACTCCAGCAGCAGCTGGTTGACCAGGCGCGGTGATTCTACGGGCATCATATGCCGCTGCTCGGCGAGCACGGCAACTGTCGCGCCGGGAATGCGTGCGGCCAATTGCTCGGCCATTTCCGGTGTGGAGCCCGGGTCCAGTTCACCGGTGGCGATCAGCGTCGGCACTTGGATGCAGCCCAGATCGTCAGCGCGGTACATGTCCTGGGTCGCAAACAGCTCATAGGTGGTCAGGTATCCCTGCGGGTCATTGTCTGCCAGGGTTTGGCGCAAGGCCGCAATCTGCGCCGGGTTGGCCGCCTGATACTCACGGCTGAACCAGCGCGACAGGGCGGCTTCGGCGTTGGCGTCCGGTCCGTGCTCGGCGGCTTGAGCAGTGCGGGCGATAACGCCGGCACGCTGTTCGGGGCTGCGATTGAACACGCTGTTGAGCACCACCAGGCCTTGCAGGCGTTGCGGGTAATGCAAGGCAAAAGCCCGTGCCACCAGCCCGCCCATGGAAAAGCCGATCACCGTCGCCTGAGGCAGTTGCAGGTGGTCGAGCAGTTCAAGCAACTGGTCGGCATAGCCGAGCAGGGGCGTGCCGCTTTCCGGGCGCGGGCTGGCGCCATGACCCAGCATGTCGTAGGCAATCACACGGTACTTCGTGGCCAGGCCAACGACCTGGCCGCCCCACATTTCTTTGTTCAGGCCCACGCCGTGGATCAAAACCACGGGCTGGCCTTGGCCGGTCGCCAGGTAACTGGTGCCAGCCGGGGTGCGTTCAGCGGTGAGCCGAATCATGGAGCGCTCCTGCATGCCTTTTTGTTGTTCTTACCGACCTTGATTACTGGGCGTTTTCAGCGGCCAGCTCTTCGAGATCGATGTAACGGTTGCCGATACGTGGGTGCAGGCGGCCGCCATCGGCGCAACCCAGAACCACGACGATTTCATCGGCGCGCGGCGCGTCTTCGATCTGCATTTCCAGGGTGATGTAGTGCGAACGCAGGCCTTCGTCGTCCTTGTGCATCATCGGGATCTGAATCGAGGTGCCCGGGCCGCCGCGCTTGTTGGTGAAGCTCAGGTAACTCTTGGCTTTCACCGCTTCGCGGTAATGGTTGCCGAAGCGCAGGGTATGGATCACGGCGGAGGCGTGCTCGATTTCACCGTCGGCGCCCACTACGGCGGCCTTGCCATAAGCCTCGATCTTCTCGGCGCCGCCGATGATGCCCACCAGGCGCTCGACCATCAGCGCACCGAGGTCAGAGCAGTTGGCGCGAATTTCCGGCTTCAGGTCTTCGACAAAGCCGCGACCCAACCAAGGGTTTTTCATCACCACGGCCAGCCCGACCATGGTCACAGGCTTGTCCGTAGCCTTGCCGCCTTCGATAAAGGTTTCTTCGACATAGCTGACGATCTTGCGAATTTCGAAACTCATGGGCTGCTCCGTTGGGGATAAGAGTGTCTGTGCGTATGATGGTATACCATAATATCGGAAGCACAAGTCCTTGAAATGAGTTTCTGGTTCAAAGGCGATAAAAGGGAGGGAGGTATTGCCCGTTGCCCGGAGTACTGCCGGTCACACTGGCTAAAATTAACCTGCGAGATGCTCGCGCTCTGCGTGATGTTGCTTGGGCGCCATACCCGGTGGCCTTTCGGGTTATGGGCGCGGAGCGGACAGGGTTGCGCGCTATTGCCGCGCAGGTGCGCGAGGTCTTGGCGGCTAGTCCCATGATGAGAACCCTGCCAGCGATGTACTCCCTCTGGTTCAAGATCAGAGCTGAGTCTGCAAGTGATGTGGATGCGCGTACTCAATCCGCATGAGCAATGCCAGCCTGGGCCATTGGAGTGTCGCGTGACGGCCGTCGATAACAATCACATCCCGCCATCCCTGCGCAAAGGCCCATTCAACTCAAGCTGAACGCTGAGCGATTGTCAGTAATATTGCGAAGCTCACGAGTAGGCCGCCAAAAATCCGGTCAATCCATTGTCGTGCGGCCATCAATTTCTCGCGCACCCTCCCGGCTGAGAAGCACAGCGCGATGAGGCTGAACCACACCGCGTGCGCCCCAGCGATGAACAGTCCATATGCAATTTGCACTGTCAAGGCGGTGTCCGGCCGTACTACACCAATGAACACACTAACGATGAAGATCGATGTTTTAGGATTCAACGCGTTCGTGAGAAATCCCGTACGCAGAGCTGCCAGATCTGACATGGCGGGTGGCGGTGCGTCTAGCTGTTCAATAGCCGGCTTGGAACGAAGCATTTTGATGCCTAGGTAGACGAGATACGCCGCTCCAGCCAGCTTCAGCGCATTGAACAACCAAGGCGTTTGTTGAAGCACTAACCCTAGTCCGAGCAGCGTATAGCACACGTGGACAAGCACCCCCATACCAATTCCCACCGCTGTGAGGACGCCTGCTCGTCGAGACAATAGCAATCCGTTGCGGCAAACCATGGCGAAATCCGGTCCTGGACTGATGCATGCAAGTATTGTAATGGTGATTACGGCTATCCATTCGCTCATGCTGTACCCTTCGAATTGTGGTGATAGAGAGCGATATTTACAGATCATTTACCTTGGTACTAACGATGATTTCTGAAGGAAATAGTGACTACGATTCACTAATTTCTAAGGCTCGCATGCCTTCTCTACTTGCGTTGCGTTGCTTCGAATCAGCCGCACGGTTCGAAAACTTCGCCCGAGCGGCTGACGAACTGCATCTGACCCCGGGTGCCATTAGCCGCGCAGTGCGCTTGCTTGAAGAGGATTTGGGCGTTGACCTGTTCGAGCGGCGTAGCCGAAGGGTTTTTTTGACGGATGCCGGAAGACACCTGGCGAAAGCGGTTAGTGAAGGGCTTGGGTTGATGAACCAGGCAGTTGGCGAGATACGCACCGATGCCCGTCGTGCTCGTCAGCTTGTCCTGTCCTGTGAGCCAACGCTTTTAATGCGATGGTTGATCCCTCGTTGGAGCGACTTCAAAACACATCATCGAGGGTTAGAAATCCATTTAGTGGCTGGCGGCGGCATCTTTTCATTCGACCATGGCATAGATTTGGCCATTCGACGGGACGATTTTCCTCGCCCCCCCGGATATCATGCCGAGACTCTATTCACAGAGAAGGTCGGCCCTGTATGCAGGCCAGAAAAGGCAGATCAGTGGTTCGGCAAAAGCAGGAAAGGTCTGCGCTCTTCGGCCCCATTGCTTCAGACAACTAGCCGGCCTACCGCTTGGCAGGAGTGGGCTGGCGCAAAAGGACTGCCCATTCCTGAGATGGACATGCAATCTTTTGAGCACTTTTATTTCAGCATCCAGGCGGCTGTCGCAGGCCTCGGAGTAGCCATTGGCCCGTGGCACTTGGTGCGCGACGATATCCAGAGCGGTGTGTTGGCCGCGCCATTGGGATTTGTTGAAGACGGCTCCCGCTACTGCCTGTTATCTCCCACAGCTCCTAAGCCAGGCAGCCTGGAAATGGATTTACTTAAATGGCTGCAGGCAATGGGCTGAGGCTTGTCGATCTTCAGTTGCATCCACTGCGGACCAGTAGTTCCTGTGGGCAACAACTGCCATTGCTCGTCAATCGGCCAGCATCGATGAATGCAGCGCATCGATGCTGGCCTCGACACTACTTGACCACCTCGACCTCATAATTCGCATAGCCAAACTCGTTGCTGCGAGCCGCCACGTATTTGCCGTTTTGCTCGAACACCGTGGCCTCGAAGGGCGTGCCGCCGAGTGTTGTCAGCAGATGGCCGTCCTTGATTTCATACTTGGCCGGAACGCCAAACTGGCCGGCATGCAGCATGTTCAGGTATTCCCCTTGTGCAGGCGGCTTGCCGTCGACGCTGGTGACCAGACGTTGGCCGTCGGTGCCATAGACGATCTCAAACGTCTGGCCGGTGACGGTATTGCGCACCTTGATGGTTTTGCCCACCACGTAGGTTTGCAGTTGCTCGTTGGTGAGTGCTTTGGCCCCTTCGGTTTTCAGTTGATCGATGGTTTTACCGCCGGCGATGGACTTGCTGTCCTCAGCATTCGGCGTGTACCAGATCGGTGAGGTCCAGGCGCGTTCCTGGACGGTGGCCGAGACATCCGCCGGCGGCGGTACTTGCAGCTTGGCCGCGTCATAGGTGCTCCAGCGCGGTGTCGGGATCTGTAGCACGCGGGCGTAGTAGAACGCGTGCTGCGCCGGATCGAAATCCGGATCGACCCAGACTTTTTTCAGCTCGGTGGCACCAATGGTGTTGGTGTAAGTCGCCTTGGAAACGTCAACTGTCGAGCCCACCGACGGTACGTTGCCGGTCGCCTGGTCCGGTTGGCGATCACCGGACCAGACGACGTCATAGATCTTCTCGAAGGTCTGGCCGTTTTTGGTCCAGCCCTTGATGATCTGGATGCGGTCGAGGTTGCCGTCGTCTGCATCCTTGACCGCCCACACTACAAAGGACGGCGCCGCTTTACCCGGTTTTGCCGGCAAGTCGCCGCCCATGGGCACGCCCTTGGCGTAAGCGGTTTGAACCCAGTCTTTTTCGTTCCAGACACTGCTGTCGAAACCCCAGCCACCAAACAGGCGCACGGGGATGCGCACGCCGCTGGTGCCATAGACTTCCTTGCGTTTCATGGCATCGAAGATCGATTCACGGGTGTTTTCCTCCGCCCAGACACCGGCCAATCCCGACGTGCTGGTTTGCAAGGCCACCATGCCGGAGTTTTCCTTGCCGGAAATACGCGCCGCCGGGGTGCTGTCGGTAAACCCGTGGGAGCCGAAGTTGTTGCTCTGCGAATAGGGAATCACCCCGTTGTGCGAGTCGCTGGCACCGACCACGCCCATTTTGTAGGGGTTGTATCCGCGGGCTTCCTGCAAGGCCATGCCGTTCTGCCAGGCTTGCCTGATGTAACTGCCATTGAGTTTCGACGTGCTGTTGTCGATACCAAGCAGGAAACTCATGATTTCATAATTGGCAAATTCGTCGGTTGGCGACAGTTCGGGGTGGGTTTCGGAGGTGCCCTTGACCTGATGAATTTCGGTGAGGGATTCATTGCGCATCCGCGTTTCGGCCCAGGCGGCATCGATGGGGCGACCACGATCATCAACATCCACCGGAAACATCAGGCCGTTGCTGAGGTTGCCGTTGTGGGAGATCGCCAGCACCTCATTGCCCTTTTTGCGTTGATCGTCCATCCAGCCCCACAAATCCTCCGGTTTGTCCGAGTCGAGGGCCGTGAAGGGCAGGTCCGGCACCTTCTTCGAATCGCGGAAAAATATATTGCGGTGCATGTTTTGATTGTTCGGTGCCGAGGTCCATTCATAGGCGACGAACGTGGTGAACTTGCCGGGCTTGTAGTACTTGTCGGCGATGGCGATGTTCTGCTGCCAGATGTTGCCGGCCACCTTCGGATCAATCAGCTCCTTGATCGGGTGGCTCAAGCTGCCGGCGATCCATTTGAACACTCGGTTGAAATCTTCCGGGGTCTTGGCAATCAGCTTTTGCGCGATGGGCTGCTTGCTGAAGTCCGATTTCGGATCATTGGCCAGGGCGATCACGCCCACGTATTCCGAGTGGTCGGTCACGCCATGGAAATCCAGCGGTCTGCCTTTGAGCTGCACTTCAACCCCCATCGGATGCCTGACCGGCATCCCAAGTGAGTATTGATACGTCTGCTCGGGATCGACCTGATGGTTGCCGATCAGGTAGGCATCAATCGACCAGGAGGTATGCGAGTGCGTCTGGCCAAAGTAAACCTCGCGATCAGGGATTCCCTCTGCCAAGGCTAGTGTGCTGAAAGCAAGCACGGCGCTACTTAACAGTGACGGCACGATGATGGGTGTATGGGGTTTCATATTCCACCTCTTGGGAATACGGCAGTGATAGGGGGCAACTCAGGTCCAGAAACTCCAAACTCTCTCGAAAAACCAGAAGGCAGCCAGCGTGCCCAACCCGTAGGACGCAACCGGTTGGGCATACAGAAGCGCGGACCGTGGCAATCGACAATGCAGCAACAGTGCGCGAAGGCTCAGCGCGGCGGCGACAAACATCAGTTGGCCGATCTCGACGCCGACGTTGAAGGTGAACAGCGCCAAAGGCAGGTCGTGCCGGGGCAAGCCGATTTGCGCCAGCGCCCCCGCAAAACCAAAGCCGTGCAACAGACCAAAAAAGAACGCCACGACCCAGGGCCATTGAATGGTGAAGCTGGTTTCACCACGATTCTTGCGGGCGATTTCCACCGCTAGCAACAGAATGCTCAGTGCAATCGTCGCTTCCACAGGCGGGCCGGGAAGCCGCACTGCGCCCAGTGCAGCAAGCACCAGCGTGATGGAGTGGGCGAGGGTAAACGCGGTGATGGTCTTCACCAGCATCCACCCGTTACTCACCAGCAGCAGAAGGCCGAAGACGAACAACAGGTGATCGACCCCCCCGAGGATGTGCTGGATGCCATGGACCAGAAACGCACCGGCCACCGAGAGCATTCCCGGCGTGCCAGTGATGTCTATCCAGGGTTGTGCGGGGTGGACGAGGGTGGTCGTCAGGCTGCCGTCCAGGCGCGAGACACGCACCAGCACATCGGTGATGCTCGCTTGCAGGCCGATAAATTCAATGCGTTGCCCAACCAGTCCCGTGGGACCCGCATCAATGATTCGGCGCTCGATCAGTGAATCGTTCAGTTCGCTTTCAACCGGCTCAACGACAGTGCGCACACCGTCGGCAAACTTCAGCGCAATCGGCAAGCGCATGCCTGAAAGCACCGGGGTGCGCCACATGACGTCATAGCGCCCGGTGGTCGTTTCGTTGATTTCCAGGTAAGCAGGGCGGGACTCATGGGCCATGGCCGTCAGCCCCATGAACCAGAGCAACAACAGCCAGACCATGTGTTTCATCACGGCCGCTCCGTTTGAGCAGCGACAATCCCGCTGGTGGACGTCGGCATCATCACCACGACGTCATAGCGTGCTTTCAGTGCATCGAAACTCGCGCGTTTCGATGCGCTGCGTTGCTCGGACAACCAATCGGACTTGAGCTGCCGGGCCACGGTTTCGAAGGGCGGTGGTGGTGGTTTGGCCAGCGAATCAATCCACACCAGGTGCCAGCCAAAACCGGACTCCACAGGGCCTACCCAACTTCCGGGTGTTTGCTTGAACAATGAAATGGCAAATTTTGAACCAAAGACCCGCGCCACCTGATCCTGGGATTGTTCTGAGTAGGTGTTTTTAAACATGAAGGCATCGCCTTCTCCACTGTTCTGATCAGTCAGGCCACTTAACGCGGCCTGAGCCTGCGTTTGTGCATCAGCACCGCGTTTGTCCGGGGCGAAAAATAAATGACGGAAAGTCGCCAATGGCGGCAGGGCATACGCGTCCTGACGCTGGTTATACCAAGCCTCAAGTTCACCGGGTGCAGGCTCGCGAAGTGACGCGACATCTTCGGCGAGGAAATCCATCTTTTGCGCCAGTCGGCGGCGAATGATGGTGTCGTCTTTATCCAGGCCAAGTTTCAGCGCTTCGCGATAGAGGATTTCCTCTTTCACATAGTCATCGATCAGGCCCTGCAACTGTTGCTCCGATGCCGGTCTTTGCCATCGCGCCAGCCACGAGATCGCGATACGTTGGACAACTTCAGGCGTGATTTCGATGCGTTGGGGATTTTGATCGACGGTGGAACGGTGCAAACCTTCGTACAACACAAAGAGTGCAAAACCGGCGATTAAAAAGTGCAGTAATGGCTGGCGAAGGCATCGTTTGAATGACGAAAGTCGAGATGCTTTAAGTTCGGAGACGGTTAAGTTCATGACTTATTGCCCCACGCTATACTCGGATAGTTTCTAAGCAGAGTGGAGTATTGCTGCTGGATTGGAACTTTCCACCAAGGTTAATCACGATAGGCACTAAGCGTTAGTCGCAATCGGATTAACCTGTTCACCGGGTAGTGCAGTTACGTGGCTGCGCAGCCCGGACTGGAGCGTCCGTATGATGAAAGGACTGCTGGTTTTCGCCGCGATTATCGAGGCCGCCACTGGCGTGGGGCTGTTGTTTGTCCCGTCTCTGGTCGGGCATCTGCTGCTTGGCATCGAACTGACCGGTGTCATCGTCCGCGTGGCCGGCATTGCCCTCATTGCCCTGGCAGTCACCTGCTGGCCAGGCCCTCCCATGCTCGGCATGTTGATCTATAACGCAGCCGTTGCGTTGTATCTCACCTACGTTGGCTTCTCCGGTGACGCGAGCGGGATTCTCTTGTGGCCAGTGGTTATCTTGCATGCAGTGATGACGGTACTTTTGATACGAGCAATGACGAGGCAGGTCACGCATTGAGCGCCGTCATTATCGACGCCATCGTTTTCGCCTGCCTGTTCGCTGCCGCGCTGATAAGAATGCTGCTGCACATGCGATTGCCGATTCATCCCCTGGATGTCGAGTCCAAAGAGCGCGTGCAGAGGCTAAAGCCACGTATTCACCACTCGTCTATCCAGCTCCTCCCAATCCGCCATGCCCAATACACGTGTAGTGTTCAACCCGCGCAAATAGCCGCGTAACTGATTGGCGGTGGCCTGTACAAGCTCCCGGTCGGGCGCTTTTTCGCACAACAGTACGGTTTCGTATTGGGTCAGGTACTCGGCCACCCGGTCTCGGAAATCGGGCAAAACGGCGTCGCGTATCAGGTCAAATGTTCTCAAGGAGAGATCCTCATCAATCTTTCTGGTTGTGATTGAGTGTGCATCCGTCGGTACGGCGCGCAACTATTGCTAGAAGTAATAGTGAACATTACGAAACGCAAGTTCTGCTTTCTCGGCAGCAGGCGGAAAATCGCCTCCATGACGACGTTCGTGACGAAGTCCCGTTGCTTGTTGTACCGAACCTTTTATTTTCAGGATGAGACCGATGCGCCCTTTATTCGCGCCCGCCATGGTGTTTGCCGCTTTGCTCGCCGGTTGTGCCTCCACGCCGAACGATCCGACCCTGACCTTGCAGACCAGCAAGACCCCGGCCCAATACGCCGACTGCGTCGTGCCGAAATTGCAGGGCAGTGCGTTGAACCCGACTGTCTCGCAGACCCAGCGCAGCTACCGGATCGTCGTGCCGAGCAAAGTCTCGGCGGATAACGTGCTGGAAGCCTACAAGACCGGGAACGGCGGCAAGGTGTTCATCTACGAACGGCATTTGCTGGCCTCGAACTTCCTGCCTTCAAGTTTTGAACGCGCCGCGCAGGATTGCATCTGATCCTGGCCCGTAAACGCTTCTCACCGTGCTCCTTTGGTTGGCCGCAACCAACCAGTTTTTGCCCCGCACCGCATTCGGTGGCGGGGCTTTTTTTCGTCTGCTGTGTCGTATTGATGATGGTTTACATCTGCTGGCTTCTAGCAGGAGGCTGCAATGTCCCACGTCAACATTATCTGGGTAATGGCCGCATCAATGACCTCATGCGGCGTGTTATCACGAGCGAGGATGGAAATGCCCTGCAAGAAACTGTCGAACACCGCAGCCATCGCGGGCGCGTGAGTATTGCCCGGCAACTGACCGGCACTGACTCCCCGCTCGACACACGCCAAAATCCCCGCGTGCGTCCGGGCGCGAGATTGGGTCAGGGCATCGACCACCCGAGCATTCTCCGGGCTGGGTGCGCTCATCACACCGAGGGTCACCATGCAGCCCTTGGGATGACTGTCCTCACATTGCATGCGCGCCGACTGGCGTAGCGCAGTCTCGATGGCCTGGTGCGGCGGCAGACTCTCGTCCCACAGACATTCGGTGACCTGAGCGAAGGTCGCCAGGTAACGCTGCACACACTCATCAAACAACGCTTCCTTGGAACCGAACGCTGCGTAAAAACTTGGCGCGGAAATCCCGCTGCCCAGTCCGGCTTTCAACTGTGCGAGCGAGGTCGCGTCGTAGCCGTGTTGCCAAAACAAATGCATGGCCTGTTCCACAGCGTGGTCGCGGTCGAAGGTGCGGGGGCGGCCCATTTGCGCCATTTCAAGGCTCCTCTGGATGACGAGATAAATACTAGTCGATACATAAGTCGTTGACAACGGACACGGGCAGCCCTCAACATTTGTATCGATCAGTATTTAAATCTGAATCCTCACTCAGGAGCCTCCCATGACACCCTCAATTACATTATCGGCAGCGCCCGACCGCCTGCCCATCGGTGCGTTGCTCGCGCTGGCCATGACCGGCTTCATCTGCATCGTCACCGAAACATTGCCCGCCGGCCTGTTGCCGCTGATCAGCGAAGGCCTGGCAATTTCCCCTTCGATGGCTGGCCAGATGGTCACCGCTTATGCGTTGGGCTCGGTGCTGGCGGTCATCCCCATGACCATCGCCACCCGCGGCTGGCGCCGCCGTAATGTGCTGTTGCTGACTATCGTCGGTTTCTTGCTGTTCAACTCCATCACCGCGTTGTCATCGCACTACGGCGTGATCCTGGTGGCGCGCTTTTTTGCCGGCGTCGCGGCTGGCCTGGCCTGGAGCCTGCTGGCCGGCTACGCCAGGCGTATGGTCGCGCCCCATCAACAAGGCAAGGCGCTAGCGCTGGCCATGGTCGGCACACCGATTGCCCTTTCACTGGGTGTACCACTCGGCACCTGGCTGGGCGCTCTCGTAGGTTGGCGCACCACTTTCGGCATCATGTCCGTCCTCACACTGGTGCTGATCGCCTGGGTACTGGTGAAAGTCCCGGACTACCCACCTCAAGCCGCCAGCCAGCGCATGTCATTGCGTACCGTGATGACCACGCCAGGCGTGCGACCCGTGCTGGCAGTGGTCATCAGCTGGATGCTGGCGCACAACATTCTCTACACCTACATCGCACCCTTCGTGGCACCGGCGGGGTTGGCGGATCGGGTGGAGGTGGTGTTGTTGGTGTTTGGTATTGCGGCGTTGGTGGGGATTTGGCTGACTGCCAAAAGGGTTGAGGTATCGTTGCGCAAAACGGTGTTGGTGAGCCTGGCAGCGTTTGCGGCGGTGTGTGTAATGTTTGGCCTTTTGGGCCGCGTGCCGGAGATGATCTATGTCGGCGCAGCGGTTTGGGGGGTGAGCTTCGGCGGAGCGGCGACGTTGCTGCAAACGGCGCTGGCGGATGCCGCGGGGGATGGGGCAGATGTGGCGTTGTCGCTGAATGTAGTGGCCTGGAATAGTGCGATTGCCGCGAGTGGTGTCGTGGGCGGAGTGTTGTTGGACAGGTGGGGCGCCGCCTCTTTTCCATGGGCAATGGTGGTGTTGGTCGGGGTGGGGTTCGTGATTGTCTGGGGGGCTCGGGTTCATGGCTTCAAATCGGGCGCGCGTGCGGCTGGAAGGCCTGTTGTTGCGGGGCACTGAACCATAAAAAAGGGTTGAAAAGAAGGCTTTGGAAATCGCTAGAAGAACGCACAAAAAACGTTAGTTAATCGTTCTTTCTGCTGGCTTTCAGGCTCATTCAACCTGGCTTCTACCCGGCATCTCTATACCGTGCTGATGCACCCGCCGATACAGCGTTGCCCGAGAGATGCCCAAAGCCTTGGCGGCGGCGGTGGGTTTCCAGCGATGACGCACCAGGGCATCGAGCAGTGCTTGGCGTTCGGGGCTCGCGCCGCAATCGTTGGTGTCGCTGAAACTTGGGCCGTTAAGCCTGTGGCCTTGCAGTTGCTCGGGCAAATGACTGACCTGAATCAGGTTTGAATCGCACACCGCACAGGCATAACGCAGCACGTGGCGTAACTGGCGAACGTTACCTGGCCAGCGGTAGCCAAGCAGGCATTCCAGCGCCGCGCCTCCCAGGTGCATGGGGTCTGCGCAAAGCGTCGATTCCTCATCGAGAATCCTGTTGATCAGCGCCAAGCGGTCACTGCGTTCGCGCAGCGGCGGTAACTGGAAGCGGGCTCCACTCAAACGAAAGTACAGGTCTTCGCGAAATTCGCCCGCGGCGACCAGTGCTTCCAGATTGCGGTGACTGGCGCAGATGACCTGAAGGTCTATCGCTTTGCTCCGTGAAGCGCCCAGTGGTGCCACTTCACCTTCGGCCAGAACCCGCAGCAGGCGGGTTTGCAAGGGCAGGGGCATGTCGCCGATTTCATCGAGAAACAGCGTGCCGCCGTCGGCCTGCTCCAGCAGACCTTGCATGCCCTTGCTCGAGGCACCCGTGAAGGCACCGGCGACATAGCCAAATAATTCGCTTTCGATCAGGTTCTCCGGGATCGCCGCGCAGTTCACTGCAACGAACGGACGCTCACGGCGCTGGCTGGCCTGATGTAACTGACGGGCGAAGACTTCTTTGCCGGAGCCGGTCTCGCCCTGGATCAGCACCGGCAGGTTGCGGTCTTTGACCCGCACTGCAAGGCGCAGGCTTTCTTCCAGTCGCGGATCGAGCTCGGCGGGGGTCAATACCGAGCGCGATGGGTTGCGTTTCACCCGACGTGGCCCGCGGAGCCGTCCGTGCAGCGCAGGGTGGCCACCTTGGCCGTGAAGCACGCAGAGCGACTCGTCGCTGGCCCGATGCAACAACTGCTGATCGAACACCTGGCCGATGTGTTCCGGCAGTTGGCCAAAGCTTTGCAGCAGCAGCTGCCTTGCTGCCGGGTTCAGTGCCTGCAAACGGCCGTCATCATCCCAGGCGAGCAAGTAATCGGGTTGGCTGTCGACGTAGCCGGGGCTGTTGTGGGCTCGCAGCACCCAGTAACCCTGGGCGCTGTTCATGAAAAACGCCTGTTCGATTTCCCGTGCGCTTTGCACCACCATCTGCCGGATCAAATGTTGGGAGCGGCGGTCGTCCGGGGAACTCACTGCGGACACGTCGAGCACTCCGAGCAATTCGCCTCGCGGGTCGAAGACCGGCGCGGCCGAGCAGGTAAGGCCGATGAACGCGGCGCGAAAGTGATCGCGTTTGTGCACCGTGATCGGTGTTCTCGCTGTCAGCACCGCAGCCACGCCACAGGTGCCTTCTTCGCCTTCTGACCAGCAAGTGCCCAAGTACAGGCCGGCTTTACGGCAGTCATTGCGGATGGAGGTTTCCACGCGATAGTCGATGGTCTGACCCTGGGCATCGGTCAGCAGCACGCAGTAGTTAGCGTCACGCACGCGACCGTGGAGGCGGGCGACTTCTTCGCTGGCAATGCGCAAGAACAACTCGGAACGCTCGCGGCATTCCTGCAGCACGTTCTGCGAAAGGATCCGTGGCCCTTGCAATGAGCCAGGGTCCAGATGGTGTTGCTCCATGGAGCGGCGCCAGGAGTCGAGTATCAAGCCCGGCACAGGCAACTGCGGCAGGTGTTCGGCATTTTTCAAAACACGGCTGACGCAATCCACATGCGCCTTCGAGTGTGCGGAAAGCATTAAGGCCTCCGGTTCCATCTTCTTTTAGTTGTGCGGCTATTAAGCGCCGTTCATTGGTCGCCGACAAGGGCCGGGTCTCCGAGGGCTGGCGGTGAGACGCAACGTCTCACGGTCTCGCCGCCACCTCGTGCAGCCTGACATGACGCGTCTCATTCGGGCTTGATTCGACCACCCTCGGGTTCTCGCCGGACCGCTCTACGACGGGCTTGTGCAGGTATTTTGGCGGATCTGGCATCGGCCTTGCTCTAGCTCTGGTAACCAGCCCGACTGGCAACCCAAAAATAAAAAGAGGTGCCCGATGTCCTGCCCAGCCCCTTTCCCTGTTCTGCCCGCGGTGGCGTCATGAGTCGTGCGCCGCTGACCGTAGGCATCATCGCCAACCCGGCATCCGGTCGGGACATGCGGCGCCTGACCGCCAGCGCCGGGCTGTTTTCCAGCACCGACAAGGTCTCGGTGATCCAGCGCTTGCTGGCTGCCTTTGGCGCCACTGGCATCGAACGGGTGCTGATGCCCACCGACATGACCGGCATCGCCGCCGCCGTGCTGAAAAACAGCCACGGTCGCCAGGCTCGCAGCAGTCACTGGCCGGCCCTTGATTTCCTCGACCTGACCCTGCGCCAAAGTGTCGAGGATACCCGTCACGCGGCGCGCTGGATGGCCGAACGCGGCGTTGCCCTGATCGCCGTGCTGGGCGGTGACGGTACTCACAAGGCGGTGGCCGCCGAAGTCGGCGACATTCCGCTGCTGACCCTGTCCACTGGCACCAACAACGCCTTTCCGGAACTGCGTGAAGCCACCAGCGCCGGGTTGGCCGGCGGGCTGTTTGTCAGTGGGCGGATCCCGCCCGAGATCGCCTTGCGCCGCAACAAACGCTTGCTGGTGCGCGAGCCGGGTCGTGGCCTGTGCGAAATGGCCCTGGTGGACGTGGCGGTGTCCTCGCTGCCCTTCGTCGGCGCCCGGGTCATCAGTCGCGGATCTGATCTGGCCGAGGTCTTTGTGACCTTCGCTGAACCGCAGTCCATTGGCATCTCGGCCCTTTGCGGCTTGTGGTTTCCCGTGTCACGTCAGGCTCCGGGCGGGGCCTGGATGCGCCTCGATGCGCAATCTCCAGAAGCGCTGCTGGTGCCTCTGGCTCCCGGCCTGCTGCAAGGCTGCGGCGTACTCGCTGCCGCAAGCCTTGAACCCGGCGTCGCCCACGGTCTGTGCCTGACCAGCGGCACCCTGGCGCTGGATGGCGAGCGCGAGATTGAATTCAACGCCCATGACCGGCCCACAGTCACCCTCGATGCCGGCGGTCCGCTGAGCATCGACGTCAATGCGGCCCTGGCCTATGCCGCGCAACAGCGACTTCTGGCCATCGGCCGTGAACACCCGCAACACCCTCTGAACCTTGCACCTTGAAACTTGAGCCTCAAGACACCCTGGAGAATAAAAATGTCGACACAGCTGACCGCTGATCAATTGCTGCATGCCTACCAGGTGATGCGCACCATCCGCGTTTTTGAAGAACGCTTGCACGTGGAATTCGCTACCGGCGAGATTCCCGGTTTCGTCCATCTGTATGCCGGCGAAGAAGCTTCAGCCGCCGGGGTCATGGCCCACTTGGGTGATGACGATTGCATTGCCTCCAACCACCGTGGTCACGGCCACTGCATCGCCAAAGGCGTCGATGTGTACGGGATGATGGCCGAGATTTACGGCAAGAAAACCGGGGTCTGCCAAGGCAAGGGTGGCTCCATGCACATCGCCGATTTCGAGAAGGGCATGCTCGGTGCCAACGGCATAGTGGGGGCCGGTGCGCCGCTGATCGTAGGCGCGGCCCTGGCCGCCAAACTGAAGGGGACTGACAGCGTTGCGGTGGTGTTTTTCGGTGACGGCGGCTCCAACGAAGGGGCGGTCTTCGAAGCGATGAACATGGCCTCGGTGTGGAATCTGCCGTGCCTGTTCATTGCCGAGAACAACGGTTATGCCGAAGCCACGGCCTCCAACTGGTCGGTGGCCTGCGATCACATCGCCGACCGCGCTGCCGGTTTCGGCATGCCCGGGGTCACGGTGGACGGCTTCGACTTCTTCGCCGTTCACGAAGCCGCCGGTGCCGCCGTGGAGCGAGCCCGGGCCGGGGAGGGGCCGTCACTGATCGAGGTCAAGCTGACTCGCTATTACGGTCACTTTGAGGGCGACGCCCAGACCTATCGGGCGCCGGACGAGGTCAAGCATTTCCGTGAGCACAACGACTGCCTGATGCAGTTTCGCGAGCGCACTCTCCGTGCCGGGCGGGTGCAGGCCAGCCAGTTGGACCAGATCGACAGCGAGGTCGACCTGCTGATCGAGAACGCCGTGCGCAAGGCCAAGTCCGACCCCAAACCGAGCGCGGCCGATCTGCTCTCCGACGTCTACGTTTCCTATCCCTGAACACGCCCCCTATAACAAGAATCGAGACCTTCATCATGGCGAGAAAAATCAGTTATCAGCAGGCAATCAACGAAGCGCTGGCCCAGGAAATGCGCCGCGACCCCAGCGTGTTCATCATGGGTGAGGACGTCGCCGGCGGTGCCGGTGCCCCCGGTGAAAACGACGCCTGGGGCGGGGTGCTGGGCGTGACCAAGGGCCTCTATCACCAATTCCCTGGGCGAGTGCTGGACACACCATTGTCGGAATTGGGCTATGTCGGTGCTGCGGTGGGCGCCGCGACCTGTGGTGTGCGCCCGGTGTGTGAGTTGATGTTCGTCGACTTCGCCGGTTGCTGTCTGGACCAGATCCTCAATCAGGCGGCCAAGTTTCGCTACATGTTCGGTGGCAAGGCCTCCACGCCACTGGTGATCCGCACGATGGTCGGCGCCGGGTTGCGGGCCGCCGCCCAGCACTCGCAGATGCTGACCTCGTTGTGGACCCACATTCCGGGGCTGAAAGTGGTTTGCCCGTCGTCGCCTTATGACGCCAAAGGCCTGTTGATCCAGGCCATCCGCGACAATGACCCGGTGATCTTCTGTGAACACAAAATGCTCTACAGCATGCAGGGTGAAGTACCGGAAGAGCTCTATACCATTCCCTTCGGCGAAGCCAACTTTTTGCGTGATGGCAAGGACGTGACGCTGGTCTCCTATGGCCGCACCGTCAACACGGCGATGGACGCCGCGCGCAATCTGGCCGCACGCGGCATCGACTGCGAGGTGATCGACCTGCGCACCACCAGCCCATTGGACGAAGACAGCATTCTCGAAAGCGTGGAAAAGACCGGGCGCCTGGTGGTGATCGACGAAGCCAACCCGCGCTGTTCCATGGCCACGGACATCTCGGCCCTGGTGGCGCAAAAAGCCTTCGCCTCGCTCAAGGCGCCGATCGAGATGGTAACCGCGCCGCACACGCCGGTGCCGTTCTCTGATGCCTTGGAGGACCTCTATATTCCCGACGCGGCGAAGATCGAAAGCGCCGTGCTCAAGCTGATTGAGTGGAGCAAGCGTTCATGAGCCAGCTCCATACCCTGACCATGCCCAAGTGGGGCCTGTCCATGACCGAGGGACGGGTCGATGTCTGGCTCAAGGAGGAGGGCCAGGTTATCGCCAAGGGTGACGAAGTGCTGGACGTCGAAACCGACAAAATTTCCAGCAGTGTCGAGGCACCGTTTTCCGGGGTGCTGCGCCGGCAGATCGCCCGCCAGGATGAAACCCTCGCGGTGGGTGCGTTGCTCGGCATCGTGGTCGACGGCGAAGCCAGCGAGGCGGAGATCGATGCGGTGGTCGAGCAGTTTCAAGCCGCGTTCGTACCCGGTGACGGTGCCGAAGAAGACAGCGGGCCGAAACCGCAAAAGGTCGAGCTGGACGGGCGATTGATCCGTTACTTCGAGCGCGGCGAAGGTGGGTTGCCGTTGGTGCTGGTACATGGCTTTGGCGGTGACCTGAACAACTGGATGTTCAATCACGAAGCATTAGCCGCCGGCCACCGGGTGATTGCGCTGGACCTGCCGGGCCATGGCGAGTCGACCAAACAGCTGGCGCGCGGAGACCTGGATGAGCTGAGCGGCGTGGTGCTGGCATTGCTCGATCACCTGGAGATTCCCGCAGCGCATCTGGTGGGTCACTCCATGGGCGGCGCGGTGTCGCTGAACACTGCGCGTCTGGCCCCGCAGCGGGTACGGTCCCTGACCTTGATCGGCAGCGCCGGTCTGGGCGAGGACATCAACGGTGATTACCTGCAAGGCTTTGTCGAGGCTAGCAACCGCAATGCCCTCAAGCCACAGTTGGTGCAACTGTTCTCCAACCCCGAGCTGGTCAACCGGCAGATGCTCGAAGACATGCTCAAGTACAAGCGCCTGGAAGGGGTGGACGCGGCATTGAGAATGCTGGTTTCGGGCCTGTTTACCGAGGGCAGGCAACAACTGGATCTGCGCCATGTGGTGCAAGAAGGCCAGCAGCCGGTATTGCTGATCTGGGGCAGTGACGATGCAATTATTCCGATGAACCACAGCGCCGGGCTGAAGGCCCAGGTCGAGGTCCTGCCAGGTCAGGCGCACATGGTGCAGATGGAAGCGGCCGAGCAGGTCAACCGATTGATCCTGGACTTTGTGCAACAGCACTGACGCCTTCTCCTGGCAGCCTCTCACGGGGTGCCAGGACCAACGAATTCAAGGAGATTTTGCTATGAGTCTTTCAATTAATCCGGTACGAACCATGCGCGCCGCGGTCTGGCATGGCCGCAACGATATCCGCGTCGAAGACGTTCCGCTGCCAATAGCACCGCCCGCCGGCTGGGTGCAAATCCGTGTGCAATGGTGCGGAATTTGTGGTTCCGATTTGCATGAGTACGTGGCCGGGCCGGTGTTCATACCGGTCGACGCGCCGCACCCGCTGACCGGGATCAAGGGCCAGTGCATTCTCGGACATGAGTTTTGCGGTGAGATCGTCGAACTCGGCGCCGATGTCCAGGGTTTCACTGTCGGCGAACCGGTGGCGGCCGATGCCTGCCAACATTGCGGCACCTGCTACTACTGCACCCATGGGCTGTACAACATCTGCGAGAACCTGGCCTTCACCGGGCTGATGAACAATGGCGCCTTCGCCGAACTGGTCAACGTGCCGGCCAATCTGCTGTACAAATTGCCGGCAAACTTTCCTGCCGAAGCCGGGGCACTGATCGAGCCGCTGGCGGTGGGCATGCATGCGGTGAAAAAAGCCGGGAGCCTGCTCGAGCAGAATGTGGTGGTGGTCGGTGCAGGCACCATTGGCCTGTGCACCATCATGTGCGCCAAGGCTGCCGGTGCGGCTCAGGTGATCGCTCTGGAAATGTCTGCAGCACGCAAGGCCAAGGCCCTGGAAGTGGGAGCGAACCACGTGCTCGATCCCAATGAGTGCGATGTCTTGGCTGAGGTACGGCGCCTGACGGGTGGGCTCGGGGCAGATGTCAGCTTCGAATGCATCGGTAATAAACACACGGCCAAACTGGCGATCGATCTAATCCGCAAGGCCGGCAAGTGCGTACTGGTGGGGATCTTTGAGGAGCCCAGCGAGTTCAACTTCTTCGAGTTGGTGGCTACTGAAAAACAAGTGCTGGGCGCGCTGGCCTATAACGGTGAGTTCGCTGATGTGATTGCATTTATCGCTGACGGCCGGCTGGACATCACACCCCTGGTGACCGGGCGCATTCAGTTGGAACAGATTGTGGGGCAGGGCTTCGAGGAGCTGGTCAACAACAAGGAGCACAACGTGAAAATCATCGTGTCACCTGCTCGAGTCTGAAGCGGGTGAATCTGGCGATGGTTCAGGTTGTGTGAAAACGCACAACGTTTTGAACGTGTGCCTGAATGTTGGCCTCGCGCAATCTTGTGCCCGCGATCCCTCGATGTCTCGTCGCATCAGGGTGAGGCAGGGCACGCGGGGCTTACATTCCGAGTACAAAAAGGCCAGCAGGTATGCCCGCGCCGCCATTGCGCACTCCGTCAGAATGGGCTCGCCGTGGGCCGAACGATCAGCTCGCTTACATCCACGTCCGCAGGTTGTTCCACGGCATAGGCAATCGCTCGTGCGATGGCGTCGGCCGAAATCGCGATCTTGCGAAACTCTTTCATCTCGGCGCGACCGCCCTCATCAGAGATGCTCTCGGCCAGCTCGGACTCAGTAACACCAGGAGCGATGACGGTAACCCGAATATCGCCTCCAACCTCTTGACGAAGGCCTTCGGAGATGGCCCGGACAGCGTACTTGGTGGCGCAGTAAACGGCCGCAGTCGGACTCACCGCATAGGCACCAATAGAGGCAATATTGATGATCTGCCCAGCCCGTTGACGCTGCATCAGCGGCAACGTGGCTGCGATACCATGCAGAACTCCGCGAATGTTTACGTCAATCATACGGTCCCACTCATCCACCTTGAGTGCCTCAAGTTTGGAAAGAGGCATCACGCCAGCGTTATTCACCAGCACATCAACACGACCGAACCGGGTAACGGCGAAGTCGATGAAGTCTTGGACATCCTTTCGGTCCGTGACGTCCAGAGCACGGAATTCAGCGCTGCCGGAGGAGGCATTGATATCGCCAGCAATCCTTTCAAGTCGGTCAGTACGACGGGCGCCGAGCACTACTTTCGCGCCTTGGCTAGCCAGCAGTCGCGCGGTAGCCTCACCGATACCGCTGCTTGCGCCGGTGATTGCGATGACTTTGTCTTTGATGTTCAACATGATTGGTTTCCTCTTCTGTTTGCCCAGGAAGCGGGTCTGGAAAGAAGGTTAAGGACAGGCAACAACTTTCCGTTAGTCGAATACTCCGTAACTTTTGCCTATTTCTGCGGCACGCCTTTGCACTGAGCCTTAGCTCACCCGTTCATAGGGCATCTGTTGTCGCGCAGCCTTCAGGGCTCTCGCCCACCAGTTCAGCTGTACCAGCATTCGAGCCATTGGAAGCCTGGCTTGATCAGGCTGACGTATAACCCCGGCCTCATCGATTAGCGCCCAAGGATTAGGGAAGGACACGAAATTGCAGATGGGTACCGCGTGTTGCTCGGCCAGTGCATGGCGAAGCTGATCAATCGCGTAACGTCCACCCGACGCCCCGCCGTAGCCGACGAATGCCACCGGTTTTGCGTGCCAGCGAATCGAAACCTGCTCAATGAATGCCTTCAGCTCGGAGTGATAAACATTGGTCAGTTCCGATGTAATGATCAGGAATGCATCAGCCTCGGCCAAATGGCGAAGACTTTCCTGTCGCTGCATCACGGCCTTATTGTCTGGCTTGGCTATGAGGTTGGCAGGTTCCATATACCAAGGCGCGAACTCAGCACGTTGCGCTAAAACATCAGAAACCCATTTCAGCAGTGCAGTGTTCAGTCCTTCTTCATCCTGAGCACCGTGAATCAGGACCAGTTTTATCTCGCTATTCATCTCACCCTCCAAACTTGGTATCCAAGTGGTGGCATGTCGTTTGCTGAATTTCACGTCCGCCTTTCAGGCTCTGGATTAGAGTATGAGTGGCAACGCGGCAGATATAGCCGGTCCTGGGGCATACAACTTGTGACTTGAATTCATATGAGACGGTTGGACATAAACTGCTTCGCCGAAATGAACGTGTTCGTCAGGGTCGTTGAAGATGGCGGCTACACGGCTGCCGCCAAGAACTGTGCGATGACCCCATCAGCGGTCAGCAAGCTCGTCTCAAGGCTGGAAAACCGCTTGGGAACGCGTTTGCTCAATCGCTCAACAAGGCGGCAGTTGCTCACGCCTGAAGGGGCCGCGTTCTATGAGCGCAGCCTGACTATCCTGGCGGCGGTCGATGAGGCTGAGCAGGAGGCAGCAGCCAGCTCCGCACCTCAGGGAACAGTGCGGGTCAATTGCAATGTCGATATCGGGCGTCTGTTTCTGCTGCCTCTATTGAAGACGTTCTTGCAGCACCACCCTGGAGTATCGGTGGAGGTTTTCCTCAGCGACGAAGTCGTCGACCTGATCAGCGCACGGGCTGACGTGGCCATCCGCAGCGGACCGCTCAAAAGCTCCAATCTCGTGGCCAGGCGTTTGGGCGAGACGAGAGGTCTTATCGTGGCATCGCCGGCCTACCTTGCAGCACGCGGCATACCCAAAACTCCAGCCGAGCTTGTAGACCACAACTGTCTGGGGTTCACCTTCAGCCCACCGATGATGGAGTGGAGCTTCGCAAGCGCAGACGGCCAGTTAACACCGGTGTCCGTTACCGGCAATGCACGGACCAGTGACGGCAATGGAGTACGAGAACTTGCAATCCTCGGGCTCGGCCTCGCGCGCGTAGGGTTTTGCCAGGTCGAGCACGATCTGGCGGACGGGCGCCTTGTCCCGGTTTTAGAGGACTTCATGCCCATCGCGAAGACTGAAGTGCATGCGGTTTACGTAGGGCAGGGAGGAAAGTTGCCCACACGTGTCAGAGCCTTCATGGACTTTCTGGCGACAAACCTCAAGATCCACTAATCGCGCAGGGGCTGAGCAGGCGGGGCGGCTTACATGCGCAGGCGGGATACTCGATTCGAGCGAGCGCCTCGCAGAAACGGTAGGGCATGTCACGCTTGGCGGTAGGCGCTGGGCGTGACCCCCACCTCCCGACGAAAAACCTGGGAGAAATGGCCGGGGCTGGAATAACCGACTTCCAATCCGACATCAATAATGCTGCGATTGGTCTCAAGCAGTAGATGCCGGGCGCGACTCATGCGCAGGCGGATGAAGTACTGCGATGGTGACAGCCCCGTGGCACGTTTAAACATCCTGCTGAAGTGATACTCGCTCAAATCGGCGATATGAGCCAAATGGGCAAGGCGGAAGTCATCGGCCAGGCGCTCGTTCATGGCATCGATGACGCGGCGCAGTTTGTAGGCTTGTAGTGCGTTGCTGCGTCGGGTAGTGCTCTGCGGATCGAGATAACGGCGTAACAGATGAACGGTCAGCGCCTGAGCCAGGCTGTGTACGAACAACAGGCTGGGCGTACGCTCCTCGGTTAGCTCGAAGCGCAACTGATCAAGCATGAAATTTACCCGCTCATCCTGGGCACCGGAGATCTCGAGGAAGGTCACCGGATCGGTGTGCTCGCCCAGAAGATCACGGACAGCCCGATCGATCAGTGGAAGGCCGAGATACAGATGCATCACTTCGAAGGTGTCGCACCCCATAGTCTGCCAACGCATCTCGTAAGGCTCGCTTGTGTTGGTGAGAAAGAAGTCGCCAGCCTGCACATTGACGGCTTTCCATTCCCCACCGAGGGAGCGCTCCTCGACCCTGGCCGTTCCTGCCAGGACCAATACCAGCAGAGGCTCGACCACCGCGGGCACCAGTATCGGCTCGACGGTGCTGTGATGGCTGAACAACTGCACCATCACATCCTGCATCTGCGGGAGCCGCGGATATACCTGCGGTGTTCCCGGCAGATGATGCGGCATCGATTCGGCCGTGATGCGCTGAGCATCCTTCGGTTTCAGGACTTCATTTTCGGGCTGGTGCACAGGAGGCTCCATCGAAACACCCTCAGATGGGGGGCTGGCGTCGATAGAATACCGTAGCCTCCGCTTCCATCAGAGGCTTTAACGTTGGCGCAAAACTCCGACAGCTTCGGCAAGCCTGCGAAAGCCCAACCCTGCCCATTGCGAGACAGTGAAGCCGTCGATAACGACAGCGCCTCACGGGCGCTGAGCCGCCGAATATCTCGTCGGCTTGCAAGGCAGGAGAGCACCATGACTGAGATCAATCACAGCATTCCCAACGAAGTCGAAGGCAAGGTTGCGCTGGTCACCGGCGCCGCCAGTGGCATCGGCAAGGCTATCGCACTGTTGCTGCACGCGCGTGGCGCCAAGGTCATTGCTGAAGACCGCAATCCCTGCGTCGAAGAACTCGCCCGCCCCGGGTTAGTGCCGCTGGTAGCCGACATCACCGAAGACGGCGTCGCCAAGCGCGCAGTCGGTATGGCCGTTGAGAAGTTCGGCCGGCTGGACATTCTGGTCAACAACGCCGGGATCATCATCAATAAGTTAGTCATCGACATGACCCGCGCAGACTGGGAGCGCATCCAGGCGGTCAACGCAACCGCGGCCTTCCTGCATTGCCGCGAAGCGGTCAAGGCGATGATGCCCAACAAATCGGGAGCTATCGTCAACATCGCCTCTTACGCATCCTATTTCGCATTCCCAACCATTGCCGCTTACACCGCTTCCAAAGGCGCATTGGCCCAGTTGACCCGCACGCTGGCGCTCGAGGTGATTGAGCATGGCATTCGAGTCAATGCCATCGGTGTCGGCGACGTGGTGACCAATATCCTCAACGACGTGGTTGACGACGGCCCTGGCTTCTTGGCCCGGCACGGTGAAGCCGCCCCCATCGGTCGTGCTGCACAGCCAGAGGAAATCGCCGAAGTTGTGGCATTTCTCGCCTCGGACCGCGCAAGCTTCATCGTCGGCTCCGTGGTCATGGCCGACGGCGGCATGACCGTCACCGCCGGTTGATCAACTGACCCGGCATTTAGCCTTTTGACCGCCATCCCAGGCGCCTGAAATGTAAAGCCCGCAGGCGCGGGCTTTTTTACGAAAGTTGATGGGTTATCGGTTAAACCGCTCGACCAATGAATACTGGGTTTTAGCGGTCTGGGTTAACTCCTTGCTCAGCTCTGCCGAATGCCTGGCTTGTTCAGATGTTTGGTCCGCCAGATTGGCAATGGTCGTGATATTGCGGCTGATCTCCTCGGCGACGGCGGTCTGCTCTTCAGTCGCAGCGGCAATCTGAGTAGTCATGTCCGTGATGTTCGCGACGGCCTCACTGATGCCGACTAATGCCTTGTCTGCCTCGAGCACCCACGTCACGCCTTCTTCGGCCTGTCGATGTCCGCTTTCCATGGTTTTAACCGCGTTGCTGGATGAGACCTGCAACTTGGAAATCAGGTTATGGATTTGGATCGTGGACTGAGTCGTGCGCTGGGCCAACTGACGCACTTCATCCGCGACTACCGCGAAGCCTCGACCCATGTCGCCCGCGCGGGCGGCTTCGATGGCTGCGTTGAGCGCGAGCAGGTTAGTCTGATCGGCAATGCCTTTGATGACATCCACCACCGCCCCGATCTCATGGCTGTCCTTGGCTAACTGCGCCACCGTCAGCCCTGTCTCGCCCACCACGACGGAGAGGCGCTGAATGGCTTCTCGAGTGTCTCGGGCCACTTCGCGTCCACGTCCGGTCAGCACATTGGCCTCTTGAGTGGCGTCAGCAGTACGCTGGACGTGGCTGGCGACCTCCTGCGTGGTGGCCGCCATTTGATTGACTGCGGCCGACACCTGCTCGGTCTCGACCCGTTGACGGTCCAGTCCCCGAGAGCTATCGGCGGCGAGGCCATCGGATCTCCCCGCCAGACTGGTCAGTTGTTCTGCCGTGTCTTGTAGCCGCGTGAGGCAGGTCTTGAGCCTGGACGCCTGACTGACAAATGCCGTTTCAAGGCGTGCCTGAGCACCGCGTTCATCGCTGTACATTTTGGCCAGTAACGAGTCGGAGGTAGAGGCCTCAGCCATTTCCAGCAGATGCAGCGCCCCTCGGTTTTGCCTGCGGGACACAAGCAACCCGATCGGAATCGATACCCCGACGGCCAAAATGAAAGCCTCAGGTGCGCCGAGGAACATGCCACCCAGCGTCCCCACCAACCCGATCGTGACAACAGGCAACCAAGCGAGCAGGGCGGGTTGCCATTGATCGCTAGCAGGGATGGCTGATTTTCCAAGGCTGATGCGTTTATAGAGAGCTTCGGCGCGACGGATCTGCTCGGCCGTCGGCTTGACCCTGACCGATTCATAGCCAACGACCTCACGCCCTTCGAAAATCGGCGTGACGTAGGCGTTGACCCAGTAGTGGTCGCCATTCCTGGAGCGATTCTTGACGATGCCCATCCACGGCTTGCCTTGCTTCAGCGCGCCCCACATATGGGCAAAGATGGCGGAGGGTACATCAGGGTGACGAACGATGTTTTGAGGCGCGCCGATCAGGTCGGACTTGTTGAAACCGCTGATATCAACGAAGGCGTCGTTGCAGTATGTGATGACGCCCCGTGCATCCGTTGTCGAGATGAGTTTTTGTTGAGGTCCAAGGGCAACCTCGCGCTGCGTAACCGGTTGGTTGTTTCTCATTTGTATTGCTCCTATGCCCTATGCTAGAGGCATCGGCAGCAAGGAGTGAAAGATGAAGAAGTAATTCCACAAGAACAGGTTGTGCGTCGGAAAAGAAGGTGTTGAGCCCAATTTGGCGGTTAAGTCTGGAATGCCGGAAGACAAGTTCCCCGCTGCTATCAGGCTACGTTCATCGCGAGTGCGCTGCCGTGCTCGCGACCACGAGCGTAATTGGGTTGTTCGCGTTGGTGGCAGGGTGCCACAATAGTTTCTTTTGGCTGAGTCATGATCAGGTGGATCACATGGATGGCCCAGGCTCTGGGAATGACCAAGAGTTTTTCATCGCCGAACAGGTGCGAACTGACCGATTGCATCAACTGTTTCGCCAATCATTTTCTGCGGTTTTTGGTAGTTGCCTCGCTGCCATCATGCTGTGCTGGCTGTGTTGGGATCGTTTTGAACACAGCGTTATTTTTTGGTGGCTGGCCATACTGAGCGGGTCGACGCTATTACGCATCTCGATGTTTGTTGCCTATTTTCGCAGCGACGAAAGTGAACGTACGCCTCAACGCTGGGAAGGCAAGTACTGGAGCACGCTCGTGCTGTCCGCCAGTATCTGGGGAGGCGGCGCATTCGTTGTCATGCCAGCAGACGATCTTTTGTCGCAGGCGCTGGTCATGCTTTTTACCGTCGGAATGTCTGTCAGCGCGGTCTCCTGCTACTCGGCCTACCGCTACATGACACTAGTGTCCATTGGGTTGGTTCTGTTGCCGTGCACCGCCTGGTTGCTGTTTCAACCGTCCACGATTCAAGTCGGCATGGCACTTTCGGTGCTGGTGTTCGCATCATTTGTTGCCCGTGCGACACGAAAAATGTCCGAAGCACTGGAAACCGCCTTTCGACTAACCCGAGAAATGGAACAGGCGAACAGCATTTCCACCCGAGCAGCACAAACCGATGAGTTGACCGGCCTGAAGAGTCGACGAGCTTTTTTCGAGCATGCCCAGCAGTTGTACAACGAATGTGAAATCAACCGGTCAGGGTTGTGCGCCGTGATGTTGGACATGGATCACTTCAAACATATCAACGACACCTACGGCCATCAGGTTGGAGATCAGGTGTTGCGCCAAATGGGTGTGGTCATCAGTTCATCCTTTCGTGCCACGGATATCCACGGCCGGCTAGGTGGGGAAGAATTCGCCATTCTGCTCCCGGACACCTCCATTGAGGTCGCCGTCAAGATTGCAGAAGAGCTCATCCAGACTGTTGCTGGATTGATGATCGAGCCTGTTCACTGCATAACGGCCAGCCTCGGCGTAGCGTCGACGGATGCCGGTATTCACGATCTGCACAGCTTGATGAACAATGCCGATAAAGCACTGTATCGAGCCAAGGCTCTGGGACGTAATCAGGTCGCTGTTGCCCAACCATCGCGATGACCTTCGCGCAGGATGATCTGCCCGCTTGCATCACCGCGGATGCGCGCTTGGGCATGTCGAAATCAGACTCGCAAGTGGCGCACTCAGGCTATTTTCGCTGGAGGCAAGACGCGTAAGGTGGCGCGTCACTTCATGGCCGTGTGCAGCCGTGATGCCTGATCTAGAAACTCAGGAGCGTTTGAGGTGCGCCGCGTTCGTGAAGCGGCAACAGGAAGCAATGATGATCGCCTGACCCTCAGTCAGTACGCCCTAACGTCGATCACCAGAGAACAAAAAATAACGATGAATAACCCGAACTCCACAGTTTCGAACGGTCAGTTGGCGCAGGGTTTCAAACCGCGTCACGTCACTATGCTTTCTATCGCGGGGATTATCGGCGCAGGTTTGTTTGTTGGTTCCGGACATGCCATTGCGGCCTCTGGTCCGGCGGTATTGCTGGCTTATCTGTTTTCCGGCCTTTTGGTCGTTCTGGTCATGCGCATGCTGGGCGAAATGGCGGTTGCCAACCCGGACACCGGGTCGTTTTCCACCTACGCCGACCAGGCTATCGGGCGTTGGGCAGGCTTCACCATCGGCTGGCTCTATTGGTGGTTCTGGGTGCTGGTGATACCCATCGAGGCGCTCGCGGCCGGGCATGTATTGAACCAATGGTTCCCGCAGATCGATACCTGGTTGTTTGCCTTGCTGTCGATCATCCTGTTGGTCGTGACCAATCTGTTCAGCGTGTCCAAATACGGCGAGTTCGAATTCTGGTTTGCGATGGCCAAGGTCGTGGCGATCATCGGCTTTATCGGCCTTGGTTTTGCGGTGTTGATGGGTTGGATTCCCGAGCGCGAAGCCAGCGGGTTGAGCCGAATCATGGAGGAGCATGGTGGATTTGCGCCCAATGGCTTGTCAGCGGTCGTAGGCGCGTTCATCACCATCATGTTCAGCTTCATCGGTACAGAAGCGGTGACCATCGCCGCCGCCGAATCCAGCAATCCTGCGCAGAACATCGCCAAAGCCACACGTTCGGTGATCTGGCGCATTGGGGTGTTCTACCTGCTGTCCATTTTCGTGGTCATTTCCGTGGTGCCCTGGAACGATCCGTTGCTGGCGTCGGTGGGCTCGTACCAGCGAGCGCTGGAACTGATGAACATTCCCCACGCCAAGTTACTGGTGGATGTGGTGGTCTTGATTGCCGTGGCCAGCTGCATGAACTCCTCGATCTATATTTCCTCGCGCATGCTGTTCTCGCTGGGCAAACGCGGTGATGCACCGAAGCCGCTGAAGGTGACGTCATCGGCGGGCGTGCCGAGAGCTGCGGTGATCGCCAGCACCATACTGGGTGCCGGCGTGACCTTGTTCAGCTATTTCATGCCTGCCGGACTGTTCCAGTTCCTGCTCGCCAGTTCCGGCGCCATCGCCTTGCTGGTGTATCTGGTTATCGCCGTGTCGCAATTGCGCATGCGCAAGATTCTGCGTCGGCAGAATGTCACGCTGACCTTCAAGATGTGGCTGTTTCCCTGGCTCACCTGGTTGGTCATCGTGTTCATCTGCGCCGCGTTGGCGGTGATGATGGTGACGCCCGAGCACCGTATGGAGGTTTCTTCGACCATCGGTCTTGCGTTAGCCATTTCCTTTATCGGCCTCGTGACCACGCGTCACCATGGGCAGCCGCAGCGGGCGGTGTCGGCGGAAACTGCATAGCAGCGTTCTCCAGCGTAATCAGGTGCTCGAGCAGTGGCGAGGCGGCAAAAGCCGTCTGCGCCACGGGCCATTACCGTCACTGCGAGAATAATCTTCGATGGCATACGACACCTTCAAGGCCGCTCCTCCCCAAACTGTCGGTTTCTTGCTGCTGGACCAATTCACGTTGATCTCCCTGGCGTCAGCAGTAGAGCCTCTACGCATGGCCAATCAGTTGACCGGTCAAGAGCTCTATCGTTGGCATACTCTGAGTTCGGGGGGAGAGCAGGTCTGGGCAAGCGACGGCATGCCGATCACTCCGGACACCTCGATCATTAACGCACCGATGCTTGATACCGTGATCGTCTGCGGTGGCATTGGCATTCAAGGCGCTGTAACCCGGGAGCACGTAACCTGGTTGCGAACCCTGGCGCGACGTTCGAAGCGGATCGGAGGCGTGTGCACTGGTAGTTGGGCCTTGGCCAAGGCGGGCCTGCTCGATGGCTTCGATTGCAGTGTGCACTGGGAATTTCTGGCCGCCATGCAGGAAGCTTTTCCGCTAGTGAACCTCAGCTCCAGCTTATTCACCCTCGACCGAGATCGCTTCACCAGCTCTGGTGGAACCGCGCCAATGGACATGATGCTGCACCTGATCAGTCGTGATCATGGTCATGAGCTATCGGCGGCCATCTCCGAGATGTTCGTCTACGAGCGAATCCGCAACGAGCAGGATCACCAACGCGTGCCCCTCAAGCACATGCTCGGTACCCATCAACCAAAGCTGCAGGAAGTGGTCGCCTTGATGGAGGCCAATCTGGAAGAGCCGATTGATCTGGACGAACTGGCGAATTACGTCGGCTTGTCCCGTCGCCAGCTTGAGCGGTTGTTTCAGAAATACCTGCATTCTTCACCTTCGCGGTATTACCTCAAACTGCGCCTGATTCGCGCACGTCAGTTGCTCAAGCAAACGCCGATCTCCATCGTAGAGTTGTCGGTGGTCTGTGGCTTCGTGTCCACACCCCATTTTTCCAAGTGCTATCGCGAGTGTTTCGGCATTCCACCCAGCGACGAGCGCTTGGTGGCGGAATCGCAACCCCTCGTGACAGCAAGATCGATTGCGCAGGCATTGCCCTTGGCAAGGCCGATGAGCTTGCTGGATCAGGCACGTGATGAATCAACCTTCGCAAGTATCAAGATTTTGAAATCCTGAACAATGCGGGTGATCTTTTCGGGATGGCTCGGCGTGGCGACATCAACGAAATGGGATGAACTATCAGGGGATTGCTCGCCACTTCGATCAAGAAAGCGAACAATCCTCCTGTTCTTTCAATCGAATCCTCAATCGCTCACCTCATTTGTCATCATGCGTTTCAGGCGCACCCAGTCCTGGAATGCAGCGGCCCGCTTCGCGTCAGCCTTGGCCTTTGCCTCGGTGAATCGTGCCCATGCTTCGGGGCTTCGGTCGTCTTGAATCAGTTTGTACGCTTCCATATCGAGCCGATCGGCTTCGTGGAATTGTTCGGCATTGGTGGCGATTTTATCGTCCCAATAACGCTCATCGGTGAAGCTCGAAATTCGCTCGCTCATTTTCGCGATCCTCTCCTGTCACTCATGAACGAATGATTGTGTGCGGTTTAAAAAATTCCCTCGGCAAGACGGTAGGAATGTACGCCTGTACGGGTTGAGACAGACCGCAAGGGCATCGACACAAAAAGCACAACGCCTCCACAGTGGGAGGCGTTGCAGTTTCAGCGATACCGCTGGTGTTACCTGAGGTCGAAGCGATCCAGGTCCATCACTTTGGCCCACGCGGCGACGAAGTCTTTCACGAACTTCTCCTGCGCATCAGCGGTTGCATAGACTTCAGCCAACGCTCGCAACTGCGCATTCGAGCCGAAGACGAGATCGACGCGGGTGCCGGTCCATTTCAATTCGCCGGTGTTGCGATCGCGCCCTTCAAACTCCTCATTAGCCTCCGACACCGGTTTCCATTCCACGCCCATGTCCAGCAGGTTTTTGAAGAAGTCGTTGGTCAACGCTTCCGGTTGCTGGGTGAAGACACCGTGCCTGGTTTGTCCGACGTTGGTGTTCAACACACGCATGCCGCCAATGAGCGCGGTCATTTCTGGCGCGGTGAGTGTCAGCAGTTGTGCCTTGTCGATCAACAGATGCTCGGCCGGGACGCTGTATTTGCCTTTGAGGTAGTTGCGGAAGCCATCGGCGATGGGTTCGAGGAAGCCGAAAGACTCCACGTCCGTCTGCTCTTGGGAGGCATCCATCCGCCCAGGTGAGAAAGGCACCGTCACGGTTTGACCGGCATTTTTCGCCGCCTGTTCGACGCCGGCGTTACCGGCCAGCACGATCAGGTCAGCCAGCGAGATTTTCTTGCCGCTGTTGTTGAACTCGCTTTGGATACCCTCGAGTTTCGCCAGCACGCTCGCCAGTTGCTCAGGCTGGTTGGCCTGCCAGAACTTCTGTGGAGCCAGGCGCAGGCGCCCACCGTTGGCGCCGCCGCGTTTGTCGGAGCCCCGGAAGGTCGAAGCCGCCGCCCAAGCCGTTGATACAAGCTGCGAGACGCTCAGGCCAGAATCGAGGATTTTGCTCTTGAGCGCAGCGACGTCACTGTCGTTGACCAAGGCATGGTCGACCGCTGGAATCGGGTCTTGCCACAGCAGCTCTTCGCTCGGCATTTCCGGGCCGAGGTAGCGGGAGAGGGGGCCCATGTCACGGTGGATCAGCTTGAACCAGGCGCGGGCGAACGCGTCGGCCAACTGGTCTGGATTGGCCAGGAAGCGCCGCGAAATCGGTTCATAGATCGGGTCGAACCGCAGCGCCAGGTCGGTGGTCAGCATGGTCGGATTACGCCGCTTGGACGGGTCGTGAGCATCCGGAATGATGCCGGCACCGGCGTTGTTTTTCGGTATCCACTGGTTCGCACCGGCCGGGCTTTTGCTCAGTTCCCACTCAAAGCCGAACAGGTTTTCCAGATAGTTGTTGCTCCATTTCGTGGGCGTGGTGGTCCAGGTCACTTCCAAGCCGCTGGTGATGGTGTCCGGTCCTTTACCGGTGCCGAAGCTGTTCTTCCAGCCAAAGCCTTGTTGTTCGAGGCCAGCGGCTTCGGGCTCGGCGCCGACATTGTCGGCAGGTCCGGCGCCGTGGGTCTTGCCGAAGGCGTGGCCGCCGGCGATCAGTGCCACGGTTTCTTCATCATTCATCGCCATGCGACCGAACGTTTCGCGGATGTCCTTGCCCGCAGCGACCGGATCCGGGTTGCCTTCCGGGCCTTCCGGGTTGACGTAAATCAGGCCCATTTGCACGGCAGCGAGCGGGTTCTCCAGGTTGCGCCCCTGTTCAGTGCGGCTAGCCTCGTTTTCCCCTGGCTCAGCTACAAGTGGGCCTTCGCCGGGTTCTTGCATGGGCTCGTCTTTTTTGCCGTAGCGGGTGTCGCCGCCCAGCCACTTGTTTTCCGAGCCCCAATAGACGGCTTCATCCGGTTCCCAAGCGTCTGGACGACCGCCGGAAAAGCCGAAGGTCTTGAAGCCCATGGACTCCAGTGCGACGTTGCCGGTGAGGACGATCAGGTCGGCCCAGGAAATTTTGTTGCCGTATTTTTGCTTGATCGGCCAGAGCAGCCGACGTGCCTTGTCGAGGCTGACGTTGTCCGGCCAACTGTTGAGCGGCGCGAAGCGTTGCTGGCCGGAACCGGCGCCGCCACGGCCGTCACCGGTGCGGTACGTACCGGCGGAGTGCCAGGCCATGCGAATGAACAGTGGCCCGTAGTGACCGAAGTCCGCCGGCCACCAGTCCTGGGAATCGGTCATCAACGCTGTCAGGTCGCTTTTGACCGCTTCAAAGTCCAGGCTCTTGAATGCTTCGGCGTAATTGAAGTCCTTGTCCATGGGGTCGGACAGGGAGGAGTGCTGATGGAGGATCTTCAGATTCAGTTGGTTCGGCCACCAATCGCGGTTTGTCGTGCCACCGCCAGCGGCGCTAATGAACGGGCATTTCGATTCGTTTGCCATGTGTGAGCTACCTTTGGTCGTATTCATCCGGCTATCCGGCCCGGCGTGGGCGTTAAACAGCAACGGGCGAAACCAATGACACAGGCTGCAGGGCCAGCAGTTTGATCAACTGATTGTTTTTGATCGCACGGGAATTCTGAACAGCGGCAATCGAGTTGCCTGCACGGTGGCCTACGGCAGGTTTAGTCAGGCTTCTGACCCATTCCTATCTCCTTATCAGTTTTGACCGGCCGGCTTATGGTGCCGACGCTCGGATAAGGTTAGACCCCAGTTGGGAAGTCAGCTAATAGGGGGAGTATTAGGGCGTAATAGGCAGAGTCTTTTACGGGGGGGCGGGGGAAGGCCCCGCGTCTATTTGCAGCATAGACGCGGGAAAGCCGTTACTTGCGCACGTTTTGGTACAGCATCAACCTTGAGGTTTCGTGCATGGCGCGGGTCAGTTGCGACAGGCGTTTGAACTCTTCCGGGTTTTGTTCGGCGACGTTGTCCAGCGGCGTCGGTGAGGCCAGGTCATGGAGGCTTGGCGAGCTGCCGTCATGCTCCATCTGCACCATGTAGTGTTGAGTCACGCCGGCAATCAGCGGGAATGTTCCCTCACGCAGCACCAACGGCACCACGCGTTCACCCTCAGGCGCGGGCTGCTGAATGTCACGGCCCATGCCACTGTTGCGGAACTCAAGACCGGCCATGCCCGCCACCGTGGGCAGCAAGTCCACCAGGCCGACCGCTTCTTCGACCTTGCGCGTCCCGAGCAAACCCGGTGCGTGGATGATCATCGGCACCGCGTTGCTTTCCAGGCCCAATTGCTCGTAGGCCGGTGCCAGGAACGGAATCTGCGCGATGCGGGTGTTGTGGTCGCCAAACAGCACGAAAATGGTGTTGTCGTACCAGCCGCCGGCCTTGGCGATTTCCATCAAGCGACCGATATTGAAGTCCAGCAAGCGCACGGCGTTGTATTGCTCGACACTGCGCGACCCTGCGGCCTGAACTTCGGCCAGGGTAGGGTGCTTGACCTCGAAGCCATCGTTGGTCTTGGGAATCGTGAAGGGACGATGGTTGCCAGCCGTCTGCACATAGGCGAAGAACGGTTTGTCCTTGGGCAGTGCTTGCAGGATCTGGTCGGTTTCCTTGAACAGGTCCAGGTCGGAAATCCCCCAGACATCCACCACCGGGGACTTCCAGTCCCGCTCTTCGAACAAGCGAACGCCATCGATGCTTTGGCGGATCAAGGCATTCATGTTGGCCCAGCCGGAGTTGCCGCCGATGGTGTAGATCTTCTCGTAACCGGTGAACGCATTGATCAGTGTGTTTTGCTTGGTGATCAACGGATTGCGCGTCGCGGTTTCCTGGCGGGTGACGTCAGGCACACCGCTGATGCTGGCCCAGACGGTTTTTGCGGTCCCCGTCACCGGCACATAGAAGTGCTCGAAAAACCAGCTCTGCGTGGCCAGACGATCGATATTGGGCGTCGGATTGATCGGGTTGCCGTAGGCCCCGACGGCGCTGGTGCCCAGCGATTCGAGCATGACGAACATCACGTTCGGCGGCCGGGAGCCCGGTATTTTGTAAGTTTGTGGCGCCTGGTGACGAACGAAATCAAGGGTTTGCGGGTCGGGCTTGTCCACGCCCAGGTAGTTGGCCATCACCGCGTAGTGTTCGCGCACTTGCGCTTCGTCATAGCGCGACTGGCCGACCTTGACCGTGTCGTAGAGGAACAACACCGGGTTCAGGCCCAACGCAGCGATCTGGTTATTGCCCGAGAAGAACGCATCGCTCCAGCGCAACGGGACCGGGTTTTCAAGGTTCATGTTTTCGACACGACCTAAAATGCCCAGCAGCACCACCACGACCATCACCGCGCCACCCAACACCGCAGAGAGTCGGCGTATGACTTTGCGGGGGCGGTCCAGCGTCACGCGTTCCAGGCGCACCAAGGCCAGTGTCACCAGCGCGACTGTTGCCAGCCAGCCCAGTGAAATCCAGATCACCGGGTAGGTCTGCCAGACCATGTCACGGGATATTTGCGCATCCTCGATGAAGCGCAGCACGGTGGCGTTGATCCTCACGCCCAGGTAGGCGTAATGGCCAAAGTCGATGATGTAAATCAGCAGCAGGACGCTCAGTGCAGCGACCAGATACACGCGGGCGATCCGGCGAAGCAGGCGGCTGTTGATCAGGTTCCAGCGCGGAATCCAGGCCAGCAACGCCAACGGCAACATCGCCAGGATGGCCAGGCGCAGATCGAAACGAAAGCCGATCCCCAGGGTTTCCATGACGTCATTTTTGTCGATGAGGGCGTTGGCGTCGAAACCGGAATAGCCGAAAAAGAACATGACACGAAGCACAGCAAACAGCGCGAACGTAATCGCTGTCGCGCCCAGCCAATAATGTAAACGTCTCGAGTGCAGCCAACCCATCCCTGTTCCCCTGTTAATAAAGTCGTTAAATCTCAAACGGAACCGGACGCTGCACCGCGGCGCTTGGTTGCCCGGCCATACGTCCAGCGTACGGCAAGCATCAGCAGTGCCACGCAGCAATACAGGCCCAGCAGCGGATCAACCAGGTAATCCCAATAGTTTTGCGAAGGTTTGATCCCGGCAATGAAGGCCAGGGTCGCGCTGGCCAGCATCACGACGGCCAGGCCGTTGCGCAGGTAAAACAGGCCCAGGGTCAGCACGCCGAGGAAGATCAACATGACGCGCGGGCTGTAGCCAAACCGATAGGGGTCCAGATCACTCATGCCCAGGGTTGCTGGGTACAGCACCACGGCCATCGCGGCGAAGAGGATCAATACCCCGGTTTTACCCCGCGCAGGTGGCAAGACATCCAGCCGACGCAAGCAGCCCCACGCCATGAACACCATGGAGGTGATCGCCAGGTCATCAATGTAGCTGCGCAAATAGGCGGCCAACGATAACCCGTCCAACGCTATGAAGCTGACGGCCAGCAATGCGGCCAACAGGGCGATCCGCCAGCTCCTGTGCAAGCCGAAAGAAGGCAGCATCAGGAAGATGATCATTGCGAAGCTGACATGGGCTTGCCACAGACTGATCATTTGCGACGCTCGTTGAGCCAGGCATCGTTGAAGGTGACGTGCTTGATGAAGGTGTTGTTCCAGGAATAAACCAAGTGATACATCCCGTCGGGGCTGCGGATGAAGTACGGGTATTCATATTCAAATTCACACCCTTGGCTTTTACAGACACGGTTGTCGAGGTTGTCCAGGAACTGTGCCTCCAGCGGTTGGCGAAGCGCGCCGCTGGAACCGCGAAACTCTTTGCCGATGATTTCCTTGTAGGCCTCGGGCGAAAACGGAGCACCTTCGGGGTCAGGGGACTTGTCCAGGTCCCGCAACGAGCGCCAATCGTCCATTTTTGCGTCGGTGCCATACAGGCTCAGCTTGAAGCGCCCCTCCTGCAGGTCGTTGAGCGCCACCAGCAATCCGTGTTCGGGCGTCGCGACGGCGGCCAACGAAGAGTTCGGGTTCGAGGGATCGAGCGGATAAGGCTCGCTCCAGGTTTGACCGGCGTCCTCGGTGCGGGACGCCAGCACACGGTGGTGGGTGTCGCCGGCATAGCGCAGCAAGGCGATGCCGCGCTGGCCGTCCAGTGGAACCACCGTGGGTTGCAATGAGTTTTTGCCGTGGCTGATGCGGAATTTGTCGATCACATCGCCGTCTGCGCTCAAGTAGAGGTACTCGGCAAACTTGCCCAGGAACTCGTGATAGACCGGCAAGCCGATGGAACCGTCGGCATGAAACACCGGTGCCGACCGGACCAGAGTGCTGATGTTCAGAAAGGGTGAAGTGATCAACTGCCGCGGGGCGGACCAGCTTTCACCGAAGTCATCTGACACCATCACATTGACCGCGCTGCCGGCCCAGCCACCCATGGACACCGACACGTAGAACAGCCACAGGCGATTATCCGGCGCGAGGGCAACCACCGGATTGCCCAGCTTGCGAATGTATTTTCGCGTGCCCTGTTGGGTCGAATCCCGCGTCGCCAATACCTTTTCTGCCCCCCACTCGCCGGTTTTCGAGTCGAACCGGGCAGAGCGCACCTGCACATCGGCTGCGCCTTCGCGGGAGCCGGCGAACCAGACCGTCATCAGGCTGCCGTCGGGCAGGGCGGTCACTGCCGAGGAATGCACGAAATCCACCAGCCCGGACGAGGCGAAGCGGCTGGTATAAATGGGCTTGGCGACTTGGCCAGCCACTGCCATCACTGGACTTAACAGGGCAAAGGAGGAATGCGTATTGGCAGGATTAACGAACCATGCAGCCGCAAACAGGCAAGAGAGTGAAAGGTATGCACCGAGGGCACGAACGCTAGGAAGTTTGATGCGCATCATTACGGCTTTGGCATCTCATGGCCCGATAAAGCGCACAAACTAACACTCGGTAGTACAAGATCGGATTTAATGAATTTCTAATTTGTAAGCAATTGTTTGTGATGTACTGGGTTGTCGATGATCCGCATCTGATCGAGTGGCGAAGACTGGCGGAATAGACGGTTTTCGCTCTGGAAAACGGGACTTGCCGAGTCTTTGCACCATTGGTCGCAAAAGCCGGACCTAAGCTGTGGTGAAGCTGAAAAGGAAACTTTTATCCATCCTCTGCAAAAAGTAATCTGTCATCCCGACATTTGGATGGATCCAGACCATGCACCTCACCTACCGCCCCGTAAGCGCTGAAGATGTCCTGACGATTTGCGATTTTCCTCAAAATCCCCAAGAGCTGTTTTTTATGTTCCCGAAGGCGCAGTACCCGCTGACGGCAGATCAACTGCAGGCTTCGATTGCTCAACGTTCCGACTCAACGGTGGTTGAGGCGGACGGTTCTGTGATGGGCTTTGCTAACTTTTACAGGTTCGAGCGCGATGGCATTTGCGCGATCGGCAATGTGATCGTGTCGCCCAAGGCTCGGGGAAAAGGGGTCGCGAAGTTTTTGGTGCAGACGATGGTGGAGTTGGCGTTCGAACGTCATCGGGCATGTGAGGTGCAGCTTTCATGCTTCAACGAGAATACGGCGGGGTTGCTGCTGTATCCGCAGCTCGGGTTTGTACCGTACGGGGTCGAGGAGCGATTGGCGCCGGACGGGCGTCGTGTGGCCCTTATACATTTGAGAAAGACCGGGAGCCACGGGGGGCTCTGAGTATTTTCAGGCCTGGTTTTTTGTTGTTCGTTCGGACCTCTTTGCGACGGCTGGACTATGACGTTGTGAAGGCAGCCTTTTGTCGGTGTGCCTGAACCGGACTCGCGATGAGTTGATCCATGTAGAAGGACTCCGGAGCCGTCGTCATTCTCCGATTGAGGAACTCAAACCATGCACCCCAACGTGCACCGGCGATACGACCTGACGCTGCTGATGCTGTTTGTGTTGATCGTCGTGGTGTCAGGGTATTCACCCCACAGTCGAGTGGATTGGGCACTGGAAAACCTGTTGGTGCTGTTACTGGTGGGCACATTGGTGGCCGTCTCTGGCCGGTTTCGCCTGTCAGCGGTTTCCATCAGCCTGGTATTCGTTTTCCTGTGCATTCACGAACTGGGTTCTCACTACACCTATGCCAAGGTGCCGTACGACCAATGGTGTTCCGCCTTGACCGGGATCAGCCTCGATAAAGCGCTGGGGTGGCAGCGCAATCATTTTGATCGGCTGGTTCATTTGAGTTACGGGCTGTTGATGGCTTATCCCATTCGCGAAGTGTTGCTGCGCCTGACTCCGTTGCGGGGTTTCTGGTTGGTGTTTATGGCGTTGAACATCATTCTGTCGACGTCGGCCATTTACGAAATCGTGGAATGGATTGGTGGCGCCTTCCTCGGCGACGACACCGCGCGTGCCTTTGTCGGTGCGCAGAACGATCCCTGGGATTCACAGAAAGACATGGCGTTGGCGGTGGCTGGCGCCTTCGTCAGCGAGTGTGTGGTTTTGCTGTACAAGCCAAAGCGCGCCGTTCCTCAGGCTGAGCAACCGTTTTAAATCACCGATAAGAACAACCGATCCCTGCTTAAAGATTTGCGGAGGCGGCTTCCTTCGTACTTGTGCGTCGTGAGATAGACTCAACAGCGAACATCCGACGGTGGGAGTGACAACGGTGGCGGGATTGCGATGGACTCGCTGATCACGGCCGCAGCGCAGGCGCTGGCGGCGGGTGATCCGCTCGGTGCGCTGAACCGGGTCGCGTTGCGCGACGATGCGCCGGCGCTGGCGTTGCGCGGGATTGCGATGGCGCAACTCGGCGATCTGGTGCGAGCCAAGGCGCTGGTGCAGAGGGCGGCGCGTGCCTTTGGACCGAAGGAGGCCTTGGCTCGGGCGCGGTGTGTGGTCGCCGAGGCCGAGATCGCGCTGGCCTCCCGGGAACTGGGCTGGCCGGTGAAGGCACTTGAGGCGGCGCGGGTGACGCTTGAGGCACATGGCGATCGGGTGAACGCCGCTCACGCGCGGTATCTGCAGATTCGGCGTTTGCTGCTGATCGGGCATCTTGAAGAGGCCGACGTGCTGCTCGCCGAGCTTGATCCCGCGCCTTTGCCGCCGGCCTTGCGCACTGCTCACGAACTGGTCGTGGCAGGGATCGCGATGCGACGACTTGAGACGAACAAGGCGCGGTCTGCACTCATGAGGGCCGAGCATGCCGCGCGCGACGCCGATATTCCTGCGCTGACGGCCGAGGTGGAAAACGCAGCCCTTGTCCTGAACACGCCCGTCGCGCGTTTGCTTGCCCATGGCGAAGAGCGGCCACTGTTGCTGGAGGAGGTGGAAGCGTTGCTCGCATCCACGTCGCTGGTCGTCGACGCCTGTCGCTACGTCGTGCGTGGCGCTGGCATGTCGGTTTCCCTCGCCTCACGCCCGGTCTTGTTCACCCTCGCGCGGGCACTGGCCGAAGCATGGCCGGCCGACGTGTCGAGGGAAGCGCTGGTTGCCCGGGCCTTTCGTTTGAAGCACGCCGACGAGTCCCTTCGCGCACGGTTGCGAGTCGAAATCGGGCGACTGCGTGCGGCGTTGAAACCCTTGGCCGGCGTGATTGCAACCAAACGCGGGTTTGCCCTGGTGGCGCTGGTTGCCTCTGACGTGGTGGTGCTGGCGCAACACGTCGAAGAGAAACACGCGCAGGTGTTCGCGTTCCTCGTTGACGGTGAGTCGTGGTCCAGTTCGGCCCTGGCCCTGGCCCTCGGTGCCAGCCAGCGCACGGTGCAACGGGCACTCGACGAACTGGCCCGCGCGGGCAAGGTGCAGTCGTTCGGTCGCGGTCGGGCACGGCGCTGGATGACTCCGCCGCTGCCGGGTTTCGCGACGACCTTGTTACTCCCGGGGCCACTGCCGGGTGACTAGGATGAACGCCACACACCCGTAACGAGGAATGCCAACATGAAACAGTCAGCAGCTCAAATCCTCCGTGAATATGGACCCTTTGCCGGTGTCGACAAGGTGCATGGCGTCACTTGGGACGGTCAGCACGTGTGGTTTGCCACCGGCGACAAACTCAATGCCCTGGACCCGGCGAGCGGCAAGACACTGCGTTCAATCGATGTCGCCGCCCATGCCGGCACCGCCTTCGACGGCCAGCACCTGTTCCAGATCGCCGAGAATCGCATTCAGAAAATTGACCCGCAGACCGGCCGTGTACTCGCGACAATCCCGGCGCCTGGCGAGAGTGACTCAGGGCTGACGTGGGCGGAGGGAACGTTGTGGGTCGGCGAATATCGGGATCGCAAGATCCATCAGATCGATCCCGAGACCGGCGCGATTTTGCGCACCCTTGAATCCAACCGCTTTGTCACTGGGGTGACCTGGGTCGAGGGCCAGCTGTGGCATGGCACCTGGGAAGAAGACGAGAGTGAGTTACGCCATATCGATTCGACCACTGGCGAGGTGCTGGAGAGTGTGAAGTTGCCGGCCGGCGTCGGGGTGTCGGGGCTTGAATCGGATGGCGGCGATCAGTTTTTCTGCGGCGGCGGAGGCAGTGCAAAGGTGAGGGCGGTGCGGCGCCCTAAATAAGACGCCGCGCAATCACTCAAGGCGCGCCAAACAGCATCGTCCAATAAACGCCTCGATCACTGCGTGCGTCAGTGGCATAGGCTGCACCCATCTGAGTAAACATCGGGTTCATCAGGTTGGCGCAATGCCCGGGGCTGGCCAGCCAGCTCGACATTGCCTTGCTCGGTGAGCCCTGGCCGGCGGCGATGTTCTCGCCGATCTGCCGGCCACGGAAACCTGCGGCTCTGGCCCGGTCCGCGGGCATGTCACCGTCGGGGTCCTTGTGGGCGAAGTAGTTGCCGTAGGCCATCGCTTTGCTGTGCCCTTGCGCCGCCGTGCCCAAGGCTGCGTTCCAGGCCAATGGTCGTGCGGCGGCGAAGCGCTGACGACCGCAAAGGCGCGGTTTTGAACGTGCCGCATTGACCTGGGCCAGCAACGCTTTGCTGACGGCTCGCGTATCACCCGCGCGACTGTCCAGCACGGGCTGCGCCAGCACCACCTGCCACTCACTCCGGGCGCGGCTGACGCCAATGTCGGCATATTGAGTATCGAGCAATGCCCCGCAGTAATCGCTCTGGAGCATGTCGAAGGCCTCATCGGCATCCTGCGCACCGACCACGCGAATCGTGCGCACGGTCACCGCCTGATAGCCCGATGCCTTCAATCGATCGCGCAAACCGCCGCCATAGCCGATCGGTAAGGCCAGGTTCGACTTCAATGCCAGCGGCGTTAACGCTCGCCCCGCGCGCCCCAAGCAGCGATCGGGATGAGCGCGGTAGTCGTTGATGGCTTCCACCAACTGCCTTTCGGCACCGGCGTGGGCGGGGTTGGCGAACAGGGAAAGCAAAGGAATGAAACAGAGCGAGGCAACGCGAAAAGACAGGCGGGGTTGGCGCATGGATGAATAGCTCTGAGCGGGCAAGTGGAATTCACGGCTCGGCTATGACTGGCACTTCAATACAAGGTTCACGGACGAAAGAGACATATTTGCGCTGGGATCAGCGCGTCCGCCAATGAGCAGTCGCTGGCCAGCGGGCTAAAGAAGAATGCCAGCGCGCCAGTGGCGGAAACTGGCAGCAACGCTTGTCGCGCTCACTCACTTCGAAAACTTTCGTGCCCCGGCCACGCAAAGGATCACCGCGACGGTAACCCCCAGCATGCCGATGCTGACGTGCTCGTGAAGCAGCGTGGCCGCCAGCGCCAAACCAAAAAACGGCTGCAGCAGTTGCAACTGGCCGACGGCGGCAATCCCCCCTTGGGCCAGCCCGCGGTACCAGAACACAAAACCGATCAGCATGCTGAAGATCGATACGTACGCCAGGCTGAACCACGCCGACGTAGAAATTCCCGAGAACGAAGCCGGAGCCATGAACCAGGTCAGCGGGACCATGACGGGCAGCGACAGCAGCAGCGCCCAGGAAATCACCTGCCAGCCGCCCAGGGTTCTTGAAAGCTTCGCCCCTTCGGCATAACCCAGCCCGCAGGCGAGGATGGCCAGCAGCATGAGGATGTCGCCGGTCGGCGAAGCGGTCAGGCCCTGAGAGAGCGCAAACCCCACCACCAACGTGCTGCCCAGCACCGAGAAAAACCAGAACACCGGCCGTGGTCGTTCCCCGCCGCGCAACACACCAAACACCGCAGTGGCGAGCGGTAACAAACCAACGAAGACGATAGAATGCGCCGACGTCACGTACTGCAACGCCAACGCCGTCAGCAGCGGAAACCCCACCACAACGCCCATTGCCACGATCGCCAAAGGCATAAGCTGATGCTTGGCGGGGCGTTTTTCTTTAAACAGCACCAGCATGCAAAGCGCCAGGAGCCCGGCAATCGCCGCTCGGGCAACGGTCAGGAACACCGGGTCGAATTCCAGCACGGCCAACCGGGTGGCCGGCAGCGAGCCGCTGAAAATCAGCACGCCGATGAACCCGTTGAGCCATCCGCTCGCGGTCTTTTCCGTCATTGGGTTTTGCAGGGTCCGTTCCATTTCAAGGCACTCTGAATTTGCAGAGATCCATCGTATGAGCGACGATCACTACAATCAAAAAATTGTCATGGATACATCTCGACATGCCTCGCTCACGATACAAGTCATTAGTGGATGCTTTGGCGGCTGACATCCGCTCAGGCCGATTGTTGCCGGGCACGCGTTTGCCGACGCATCGGCAATTGGCGGCGAAAGAAGGGCTGGCGCTGGTAACCGCCAGTCGCGTCTATGCAGAGCTCGAAGCCATGGGGCTGGTCAGCGGCGAGACAGGGCGAGGCACGTTCGTGCGGGAAACGTCGTTGCCGCCGGGCTTGGGCATCGACCAGAAAAGCGTGGCCGTGGGCATGACCGACCTCAACTTTAACTATCCGTCCCTGCCAGGGCAGGCAGAACTCTTGCGAAATGCGCTGCGTCAGCTCGCCTCGGGCGGTGATCTGGAATCCCTGTTGCGCTACCAGCCACACGCCGGGCGCCTGCATGAGCGCGCCTCGGTGGCGCGTCATCTGCTCGCCCGAGGCCTGACGGTGGAGGCCGAGCAAGTGTTGATGGTCAGTGGCGCCCAGCATGGGCTGGCCGTGACGATGATGGCGCTGCTGCAACCCGGTGATGTGATTGCAGCGGATGCACTGACCTATTCAGGCTTCATCGTGCTGGCCGAAGCCTTGCACCTTGAAATCGTGCCTATTCCCGTGACCGAACAAGGACCTGATCTGGAGGCGCTGGACAGCCTGTGCCGGAATCGCCGCGTGCGGGCGGTGTACTCGATGCCGACGCTGCACAATCCACTGGGGTGGGTCATGAGTGCCCATCAGCGCGATTTGCTGGTGACCATCGCGCGCAAGCATGACTTGCTGATCATCGAGGACGCCGCCTATGCCTTCCTTGCCGAGAACCCGCCGGCACCGATAGCGCAACTCGCCCCCGAACGGACCGTCTACGTTTCAGGGCTTTCCAAGAGTGTGGCCACTGGGCTGCGTGTAGGTTTCGTCGCCGCCCCGATCGAAAAAGTGCCCGCGCTGGAGCGCACGATCAGGGCGACCACCTGGAATACCCCAGGCGTGCTGACGGCCATCGCGAGCACGTGGCTCGACGATGGCACCGTCATGCAACTGGAAGCGGAAAAACGCCAGGATGCGCAGGCCAGGCAAATCATGGCCGCAGAAGTGCTGGCGGGCCTTCCATGTATTCGCCACCCGTCGTCGTATTTTCTTTGGCTGCCTTTGTCTGAAGATGCGAGGGCCGACCAGATCGCCGCGGCCTTGCTGCGGGAAAAAGTCGCGATTTCAACCGCTGAGCCGTTTGCCACTTCTGCCCATGTACCGCATGCGATTCGCCTGGCGCTGGGGTCGGCTGAGATGGGCGCACTGCGGGAGGCGCTGGAAAAAGTGAAGTGGGTGATTGGGGCTTATTCTTAGCCCGAAGTCGCCCGTCGCCACCTGTTTTGAAAAGTACAGTCCGCTACTGGCCACTCACAACCCATCGCCCAGCACCTTGAGGTACTCGGGGCTGTCGGATATCGAGTTGTGCCCGGTACCCGGTATGACTTTCAGCGTTGCCACCCCTTTGGCGAAATGTGTGAAGAGCCGCTCGGTGCTGGAACGCGGTATCACTTCGTCGTGCTCCGCCGCGATCAACAGCGTCGGCACCGTGATGTGGGTGGCGTACTTCCAGGATGCAAAGGTGTCCTTGAGCAACCACTTCACCGGGAAAATGGGGAATTGTCGCGCAGCGAGTTCTTCAACACTGTTGTAGGGCGTGATCAGCAACAGACGCGCCGCCGGGCGTTGGCTGGCGAGGCGTACGGCGACCCCCGAGCCCAGGCTGCGACCGACCACCGTAATGTGCGGATGGGTGGCGTAGACCAAGTCAAACAAGGTCAGGGCGTCGCGCGAAATCATCTCCTCGGAAGGCGATCCGGAACTGCCGCCGTAGCCTCGGTAGTGCATCAAGTAGACGGCGTGATCGGCAAAGGCTTCGGAAAACGAAGGCAGGCTTCGGGAGACGTCCTCGGCATTTCCGCCGAAATAGATCAATGCTTTGGCCCCCTCGTGCGGCCTGACGGACACCAGCACCTGCGCGTCGTCGACCGACAGCGTGAGCAGCGTTGCCGAGGTGCCGATGGCGCGGGGTTGCGGGAAGTAAATGAGTGCGCGCTGGAACACGAACAGCGCAGCGCAGAGCGCCAGGTAAACGACGGCGATGATGACGACGATTGACACCAGGATTCGTGGCATTCGGCTAACTTTAGTGGGCGGCATTGACGGCTCTGGCCGAAAGACGGCGATCGCTTGATTGCTGTCAGAGTGTAGTAGACCGCTTGCGCGACGCACCGGGAGGGCTCCAATGCCCATCGCTGTGAAATGGCTCAACGTCCTGCCGTCGGAAAGAGCGGCGCTGAGGCTGGGTTTCGCCTTCCATTTCTGCGTGCTGGCCAGCTATTACCTGGTGCGACCGCTGCGCGATGCCTTGGGCCTGGAAGGCGGCGCCGACAAGTTGCAGTGGCTGTTCACGGCGACCTTCGTGGTGATGCTATTGATGGTGCCGTTGTTTGGCGCATTGGTTTCGCGGTTGCCGGCCACTCGTTTCGTGCCGTTGATCTATCGGTTGATCGCTTTGTCTATGCTGGTGTTTGGCGTGTTGATTGCCAACCACGTTGCGCCGGTGGCGGTCGGCCGGGTGTTTTTCGTCTGGATCAGCATCTACAACCTGTTCATCGTCTCCATCTTCTGGAGCGTGTTGGTGGATCGGTTTTCCAGCGAACAAGGGCGGCGGCTGTTCGGCTTCGTCGCGGCCGGAGGAACGCTGGGCACTTTCATCGGGCCTTTGTTGGCGGCGACCATGGCCACCCGGTTCGGCCCGGTGGCATTGACCCTCGCCGCCGCAGTGCTGCTGGAAGTTGCGGTGCGCTGCTACGGGGCGCTGCTGTCCCGTACCGAAGCGCAATCCGGCCGTCGGTCGCTGGAGGACCGGCGCATGGGCGGCGGCATGCTCGCCGGCATCACCCTGATTCTGCGCTCGCCGTATCTGCTGGGGCTGGTGCTGTTCATGCTGTTGCACACCAGCGCAGCGACCTTGTTGTATTTCGAACAGGGACGAATTGTCGCTGGTAGCTATGCTGATGTGGCCAGCCGGACGCAATTCTTCGCCGTCGTCGATTTGATCGTGTCGGCGCTGACGTTGGTCTTTCAGTTGCTGTTGACGGCGCCGTTGATCCGCTTGATTGGCATCGGCGGGGCGCTGGCAGCCTTGCCATTGGCGACGATCGTGGCGTTCGCTGCCATGGCCCTGGCGCCCGTGCCGGCAACCGTGGCGCTGGCGCAGGGGCTGCGCCGTGCGGTCGAGTTCGCCATCGTGCGGCCAGCGCGGGAAGTGCTGTGGACCGTGGTCAGCCGGGAAGAAAAGTACAAGGCCAAGAATGTGATCGAGACCTTGGTGTATCGCGGTGGAGATGCCGCCAGTGGCTGGTTGTCCGCCGGGTTGACGGCGCTGGGAGCGGGTTTCGGTCTGGTGGCGCTGGTGATCGTGCCGTTTGCCGGGTTGTGGGGCGGGTTATGCGTGTGGCTGGCCAGGCAGCAGGCGCAAAGGGCTGACAGCAAAAATGTGGAAGGACAATTCCATGAGCCACACTGATGGGTACTCGCGTCGAAAAATACTCACACTGGCTGCCGGTGCTTCGGCGGTTTTCACCTTCGATCCAGCGTTTGCAGCATCCACGCCGTCGACCGAAACAGGAGGCAAGAACATGCTGACCCGGGCCATTCCATCCAGCGCCGAACTCCTACCGATTGTCGGGTTGGGCACGTATCGCGGCTTTGATGTCGAGCCTTCAAGTCCGGACTACAAGCAACTGCCTGCGGTGCTGCGCGCGTTGTTCGAGAAGGGCGGGAAGGTGATCGACAGTTCGCCCATGTACGGCCGCGCCGAGCAGACCACCGGTGAACTGTTGTCGGTGCATGAGCCGCGCTCGCCGGCCTTCCTGGCCACCAAGGTGTGGACCCGTGGCCGCGAAGAAGGCATCGCGCAGATGGAACAGTCCTTCAAACTGTTGCAGACCGACCGGATCGACCTGATGCAGATTCACAACCTGCTGGACTGGAAAACCCATTTGCCTACGCTGCGTAAATGGAAGGAAGAAGGGCGCATTCGTTACATCGGCATCACTCATTACACGGCGTCGGCGTATGACGAGGTGGAAGCGGTGCTCAAGGCCGAGCCGTTGGACTTTTTGCAGATCAACTATGCCCTGGACGATCGCGGCGTCGAGAAACGTATCTTGCCGCTGTGTCGCGAGCGGGGCGTGGCGGTGATCTGCAATCGTCCCTTCGGCGGCGGTGATTTGCTCGCCCGTTTGAAGGGCAAACCACTACCGGGTTGGGCCGCGCAAGTGGGGGTCAACAGCTGGGCGCAACTGGCGCTCAAGTTCCTGCTGACGCATTCGGCGGTGACCTGCGTGATCCCCGGCACCGGCAACCCGCGTTACATGGCGGAAAATGCCGGTGCCGGTTTCGGTCCGATGCTGACGGGGGCGCAGCGCGAGCAGTTGATTGATGTGGTGGGTTAGGCAAATTGTCGAAGCTTGTCAGGTATTGTCCGAAGGCTATCTGCCATGGCCCCCCAACATCATAGTCGCCGTCCGGGAGGGTTAAGCGCGCGGTGCTAGACTTTCAGGGTGGAATAGACGATCGAACAACCTGATCCGGCGGTGCGAGGACGAGAACGCTGGAGGTATGACATGACGACTCAATCGCTGGCTAAAGAACACATCAACGTGGTGGTCCGCAATTATGTGGAAGGCATGGTGTTCGCCGATGAAGCGTTGCTGCGACAAGCCTTTCATCCTTCTTGCCGCATCATCGGCCATTACGAAGACAAGCTTGAATGGTTAACCCTGGAGGAATTTATCGGCGCGATCAAGGCCGAAGGGCCGGCACCCAAAGAGGTCAAACCGTTTTGGGAAGTGCAAAGCATCGATATCACGGGCGATGCCGCCGCGGTAAAAGTCATTGATGAATATCTCGGCATGCGATTTACCGATTACCTGTCGCTACTGAACATCAACTATCGCTGGATGATTGTGAACAAGCTGTATTACCTGAACGAATAGCGCGCGAGCCCGGGAGCCCAAAGGCTCCCGGGTTTCGTTATGCAATCAGCGCCGATCCAGCCACACCGTCTGGGCATTGCAGAATTCGCGCACACCGAAATGCGAGAGCTCACGGCCAAACCCGCTTTTCTTCACGCCGCCAAAGGTAACGCGCGGATCGGAGGCGCAATAGCCATTGATGAACACACCACCGGTTTCCAGTTCATCGGCCATCTGCTCGGCAAGCTCGACGTTGCGTGTGTAGATGGTTGAAGCGAGGCCGAACTCACTGTCATTCGCCAGTGCCAGAGCATGGGCCGCATCGCGTGCCGTGATGATCGAGGCCACCGGGCCAAACAGCTCCTGTTTGAACGAGGTCATCTGGTCGGTGACATCACCGAAGACCGTGGGCTCGTAAAAGTTGCCAGGGCCTTCAGCCTTCTTGCCGCCCATCAACAGCGTCGCGCCTTCTTCCAGGGTGTCGCGCACCTGTTGATCCAGTTCATCACACAGATCAAAGCGAGCCATCGGACCGATGTAAGTGTCTGCGGCCAGTGGATCGCCGACCACCAGTTTTCGCGTGGCTTCGACGAACTTGCGCGTGAATTCCTCGACGATGCCTTGCTCGACAATCAAGCGTTTGGCCGCCGCGCAAACTTGCCCGGTGTTCTGGTAGCGGCCAATCACGGCGGCTTTGACCGCTTCGTCGAGGTCGGCATCATTAAGGACGATGAACGGATCGGACCCGCCCAGTTCCAGTACGCACTTCTTCAATGCAGCGCCGGCCTGCGCGCCGATGGCCATGCCGGCTCGCACACTGCCGGTGAGGGTGACTGCCGCGATGCGCGGGTCGGCGATCGCGGTGGAGACGCCGTCCGGCGTGACATTGATGACCTCGAAGACACCTTCAGGGAAGTCGGCCTGCTTGAAGGCCTCATGCAACAGATAGGCGCTGCCCATCACGTTGGGCGCATGTTTGAGCACGTAGGTGTTGCCGGCGATCAACGCTGGAACGGCGCCGCGCAGGACCTGCCAGATCGGGAAGTTCCACGGCATCACGGCGAGAATCGGGCCGAGCGGGCGGTATTCAATGCGCGCCTTGCCGCCTTCCACCAACGTCGGTTCCGCGCTCAGCATCGCCGGGCCGTGTTCGGCGTACCACTCGCAGAGCTGCGCGCATTTTTCGATTTCGCCGCGCGCCTGAGTGATCGGCTTGCCCATTTCCAGGGTGATCATGTTGGCCATCGCGGCGGCGTTGCCGCGCAATGCTCCAGCCAGGGCGATCAACAACTGCGAGCGTTGATCAACCGGTTTGCTGCGCCAGGCGCGGAACCCGGCAGCGGCGCGGGACAGGGCGGCATCCAGTGCCGATGCGGATTCGAAAGGGTAGTGGCCGATCTGCTCGCCGTTGGCGGGGTTGATCGAAATGGCATGGGTGAGGCTGGAAACTTGGGTCATGGCACCGTCCTGCGAGGTGGGGATGCGCTCAGGTTACGGTGGCGATTGTTTTCTGGAAACTGAATAATACTGAGCATAACGTTCACGTTTGGAGAATGACTTGGATCTGGTACAGCTGGAAATTTTCAAAGCCGTCGCCGAGCACGGCAGCATCAGCGCGGCGGCTCAGCACATCCACCGGGTGCCGTCGAACCTGACGACGCGGATCAAGCAGCTGGAGCTGGATCTGGGCGTGGACCTGTTTATCCGCGAGAAGAGTCGCCTGCGCCTGTCGCCGGCCGGCTGGAGTTTCCTCGACTATGCCCGGCGCATTCTCGATCTGGTCCAGGAGGCTCGCGCGACCGTGGCGGGCGAAGAACCGCAGGGATCGTTTCCGCTGGGGTCACTGGAGAGCACCGCTGCGGTGCGTATCCCTGAGCTATTGGCTGCGTATAACCAGAAGCACGCCAAGGTCGAGCTGGACCTGTCCACCGGACCTTCGGGGACCATGATCGACGGCGTGTTGTCGGGACGACTGGCGGCCGCGTTTGTCGACGGGCCGGTGCTGCACCCGGCATTGGAGGGCGTGCCGGCGTTCGAGGAAGAAATGGTGGTGATCGCACCGCTCAACCATTCCCCGATCCATCGTGCGCGAGACGTCAATGGCGAAAACATCTATGCCTTTCGCTCCAATTGCTCCTATCGACACCACTTCGAAAGCTGGTTCGCCAAGGACGCGGCGGTGCCCGGCAAGATTTTCGAAATGGAGTCCTACCACGGCATGCTGGCGTGCGTCAGCGCCGGTGCTGGCCTGGCGCTGATGCCCCGCAGCATGCTCAACAGCATGCCCGGATGCACCACGGTGAGCGTCTGGCCGCTATCGGAATCGTTCCGCTATTTGCGCACCTGGCTGGTGTGGCGCCGGGGGACGGTGTCGCAAAGCCTGACCATGTTTGTGCGCTTGCTGGAGGAGCGCGGGGTGGTGCGGGATGAAGCTGTGCGCTAGTGCACACGCCGGCTCATTCCCCGGCTTTCGTCGACTTGATCAGATTGCCGCGCAACTTCACGATCGCCTTCTGCAGGAGCGCGAACTCGTCGAGCGTCAGGCCTGTCGCGTCGGCGAGGCCCATTTCCGGTTGGCTTTCGCGCAGCTGTCGACCGTTCTTCGTCAGGCTGATGCGCACCTGGCGCTCGTCCTCGGGATCGCGCTGCCTTTGCAAAAAGCCCATCGCTTCCAGCTTCTTCAGGATCGGGGTCAGCGTGTTCGATTCCAGAAACAGCTTCTCGCCCAGGCTGCCGACGGTCTGATGGTCTTCCTCCCATAGCGCGACGATGGTGATGTATTGCGTATAGGTCAGCCCAAGCTGCTCGAGTATTGGCTTGTACGCCTTGCCGAAGGCCAGGTTGGTGGAATAGACCGCAAAACACAGAAATTCGGAAAGCTTCAGGTTGTCGGGGACGACGTTGTCGGTGGGTTTCATGTACATCCTCGTTGGCCAAAGACGAATGGCTCGCAAAAAAGTGAAATATAACTCGTGTGCGATAGTATCGGCATGACTCTAACTGAGGTAGCAACCGGTTCGACGGCGAAAGTCGAACCGGTCGTACGTTGCATCACGCGGTCAGGGCGTTGATGACCACGTTGATATTGCCGCGCGTTGCCTTCGAGTACGGGCAGATTTGGTCGGCGGCGTGCGCCAGCTCCGTCGCGACATCTTGCGTCAAGCCTGGCACGCGAAGGGTCAGCCGGGCCTGGAGGAAGTAGGCCGGGCCGGTTTGGCCCAGATCGACCTCAATATCGATGGCCAGATTGGGCGGCAGTGTCACCTGCATATTTTTCGCCGCCAGTTCGACGGCAGCGGTGTAGCAGGCCGACCATGCGCCGGCGAAAAACTGCTCTGCAGTGGGGTGCGGCACAATGGCGGCGAACTCGTGTGCCAGCCGAGGGTTTCCAGGCGACGAGAGCTGCATGGCGAGGCCGCGGGAAGAGTTGTTACCGTCGCTGAATGTGGTGTGGGTTTTGCCTGTAGCCAGGACTTTTTCAATCTTGTTCATGGTTGTGTCCTCAATATTTGGTAGGGGTTGTGATTCGTATGCGCATAAAGCGTATGCGATATATATGGCGCACTTGAATGCCGATCGAAGCGGTGCGTCAAGCCGTGAGGACGTTCAGGGCCACGTCAATGTTACCCCGCGTCGCTTTTGAGTACGGGCAGATTTGATCGGCGGTGTGCGCCAGTCTCGTGGCGATATCGTGGGACAAACCCGGCACCCGCAGGGTCAATCGAGCCTGTAGGAAATAGGCTGGACCGGTCTGACCCAGATCGACTTCGATGTCGACAGACAGATCAGACGGCAGCACCACGTTCATCTCACCGGCCACCAGCCCGACGGCGGCGGTGTAGCAGGCCGACCAGGCGCCGGCGAACAGTTGCTCGGCAGTCGGGTGCGGCTGGGTGGCTGCGAACACGTGGGCGGGCTTGGCGATGCCGGGTGTCGACAAGGTGATGTCGAGGCTGCCGTCATGGCCGCGCGAGGTAGTGCCAGCGTGGCTGACGGTGGTGTGGGTTTTGCCGGTGGCCAGTACTTTTTCGATCTTGCTCATGGAATGAATCCTCAATGTTTCAATAGGTGCGGCTTGTGTGTCGTATACGATTGTATCGTATGCGATTGAAATAATACTCGCGCAGAGCTCAATCAGTGTCAAGGGGCGGTGGCAGGTCCAGCCGACGAATGGCTTATTGGCGGGATATGCCGAATTCGTCGTCGACCGGGCTTAAAGCGATCAAGCCGTGGCGTCAGGAATGGGCCAGTCTGGACGGTCTGACCAAGGAGTTGATGATGAAACGACTGTCCCTTGCCGAAGCTCGCGAGCTGGCCGAATCGATCTTGCTGCACAATGGTTTTAACCTTGCCCACGCTCAGGCGGTGGCCGCCACGGTGATTGCCGGCGAGCGCGATGGCTGCGCCTCCCACGGTTTGTATCGGGTATTGGGCTGTGTGAATTCGCTGAGGGCCGGCAAGGTGGTGGCCGATGCCGAGCCACGGGTGATCGATCAGGCACCTTCGATTGTGCGGGTTGATGCGGCGGGTGGTTTCTCCCAATTGGCATTTCAGGCGGGGCTGCCATTGCTGGAGGAGAAAACCCGGGCAAACGGGATTGCAGCGCTGGCGATCAATCGCTGTGTGCATTTTTCTGCCTTGTGGGTCGAGATCGAGCAGCTCACTGCTGCCGGCCTCGTAGCGCTGGCGTGTAATCCCAGCCATGCCTGGGTCGCGCCGGCGGGGGGCAGTCAGCCGGTGTTCGGCACTAATCCCATTGCGTTTGGCTGGCCGCGTTCGGGCAAGGATCCGTTTGTGTTCGACTTCGCCACCAGTGCGATTGCCCGTGGCGAGATCGAGTTGCATCGACGTGCCGGCAAAGCGATTCCCGAAGGTTGGGGCGTCGATGCAGACGGGCAGCCGAGTACTGATGCGAACGTGGTACTCGATGCGGGCGCGATGCTGACGTTCGGTGGGCACAAGGGTTCGGCGCTGGCCGCCATGGTGGAATTGATCGCCGGGCCGTTGATTGGTGACCTGACCAGTGCCGAATCGTTGGCGTACGACGCGGGCAGCAAATCGTCGCCGTACCACGGCGAGCTGATCATCGCCCTCGATCCGCGACGCTTTCTCGGCGAGGCCACCGAGCAGCATCTGGCCCGTGCCGAAGTGATGTTCCAGAGCATACAAGGGCAGGGCGCGCGCTTGCCGTCGCAACGGCGTTACGAGGCGAGAGCGCGCAGCCTGGTGGAGGGCGTGCAGATTCCCGAAGCCTTGTACAACGACTTGAAAGCCCTGCTGGATTGAAGAAACGGAGGGCAACCAACCCCCCTGTGGGAGTGAGCCTGTTCGCGATGGCGGCGGTACATTCAGCACTGCTGCCAACTGACCCACCGCTATCGCGAGCAGGCTCACTCCCACAGGGGATTGGTAGTGACACAACAATCAAGGACCGCCGCAGGTCAAACTGTGGGAGCGAGCCTGCTCGCGATGACGGCGGCACATTCAACACTGCTGCAAGCTGACCCACCGCTATCGCGAGCAGGCTCACTCCTACAGGAGGTCGCTACTCGATTGAGTGGTTTTACAGCGGTTCGCGGTGGCTATTGCCATCGACCAGACGGGCAATGCCCAGCGGATTGGCATTTTTCAGCGCGTCGGGCAAGAGCTCATCCGGGCAGTTCTGATAGCACACCGGACGCAGGAAACGCTCGATGGCCAGGCTGCCGACCGAGGTGCCACGGGCATCGGAGGTGGCCGGGTAAGGGCCGCCATGCACCATTGCATCGCAGACTTCGACGCCGGTCGGGTAGCCGTTGAACAGCACCCGGCCGACTTTCTGTTCAAGCAACGGCAGCAGTTCGCCATGGGTTTGCAAGTCACCGGCTTCGGCAATCAGAGTGGCCGTGAGTTGACCGTGCAAACTCTGCAATGCCCGTTGCAGTTCGGCCTTGTCGGCCACTTCTACCAACACGGTAGTCGGCCCGAAAACTTCTTCCTGCAACAGCGGATCGCCACTGAGCAACAGGCTGACGTCGGCCTTGAACAGCTGCGGCTGGGCCTGCTTGCCCTGTTGTTCGCGGCCAGCGAGGTGGCTGATGTGCGGATGCGCGTGCAGTGCCTGCACGCCCTTGACGTAGCTGGTTAACGTCCCGGCATTGAGCATGGTTTGCCCCGGCTGGTCGGCCATTGCCGCACTGAGTGATTCAACAAATGCGCTGAACTCGGGGGAGCGAATGCCGATTACCAAGCCGGGATTGGTGCAGAACTGGCCGCAACCGAGCACCACTGACGCGGCGAGTTCACTGGCGATTTTCTCGCCCCTCAGTCGCAGGGCTTCGGGCAGCACCAGCACCGGATTGATGCTGCTCATTTCGGCGAACACCGGAATCGGCTGAGGCCGTGCGGCGGCCATGTCGCAGAGGGCGCGTCCACCCTTGAGTGAACCGGTAAAACCCACTGCCTGGATCGCCGGATGCTTGACCAACGCTTCGCCGACACCCGCGCCGTAGATCATGTTGAACACACCCTTGGGCATGCCGGCTTGCTCGGCGGCGCGCAGGATCGCATCGGCCACGAGTTCAGCAGTCGCCATATGCCCACTGTGGGCCTTGAACACCACTGGACAACCGGCGGCCAGGGCGGCAGCGGTGTCGCCACCGGCGGTGGAGAACGCCAACGGGAAATTGCTCGCACCGAACACCGCGACCGGACCGACGCCGATCCGGTACTGACGCAAATCCACACGTGGCAGCGGCTGACGGTCGGGCAAGGCGCGGTCGATACGCGCACCGTAGAAATCGCCACGGCGCAGGACCTGAGCGAACAAGCGCATCTGACCGCTGGTGCGGCCGCGCTCACCCTGAATGCGCCCGGTCGGCAGCGCCGTCTCACGGGTGACCAGGGCAACGAACTCATCGTCCAGCGCATCCAGTTGCGCGGCGATAGCCTCGAGGAATTCTGCGCGGCGGCTCGCCGGCAAATTGCGAAAGGCCGGGTAGGCTGCCGCCGCGGACTGGGCAGCGGCGTCCACTTCCTCAACGGTGGCTTGCGTGAACGAGTAGGGCAGCGCTTCACCGGTGCTGGCGTCATGGCTTTGCACGGTGATGTTGCCGACGGCACTGCGTGCGCCGCCGATGTAGTTGTGGCCGATGATGTGGGGCATGGAAAACTCCCGTCGAAATGGGGGCAAAGGGAAAGGCGCGCCGGACACAAAACTGTGGCGAGGGATGGTGGGGCCGGCGCTGCGATCCGCGATGGCCCCCGCCCGGCAATCACTCAGAGACCGACGTCCGGCAGTTCCGGACGATTGGCCAGGGCCTTGGCCATGATCTGCTCGACGAAAACCCGATCGGCTTCCGGCAGGGCCAGGCGTGGAGGGCGAGTCAGGGCGCTGCCGCGACCGGCGATGGCTTCGCACAGCTTGATGCACTGCACCAGGTCGGCACGGGCGTCGAGGTGCAGGATCGGCATCAGCCATTCGTAGATCGGCATGGCTTCGGCGAAGCGACCGGCCTTGGCCAGGCGGAAAATGGTTTCGCCTTCTTTCGGGAACACGTTGGACATGCCCGAGACCCAGCCTTCGGCCCCCACGGCGATGCTTTCCAGCACCACGTCATCAAGGCCGGCGAACAGTACAAAACGGTCGCCCACTTCATTGCGCACGTCGATAAAACGACGGGTATCACCGGAGGAATCCTTGAAGCACACCACGTTGTCGCAATCGGCCAGGGAAATCAGGATGTCCGGGGTCACGTCGTTTTTGTAGATCGGCGGGTTGTTGTAAACCATCAGCGGTACGTCGGCGTTTTTCGCCACGTAGCGGTAGTGCTCGGCGGTCTCGAACGGCTTGGAACCGTAGACCAGCGCCGGCATCAGCATGACGCCGTCGACGCCGACCCGGCGCACTGCGTTGGCCACCTTGGCCGCTTGAATGCTGGTGAATTCGGCCACACCGCAAATCACCGGCACGCGACCACGGGAAGCGTCGACCGCGACTTCGGTCACGGCGATTTTTTCTTCGGCGCTCAGCGAGGTGTTTTCCCCCACCGAACCACACACCACCAGGCCCGACACGCCGTCACGGATCACGTTGGAAATCACCTGATGGGTTTTTTCCAGGTTGATGGAGAAGTCGTCGTTGAATTGAGTGGTCACCGCGGGGAAAACACCACTCCAGTTAATGCGCTTGCTCATTGTTGCCTCCGGTTTGTTAATTGTATTTCGTATACGATATTTCAAGTGAATAGACTCGGCCAGTGCTTTTTTCAGTTACGAGGGTTTTTTTTGCTAGCCGTTTGTCAGAGTTTTGGATGAGGGTTTGTAAGGCTGTGCTCAGGCCCCAGGCCAAGTGTCAGAGAGGCGATAGCCTTGTGGCCACGGATCGCTCGGATCGAGCAGCAATTGGTGAGTGCCAGTGATCCAGGCCCGGCCGGAAATGCACGGGTAGATCGCCGGGCGTCCGGCCACTTCGGTCAGCGAATCGATGCGGCAGTGAAACTCGGAACCGATGATCGAACGGCCGATAAAACGCTCGCCGACCTGCATCAAGCCCTTCGCCTGCAGCACCGCCATGCGCGCCGAGCAGCCGGTGCCGGTCGGCGAACGGTCGATCTTGCCAGGTTGGATCACCACCGCGTTGGCGCCGGTGGCGATGCCGTTTTCATAGACGAGGGGCGCCGCGATCTGGCAGAAGGAAATGTGCGACCACTCGGGGTTCAGCGGATGAACGAAGCCCAGTTGTTCATTGGCCGCGCGGGTGATTTTCAGCCCGACCTCGACCAGTTCCGCCGCTTCATCAGGACGAATGGAAAAGCCCAGGCGCTTGGCATCGGCGATCACAAAACTGTCGCCGCCGTACGCGGTGTCGACCTGCAATGAGCCGAGGCCTTCGACTTCGATCCAGGCGTCGAGGCGGTCAGCGAAGGAGGGCACGTTCTTGATTTCCACCCGTTCGACCTTGCCGTCACGGCAGTCGGCCACCGCTTCGATCAGCCCGCCCGGCGCTTCGAGCACCAGCCGGGTTTGCGGTTCAGTCATCGGCAGGATGCCGCTGTCGAGCAACACGGTGGCCACGCACAGTGAGTTGGAACCGGACATCGGCGGTGTATCGGCCGGTTCCATGATAATCCAGGCCATCTGCGCCCGAGGATCCTTGGCCGGCACCAGCAAGTTGACGTGGCGGAACACGCCACCGCGCGGCTCGTTGAGGACGAAGTTGCGCAGGGTCTGATCCTTGGCAATCCAGCGCGACTGTTCCCACACGGTGGCCCCGGGTGGCGGCGCGACGCCGCCGACGATCACATCGCCGACTTCGCCTTCGGCGTGGCAGCTGACGACATGGATGACTTTCGATGAGCGCATGGTCTGCTCCTTGTTTTGTCTGTTAGGGCCTCATCGCGAGCAGGCTCACTCCCACACTGATTTTGTGTACACCACCAAACCCTGTGGGAGCGAGCCTGCTCGCGATGGGGCCATCGGTTACTTCACTGATTTCAGAAACGCCGCAGTTTCGGCATGCACCGGATTCCCAATCACCTGATCCGGCGAACCGATCTCATGCACCAGCCCATTGCGAAAGAACGCCACACGATCAGACACATCCCGGGCAAAGCGAATCTCATGCGTCACCAACACCATGGTCATACCGTCTTCGGCGAGCATGCGCATGGTGTCCAGCACCTCGCCCACCAGTTGCGGGTCGAGGGCCGAAGTGGCTTCGTCGAACAGCATGTAGTCCGGCGACATGGCCAGGGCGCGGGCAATCGCCATGCGCTGTTGCTGGCCGCCAGAGAGCTTGCCGGGAAAGGCCTTGAGCTTGTCGCCCAGACCGACGTGGGTCAGTTGTTTCACCGCCAGTTCCTCGGCTTCGGCCTTGCTCTTGCCCAGCACTTTGCGCGGCGCCAGCATCACGTTTTCCAGCACGGTCAGGTGCGGGAACGCGTTCCATTGCTGGAAGACGATGCCGATCTTCTGCCGCAGGCGGTTGAGGTCGGTGGCGCTGTGATGGACCTCGACACCGTCGACGCGGATGTTGCCTTTCTGGATCGGCTCCAGGCCGTTGATGCACATCAGCAGGGTCGATTTGCCCGAGCCGGAGCCGCCGATGATCGACACCACCTCGCCCTTGTTCACCGTCAGGTTGACGCCCTTGACCACTTCGAGGTTGCCGAAGGATTTGTGTACGTTGTCGATCTCAATCATTTTCTTGCCACCTTCTTTCCAGACGAGCGCCGAGGCGAGCGACCACCAGGCTCATGACGTAGTAGATGAGGCCCGCGATGCACAGCACCAGCAGCGGTTCCTGAATGCGGGTCACGATGGTTTGCGAGGCGCGCAGCAGTTCGACGATGCCGATCCACATCACCAGCGCGGTGTCTTTCATCACGCTGAGCACCAGGTTCAGCCAGCCGGGAAACGCCACCCGCGTGGCCATCGGCAGGACGATCCAGCGCAGGTCCTGGAGGAAACTCAGGCCCAGGGAGCGACTGGCCCGGCGCACGGTGAACGGCACTGAAAGGACGCCGCTGCGCACGATCTCGGTGAAGTACGCGGCGGCATAGACCCCGAGCACAATGCAGCCGACGCTGAAGGCACTGATGTTCAAGCCGACAATACTTTTCAGCGAGTTGAACAACACAAACTGGATCAGCAACGGCACGCTGCGAAACACGTCCAGCACCCACGCCAGCGGCAGGCTGGCGCGTGGCAACAGCGCCCGCAGCAAGCCGAACAGCAACCCGGCGACGGAGCCGAGGATGATCGACCAGAACGTGAGTTTCAGAGTGACCCAGGCACCATCCAGCAAGAACAACAGGTCATTCCAGGAAAAACTGGTGGTCAACATGCTCACCTCCTCAGTAGCGGAACAGTCGCCAGGCCATCAGCCGGGCGACGGCGACGATCGCCTTGGCAATCAGGTAATACAGCACCGCGGCGATGGCGAAATATTCGAAGGTGCGGAACGTCTTGACGTTGTAATCCTGGGTCACGCCGGTGAGGTCATTGTTCAGCCCGACGATCACCCCCAGCGATGTCATCAACACCGCCCAGACCATTTGGTTAGTCAACGGGTAGAACACGATGCGCAGTAGCTGCGGGACGATGATCATCCGGTAAGCCTGGAAGGCACTCATGCCCAGCGAACGCGCGGCGCGCACCTGCGTGCCGGGCACCGCCTTGAGGCCACCGCGAAAGTTTTCCGCCAGGTAACCGGCGTTGTTGAAGGTGATCCCGGCCAGCAGCGCGAACCATGAGCTGACATGCAAACCCAGTGAGCCGAGGCCGAAGTAGAGGACATAGATCTGGAACAGCGACGGCGTGTTGCGGGCGATCGACACCCAGCCGTTGCCGATGCCGCGCAACAACGGCTGTTTGGCTTCGCGCATCACCGTCAGGGCCAGGGCGATCAGCACGCCGAAAATCATCGACAGCGCGGCGGTCTCGAAGGTGACCCAGGCGCCGGCCAGCATGTCCGGCAGGGCGCGCAGGGTCGCGCGCCATTGGAAGGTGTAATCAAACATGCGCGTGGCTCTCCAGTGAGGCGGCCGATTGCAGCCAGGTCGGCAAACGACCACTGGCCGTGGCGCTGCAGGCGGCGTCGACACATTCGGCGAGGTTGGCGAAGTGCACCTTGCGGCCCACCAGGCCGGGTGCGTAATGGGCGTATTTGCCCGAGTTGGTCATCAAGGTTTTGGCGGCCAGCGGGATCACCGGCTCGCCGAGCATGCACCAGCAGGTGTCAGTGACCAGGGTTGCGCCGAAGGTTTCGATCACCGCGATATGTCCCGCCTCGCGGGCCTGCTCCAGCACAGCACGACCGCAGGTGATGGCGAGCACCACCTCGGGGTGTTTGTGCCGCCCTCGGCACAGTCGCGCCAGATGCGCGAATTCGCTAAGAGAGAAGTGCGGATTGCCCAGCGAGACCACATCCACCCGGCTGTCGCGGGCACTGTTGAGCTCGCGCCAACTGAGCAGCAAATCCTTCAGGCGGATCTTTTCCACCGGCACGGGGACATTCGCTTCCAGCACCTGTGCCGGGTCGAGTGCTTCCGGGGTCACCCCGGCGATGTGGAACAGCGGCGCGGCGGAGGTAGTGGCGAAAGCGGCGCCGAAGGCTTTCAAATCGTCCAGGCTCGGCTTGCTCTGTTCCAGTCCCAGCACCAGCGGAATCCGGCTGCCGGCCAAGGCACCGTTGTGGTAACCGAGCAGCGGGTAGAAGGCATCGTCCAACTCAGGCAAATCCGGCAATTCGATTTGCAGACTCGCTTTACGTTGCGCGTCCAGATGGCAGCCGATCAGCGGCGCGCGGCCGGTCAGGGCGATGCAGATATCCAGGTAATCCGGGTATTTCAGGGTGCGTGCGCCGAGCACGCTATTGGCATACACCACGGCGTTGGATTCGGCCCAGACGATTTGCTCGCCGGCCTTCGGCGCGCTGTCGAGCAGGTAGGGCGCGCAGGTAAAACTCAGCTGCGCGCCCATCGCCATGTACGCATCGCCCAAGGCGCTGGCCGGTACGCCGAGCTCCGGATCAATGCCCAACTCGCGCCAACGGCGCTGGTCGACGGAAATCGAATTGAGGGTGGTCGGCACCCGCACTTTGGCTCCCCACTGCACCAGTTGTTCGGCAAAGCGCAGGCTCGCAGGTCCGGTATAAATGCAGCCGTCGATGTGCGCCTGGGTGACGTCTACCAGACTGCGCGCACCTTGCAGTTCAGCCATGCGCAAGACGATCTGCATCGCCACTTGCGCGGCTTTGCCATGCTCGCCGTCGAGTAGAGCCTGATCGTGTTCGGTGAGTTCGATGGCGGTGGTTTTTTCTACTGTCTGCAACGGACTGTCGAGTGCCTGCCAGGCATCGCCCGGCCGGTGTTCGAACAAGGTCACCGTTGATGCTTCGACCCGAGCAAAGGCCTTGCCGCGCAAGGTGGCGAAGGCCTCCCGGCCGATGCACAGCACCGGCAGGGAACGCTCGAAAATGGTCTGTGCCACAAGCACGCCCAGGGTCAGGATCTCATCGGGTTCGGCCAGCACCAGTGCGGCCGGCGCATGGCCGTTGCTGATCAGTTCCATCAGCACACTGCTGCCGGTGCACGAACCGCGACCACTGGGAATCGCCAGCACCCGGCCGGCCAGATGTTCGCCGCTGAGTGGGTGGTGACGGTCGATGATCTCTCCACTAAATGGATCGACCCCGCCCCAGAAACTCAGCCCGACATCGGCAAACAGCAGGGCGCCTTGTGCGGCGCCGGCGACCAGGCTGCGACCGGTCAGTGAGGTTGGCCTAGGCATGCCGGACACCTCAGTAATAGACCTTGGGCACGGTCAGGTCGGTGGGTGAAATCTCGGTGCCGACCCATTTGGTGAACAGCTCGTTGTAACGGCCGCTGCGCACCTGCTGATTGACGAACAGATTGAGGTAGTTGAGCAGGCCATACTCGTTGCGCTTGGCGCCCAGGGACACGTAGTCGATGGTGTACGGCGCGTTACCGGCAATTTTCAGGTTCTTGTATTTGCCCGACTTGATGGTGGCGGCGGCCACGGTGTTGGTGACCACGGTGGCGTCGATGTGGCCCTGGGCGACCGCCAGCAGCGTGTCGTTCTGCGACTGATAGGCGCGGAAGGTGCCGATGCCCCAGCTCTTCACGTCTTTTTCCAGAGCGATGGCTTCATAGGTGCCGCTGGTGTTGCCCAGGGCTTTGCCTTTGATATCGGCGAAGCTGTTGATGCCGGTGTTGTCGCGGGTCAGCACCACCATCTGGAAGGCGAAGTACGGCACGGTGAGGCCGACGGTCTTGGCCCGCTCAAGGGTGTCGGAGGTGGAGGCAACGATCACGTCGGCGCGCCCGGAGACCAGTGCCGGAATTCGGTCGGGGAAGGGCGTTTCAACCACTTCGGCATCGACCCCGAGGATTTTCGCCAGGTCGCGGCAGTAGTCCACGTCGAAACCGGCCGGGTTGTTGCCTTCATCGCGAAAACCCATCGGCGGGAAGTCCAGGGTCACGGCGCAGCGCAGCTTGCCCGAACCAATAATGTCGTCGAGCTTGTCGGCCTGGGCGGTGGCGATAAAGGAAGTACTGAGAACAGCGCTGAGGGCTACGGCAAATGCGGGGTTTTTCATAGAGGCCTCGTTGTCGGAAAGTGCTGTTGGATATCGTATTGGGGATTTCGTATACGATATGTGATTAGCAATGAGCGTGCCTGTTTCCGAACTGAGGCGAGAATTATTCGCCGAGTGTTGAGCTAAAGGTCTTACAAGATTGTGGGAATAGGACGTTGGAGAAGAACGCCTCGGCGGGCCGTAGCAGGCGGTGTTACAGAAAGGAGCAGTGGAAACGCCGGGCGCCCCTTAAAGGAACACTTGCCCGGGTTCAGCGACGGCTTTCGCGATACTGACTTGGCGCCAGACTGGTCAAGGCGCGGAACTGCCGGCTGAACGCGCTGTGGTCGGTGTAACCGCAGCGCAGGGCGATCTCGGTGATGGGCAGGTCGGTGTGCAGCAACAGTCGGGAGCCTTCTTCCAGGCGCGCCTTGTGAATCATCTGTCGTGGGGTGAGCTGGAACACTCGTTTGCAGTGGCGCTCCAGTTGCGCCACGGAAAACCCGGCGATCGCGGTCAGTTCGGCGAGGCTGATCGGACGGGCGAAATGGCTGCGGATATGCGCGTCCACCGCTGCGAGTTTCTGGAAGGCCGGATGGCTGGACTGTGGCGCTTGCAGGTCGCGGGAGATGCCGGCCAGGCCGACAATCTGACCTTGCAGGTCACGCAGCGCGAGTTTGTGGGTCAGGCACCAGACCGGCTGGTTGCCGTAATACAGGTGCAGTTCGAGTTGGTCGGCCAGTTCTCGGCCAGTGGACAGCACCCGCCGGTCCTGTTCGGTGTACAGCGGACCGAAGCGCTCGGGAAAGACCATGTCGGCGGTGCACCCGAGCAGCTCGTCACTGTGTTTGAAGCCACAGCGCCGGGCCAGGGTCTGGTTGACGAAGGCGTAGCGTGCCTCGCGGTCCTTGATGAAAAACACCACGTCCGACAGGGTATCGAGCAGCGCTGCAATCGGTTGCAGGCTGCTCAGCAGGGTGGGCAGGTCGCAGGGTTTGAAGGTAGTGAGCGAGGCATACATGGCGCAGGGCGTCTGAAGGCAATGCCCCGGATCATAAAGACTCGGCGACGGAGCCGAAAGCCCCGAGCCGGCATTCAGGCCGGCGGGGTGTCGTCCAGGCACAGCAAGGTCTCGATCCGCGCCGGACTGAACGGCGGGCGTGGTGCCGAAGGTTGCCAGCCGAACAGGTGCTGCAGCGCACCGCCACACACCCGGCCCTGACAGGCGCCCATGCCGCAGCGACTGGCCAATTTGGCCTCGCGCCAGTCCGTGTGCTCGGCAAGCGCTGCGTAAGGCACGTCTTCGCAACGACACACCAGGGTGTCGGGTTGCGCCAGCGACTTGAGTTGCGGGTCGAGGGCGAATGCCTTGTTGAGGGCGTCGGCGAAACCCTGCCAACGCGCACGGCGCGGCCACAATGCTCGGGCCGAATCAAGGTCGCCGACGGCGGCGTGGCCAGCGATGGCGCCTTCGACCAATGCCAGTTCACTGCCACCGAAACCGGTGCATTCGCCCGCCGCGTAATGATCAGCGCGGCGAGTGGTCTGCCAGGCATCGACGGCAATCTCCAGACCTTCAAGTTCGCAGCCAAGGGCCTGGCCGAGTTGGGTATTGGGGATCAGACCGAAGCCACAGGCCAGGCGATCACATTCCAGTTCGACGATTTTCCCTTGCTGTTGCAGACGCACACCTTCCAGCCGCTCATTGCCCAGGGCGGCCAGTACATGGGTGCCGGGACGGTAATGGTGGTCGAACAACGTGACCGATTGCATCAGCTTGTATGGCCAGCGTGGCAACTGCGCGGCGAAACCGGCGACGGCGACCGCGCTGGCCTGCTCGGCGATGCGCAATACCCGGGCGCCGTTGTGTTTTGCGGTGGCGGCGCTGGCCAGCAATAACGGTCCGCTGCCGGCAATCACAATGCGTTCGTCCTGCACCGGCAGCCCGCCCTTGATCAATGCCTGGAGGCCACCCGCACCCGTCACGCCGGGTAACGTCCAACCGGGGAAGGGCAGCAGTAACTCGCGGGCGCCAGTGCAGAGAATCAGTTTGTCGTAGCCGATCAGCCAGCCACGATCGGCGTCTTCGACCAGCAGTTGTTTCGGCCCGGCGCAGGCGATCACTCGAGTGCCTGAATGACGGCGGATGTTGCTGCACGCTTCCAATCGCTCGCGCATCTGACGCGCCGGGTTCGGCAACTGGGCTTGAGGGCCGTCACGCCAGATTTGTCCGCCTGGCAACGGGTTGTCATCGAGCAAGACGATGCGCGCACCGCTGGGCGCCGCAGCGAGCGCAGCGGCCATGCCGGCGGGACCGGCACCGATGATCAGCAGGTCGGCGTATTCGTTCATGCTTGAGTCTCCACGTGCATGCCATCACGGCACAGCGTCTGGCAGGCCAGCTGCCGCCGACCGTCGATGGTCACCCGGCATTCCTGGCAAATGCCCATGCCGCACAACGGTGCGCGGCGTTGGCCACTGACCGAGGTGCGCGCGCAGCCGTCGCCGCTCAGGGCCAGTGCAGCAGCGACGCTGGTGCCTTCGGCGACCCGCAGGGTACGTCCGTCGAGCATCAATTCAGGCATAAACGGGCTCTCCGAGAAAACGTTGCGGCAGATACGGTTGCGCGGCCAGCGGCGGCGTTTCGTCGAACAGCTGCGCGACCAATAGGTCAGCGGTGCCGGGGGCGGTCGTCACGCCAAGGCCCTCGTGACCGACCGCCAGCCATAAGCCTTTGCGTTGCGGGTGCTGACCCACCAGCGGCAAGCCGTCGGGGCTGGCAGCGCGAAAACCGGTCCAGGCGCGGATGCCGTTGAGCTGAGCCAGACCCGGCATGTAATCGGTGGCACGCCGGAGCATTTTCGCCAGCATCCAGCCCTCGACTTGCGGGTCGGTGGTGCCGAATTGGCGTGAGGCGCCGATGAACAGTTGTCCGGTCGGCCGGGGTTGAATGTTGCAAGCCGTCGAAGGGCCGCTGGCGTTGTGGGCACTGGTGACGTAGCCGAGTTCCACCAGGGTGTGAGTGACTTTGCCGGGGTAGCGGTCGGTGATCAGCAAGTGGCCTTTCTTCGGCTCGATCGGCAACTCCGGGCACAGCGCGTTGGCCTGGACGCCGTTGGCCAGAATCACCGCTTCGGCGCTTAGCCAGTGACCGTCGTCGAGGCGCACACGGTTGCCATCGACTTCGCTGACCCGCGCCCGACGTTGGCTGATGTTCGGTGTGTCGAGCATCCAATTGGCGGTTGCCGGCGCATACAGAATGCCGTCGCCATTGATCAGCAATCCGCCTTCCAGGCCCTCGCGCAATTCCGGTTCGCGCTGGTGCAAGGCACTGCTGGAGATCAATTCGCAGGCCACGCCTTGGGCCTGCAAATTCAGGTATTTACTGTGGGCGACGGCCATTTCTTCGGCATTGGCCGCCAGCCAGAGGGTGCCATTGCACCGGTAGGCGCAGCCGTCGGGCAGGGCCGGCGCCAGTTCGCGCCAGCGTTGCAGGGAATACTGACTGAGGGCCAGTTCGGCCGGGTTGTCGTCGAGGACCAGCAAGTGGCCCATGCCCGCCGCTGTGGCGCCGGGCAGGCCGGCGTCCAGTACCAGCACGCGCAAGCCGCGTCCCGCCAGCGTCTGGGCACAAGCGGCGCCGATGATGCCGGCGCCGATCACGATCACATCGGCCACCCGGCCCTCGTTCACGGACGAATGCCCCAGGCGAACGGGTCGTCCTGTTCGATGATCAGGCTGGCTTCGGCGCTGATAAAGGCGCGGCCGCGAATGGTCGGCACAATGCGTTCGCCCTGAAGTTCGTAGGAACCCTCGAATTCGCTGCCGATGACACTGGCCTGACGCCAGATCTGTCCCGGCTGCAATTTGTCGTCGGCCGCCAGGCACGCCAGTTTGGCACTGGTGCCGGTGCCACACGGAGAGCGGTCATAGGCCTTGCCGGGGCAGAGGACGAAGTTGCGGCTGTCGGCCTGCTCGTCATCGGCGAACAGCTCGACATGGTCGATCAAGCCGCCGTCTTCGCCGCGAATGCCCTGAGTTTCCAGTGCTTGCTGCACGGCGAAGGTGTAGGCGGTCAGCGCATCGAGGTTATCGCCGGCAATACGCAAACCGTGCTCGGCGATCAAGAAGAACCAGTTGCCACCCCAGGCAACATCGCCGGTCACTTGACCGATCCCCGGCACCTGCAACGATAGCGCTTTGCGGTAACGGTAGGCCGGCACGTTGCGCACGCTGACCGAATGGTCTTCATGCAGCGTCGCTTGCACCGTGCCCACCGGGGTTTCGATGCTGTGCATCCCGGGGCCGATCTTGCCCAGATGCGCCAGCGAGGCCACCAGGCCGATGGTGCCGTGGCCGCACATGCCGAGGTAACCGCTGTTGTTGAAGAAAATCACGCCGGCACAGGCGCTCGGGTCCACCGGCTCACAGAGCAGGGCGCCGACCAGCACATCGCTGCCTCGGGGTTCCAGCACGCAAGCGGCGCGCCATTGATCATGCTGTTCGGCCAGCAGCTGTCGACGCTCGGCCATGCTGCCGTTGCCCAGGTCAGGAAAGCCGGAGGTCACCAGGCGGGTCGGTTCGCCGCCGGTGTGGGAGTCGATCACGGTGATGCGTTTCATGGGATGGCCACGTCCGTTCAGATGAGTGAACGAAAGAGTGGCCTGTGGGAGGGTTTGCCGGCTTGATGGTTTTATCCAGTGCCGATGACGAAATCGGCACAGTGCGGCGAGCGGTCAGTGGTGGTGAGGCAGGTGCTCGAACAGGGTCTTGCAGACGCCGGCAATGTGCTCGTCGAGCAACTTCACCGCCAGGTCCACGTCACCGGCGCGGCAAGCCGCAAGGATTTCCCGGTGTTCGTGATCGGCGCGTTCCTTGCCGGCCGACAGGCTCATCTGCATGCGCAGGTAGCGCTCCAGCTTGTCGTTGACCGAGCGGATCAGGCCGACCAGAAACGGTCGTTGCGCCGGCTCGTAAAGGCAAGCGTGCAGTTCCCAGTTGAGCTCGGCCCAGCGGCCCACATCATCTTCGCCGATGAACTCCTGGCAGATGCGTTCGGCACGGGCGAAGGTTTCTTCGGTCATGTTCGGAATGGCCAAGCGCAGCACCTTGTCTTCGAGCAGCATGCGCACTTCGAACATTTGCGCCAGTTCTGCATCGGAAACCCGGGTGACCATCGCCCCGCGATTGCGCTGGAACATCACCAGGCCTTCGGCCTCCAGGCGCTTGAGGGCTTCGCGCACCGGAATCTTGCTGACGTTGAACTGACGGGCGATGTCGTCCTGGCGAATCGGCTCGTCCTCGGCGAAATGCCCGGCGACGATGGCGTCACGCAGATGACGGGTGATGATTTCCGACGTCGAAGGCGAATTGCCAAGGTCGGGAGCGTTGAGTTTGGTCAGGGCCACGGTCGTGATCGTCAGGATTGAATTGCAGATAGGGTATACGAATTTGAACTGGCTGGTCTTCGGCGATGGCCAGAACCTCCAGCCACCGTCTACCCGCCATCAACGTTCGGGAAGGTTCCAGCTCTCGCGAAAGTGCTCGTATTCCGTTTCGGGCATTTGAACCAGCAGAGGGGACTGGCGAGGCTCCAGCCAATTGAACAATCGAGAAATATCCGCTGGATCCATGGCGGTGCAACCCAGCGTCGGCGAGGTGGGGCCGCGCCAGATGTGGAAGAAAATGCACGAGCCCGAGGCGGGGGACGCTGGCGTATTGTGCTCGATGAAAATGCCTTTTCGATAGGTGTCGTCATCGCGACGCATCTGTTCGGAGCTGTCCCAGTCTTTCGAAGCAGCTGCTCCGTCGACCAGCTCGTTATAGCGCGTGGACTGGCTGTCATCCACGCATTCGATGGTCGGGGTGAGTGCCAGGTAAGGCAGTCTGGTGTCGGCCGTGCTGTCGTAGCCAAACGCGGTTCCCAGTTTGAACACCCCGGCAGGTGCTTTGCCGTCACCTTCACGTTTGACCGGACCTTCGCGTTGCTCAACGCTGCTCAGGCCCTTGCCCCACGCCAGACCGCTCTTGCCGACCACCACCGGAAACGCCCCTTCGTATTTTCGAAAGCCGTTGTCTTGTCGCTCATAGCGCTGGGCAGTGCCCTGAATGTCAGTCCAGTTTTTTGTGGTGACCACAATCAGCTGATTGGCGGTGTCGAGAACATCGCGCGCAGCCAGCGGCGTAATGGGGAAGTCCATGACGTTCTTCGGAGAACCGTCCCCGCTGTAGGTGAAGTGCCACCATTCCTTGGAATACCCGATAAATCCTTCTTTCTCCATGGCCCTGCTGAGCTTCTGGCGATTGTCCCTGGCGGCAGCGCTGATCGTCGGGTTGTCGGTATGTGCGCGCTCATCGAAGCAATCGAACCCCGTGCCCATGTCGAGCGCGCCGTCGCGCCAACGCTGGCCATAAGGGGCGGTGCAATCGACTTGTCCGGCTGAAGGGGTCCAGGTATCGGCGGGCAGGGCATCCGGGCCGGTCAGTGTCAGGTCCACGGTTGAGCCTTTGGAGTGGTTCGACACCCGGGCCACGTAGCCCAGGCGCCAGAAATCCTGCTTGTCCACGCGCGGATAGAACTCGGCCTTGCGCGGGTCACCCGGCTCCGACGCAAAGCGCCCCATATCGGCAACGGCACGGCTCGGTCGATAACAGTCAAACACCTTCAAACCGTAGCCCTGCGCCCGCAATGCCGTTTGTACCCGAGCAAGGGCCTTGGCGGCGTCCAGCGATAACAGACACTGTGGCGCGGCGTAACCGTCGAGTGGGTGCCCGGTGAAGTTGTGAGCGCTGGCATAGCGAATGTCTTGCTCGATGCCCGGCTCAATCGTGCGCAGATACACCATGTTCTCGGGGCGTGTCTCTGCACCGGCGATGCCGGGCACGACAATGCTCAGGCACAGGATCCATCGCCGCCAGGTCCGCGTGAGCCTGTTTGGCTGATCCATTGCGCAACGAGGGTGGTTTGATCTGCCCGTCAGGGTTTTGGACGATCGAATGTCCAAGGCTCGCCTCTCATATGATTTTTTACGCTTTCTTTACGGTGGTCATTTTCGTCCCACACGATACTGGCCGCGTTTTTTAACGTCTTCGTTACGTATAGCACTTCACCTCTTGGCTAAGCGAGGTGTCAACCAAGGTCATCAGTAACCGTTTGAATCAATGCCTCTTTACGGCCGCCTGTCTCAAACGGCCTCGGGGAGCCGTCTCGCTCAAGGATGGCATGCACTTTCTCCCCCTTCATTCAGAGAGTCTACCGTGAGCGAAACAACGTCCGTTGCACATGAAAATTCTCAAGCCAAAACGTCAGGTGCAGGCTTGCTCGTCGCCGCTGTCGGGGTGGTTTACGGGGACATTGGCACCAGCCCCCTCTACACGTTGAAAGAAGTATTTTCCGGTCACTACGGCGTTCAGGTAAATCACGACGGCGTGCTAGGCATTCTGTCGTTGATTTTCTGGTCGCTGATCTGGGTGGTCTCGATCAAATACGTGCTGTTCATCCTTCGCGCCAACAACCAGGGCGAAGGCGGGATTATGGCGTTGACGGCTTTAGCCCGTCGCGCGGCAACACCTTATCCGCACTTGAGCAAGGTACTGGTTCTGCTGGGCCTGTTCGGTGCGGCGCTTTTTTACGGGGACAGCATGATCACCCCGGCTATTTCAGTGCTCTCTGCGGTTGAAGGACTTCAGCTGGCGTTTGACGGAATAGAACACTGGGTTGTGCCCTTGTCAGTGATCGTGCTGGTGGCGCTGTTCTTGATCCAGAAACACGGCACGGCTCGCATCGGGATCCTGTTCGGCCCAGTGATGGTGCTGTGGTTTGTAGTGTTAGGTGCGCTGGGGATCCATGGCATTTTGCAGCGCCCGGAAGTCTTGCAAGCGCTCAACCCATACTGGGGCGCTCATTTTTTCATCGCGCATCCGGGGATCGGCGTGGCCATCCTGGGTGCCGTCGTGTTGTCATTGACCGGTGCTGAAGCGCTGTATGCGGACATGGGGCACTTTGGTCGCAAACCGATTTCTCGTGCCTGGTTCATTCTCGTGTTGCCCGGTTTGGTGCTCAACTACTTTGGCCAAGGCGCCTTGATTCTGGGAAACCCGGAGGCTGTGCGCAATCCGTTTTATTTGCTGGCGCCCGAGTGGGCACTGTTGCCGATGGTCGCGCTCTCCACACTGGCTACCATCATCGCGTCTCAAGCCGTGATTTCCGGTGCTTTCTCCCTGACTCGCCAGGCCATCCAGCTGGGTTACGTCCCTCGCATGTTTATCCAGCACACCTCCAGCCAGGAGCAAGGGCAGATCTACATCGGCACGGTTAACTGGGCGTTGATGGTCGGTGTCGTGTTGTTGGTGATTGGTTTCGAGTCGTCCAGTGCTTTGGCCGCAGCGTATGGTGTCGCTGTGACGGGGACCATGCTGATCACAACCATCCTGTCTTCGGCTGTCGTGCTGCTCTTGTGGAAAACCCCGCGCTGGTTGGCCATCCCGATGCTGCTCGGATTTTTGCTGGTAGACGGTCTGTATTTCGCCGCCAACGCGCCGAAGATTTTTCAGGGCGGTGCGTTCCCGGTGATTGCCGGCATCGGCCTGTTCATTTTGATGACGACCTGGAAGCGGGGCAGGAAAATTGTGGTTGAGCGGCTGGATGAAACCGCGCTGCCTCTGCCGCTCTTCATCAGCAGCATCCGTACGCAGCCTCCTCATCGCGTACAAGGCACGGCGGTGTTTCTGACGGCCCGGGCCGATGCCGTTCCTCATGCGCTGCTGCACAACCTGTTGCATAACCAGGTTTTGCATGAACAAGTCGTGTTGCTCACGGTAGTGTCTGAAGACAGCCCTCGCGTCAGTGCTGACAGAAGATTCGAGGTCGAAGCCTATGGTGAAGGCTTCTTCCGGGTCAGTCTGCACTTCGGGTTTATCGAGGAGCCGGATGTTCCCCTGGCCTTGAGTCTCTGTCACTTGGCCGATCTGGATTTCAGTCCGATGCGCACGACCTATTTCCTCAGCCGAGAAACGGTCATTGCGACCAAGCGCATGGGTATGGCTCGTTGGCGAGAGAGCCTGTTTGCCTTTTTACTCAAGAACGCCAACAGCAATCTGAAGTACTTCAAATTGCCGCTTAACAGGGTGATAGAGCTGGGCACACAGGTCGAGATGTAGCGATAAACGAGGCTGTTGGCTCCAGCATCTGGACGGCGACCCGCGCTGTTGAATAGATCAGCTGTCAGGGGAAATAATCGAATCCGGACCAGGCTCAGCAGCCAGTTTCAACCGGTCAGCTTTACTAATATATTTAGACTTACTGGCCGGTGCCAATTTGGCACTGGCCTTTTTTGCGTGAGCCTTTAACAACTGCTGTATTTTTTTACGACGGTTCATGTTTTCTGCTCGGTTTGTAAACTCTTCAATGATGGCAGAGGTTGGTGCACGAAGCCTAGAGAGTGAGATAGGGCTTCACTGCATCTTCCATGACAAAGATGACACCGGCCTAGCGAATACCTGCTGGACCGATGGGGTTACGTGCGTTCGGGCTTGTGTCTCTCAGGCAAACGCCGCCTCGACAAATGCTTCCAGCGCCTTTTCTTCCAGGATCTCGATGGAGAAGTGCCCGAAACGCTTGGGCAACCAGATGATGCGGGCTCCGGACGGGGATAGCAGATTCTCTCGGGCCAACGGCGCGCCGTTTTCATCTTCTGGCTGAACATCGGCGACCATCAATTCGTCATAGGCCTTCTCGATGTCCGGTGTCGAGTAGCAGTGGCGATAGATCATCCCCTCGCCCGAGGCGTCCAACAGTTCCTTCAGGTTCCCCGCCAACGGCTGAACCAACATGAAACGCTCTTGGCCGATCAGCGCAATCGCGTAGCGCACATGCAGACCACCTCGCTCCCAGACGAGCGTTTTGGAGATTCTGGCTTTCAGTATCTGTGCGTAGTAAGCACAGGCTTCCTCGAGATTCTTGACCAATATATCGACGTGACTGAACTTCAATTCCATTGCATGCCTCCTGCCGGCCCTGCGCCCTGTTGATCCATGGGTACTGATCCTGGGATTGCCCAATCACAGACTGAGATGAGAATGCCATTAACGCCCTCTCTTGCGTTGCAATGATCCTTTAAAAAATCGCAGTCTGGCGAGAGCAAGCGCCCTCGCCACAGAGTCAACGTCACGCGTAACTAGCAATCAGTTTCCAGCCTGTCTATTCAACGCCGCTTCCGCCGCCGCGATTTCAGCCTGACGCTTGACGATCATGTCGCCTATCGGCGGCCCCTGGAAGCGTCGCGTTTCAAACCCGAACCAGACAATCGCCGTCAGCACCAGAAAACCGAGGGTGATGTACAGCGCCCAATCGTTTGGTGGCTGGATACCGATGACGAAAATAACCACCATCGAGAGGATCGAGAGGAGGGCGAATACTGTGTACCAGAAGCGTCCCATGTTCCACGGCCCCATGGTCGGCCACTTCGAAGTCCCATAGGTAAACAGGCCCAGCACGATGGGAATGATGAAGGAGAAGAACAGGAAGATCACTGTGCAGGACACCACGATGGTGTAGACCGGCGTTTCACCGATGGATATCACTGACGATCCCCAGACAAACAACACCGCAAGCGTGGCACCGGTCCAGATTGCTGCCACCGGGCTGCGAAGGGTCGGCGAGACCGAGGACAGCGCTTTGGAGAAGGGCAGGCCACCGTCCCGGGAGAACGCGAAGATCATGCGCGAGACCGAGGTCACGGTCGCCAACCCGCAAAGGAATTGCGAGATGAAAATCGCCACGTACAGCGCCACTTTCACCGTCGGATTGACCTGGGTATCCATGGCCCAGAAGAACACGCTCCAGCCTTGCTTCGCCGCCTCGTCCATGCTCGGCAGCATCAGCACGAACGAACTGAGCATGACCCAGCCGAACAGCAACGACCAGACCACCGACATGACCATGCCGCGAGGCACCGACATGGCCGCATTCCGGGTCTCTTCCGAGGTATGCGCGGAGGCGTCATAGCCAGTGATGGTATAGATCGGCAAGAGCAGGCCGAGCATGAAAACCCAGCCGTTCGACACCTGTGGCCAAACGCTGCCGCCAGCCTCGCCGGAATAGTTGCTGAAGGTCCATAACCGGGCGAACTCATAGCTGGGCGCCGAGATCAGGCAGACGATGGTCAGCGCGAGCGCTGTGGCGAAAATCAGATAGCCCGAGAAATCGGTGAGCTTCGCCGTCAGGCCGATACCCAGGTGATTACACAAGGCCTGGATGCCGGTCAGGATCGCCAGGAAAATCACCCGGGTCGTGGTGGTGTCTTCCATTCCCAGGGCGGGTCCGAAGGCACCGAAAAAGAAGTAATAGGTGCCGACGTTGATTGCACCGAGCACGGTAATCAACCCGAGTAAGTTGAACCATGCGGTCAGCCAGCCGGTGAAGCGGTTACCGAGAATCGAACCCCAGTGATAGAGGCCGCCAGCGGTGGGGTAGGCCGAGGAAATCTGCGCCATGGCCATGGCGAAAAATCCGGAGATCAGGCAACCGATCGGCCAACCGATGCCGATTGACGCACCGCCTGCACCTGAGGTCCCCTGAGCGAGTGAGTTGATACCACCCGAGAGGATGCAGATGATCGAAAAGGAAATGGCAAAGTTGGAGAAAACGCCCATGCGTCGCGAGAGCTCCTGGGCATAACCCATGCTGTGCAGCAGCTTGACGTCATCGTCTTGCGGCGCGCTCGTGCCAGGCTGGCTTGTTGGCTTCATGTTGTGTGCCCCTTCAGGTTTTGATACGCATCCACCCGGGTTTTTCGGTGCCGGATGGGCTGGCCTTCAACCCCTTGTCGTACTGCTCCTTTTTCTAACGGATAAACCCCGTCCATGCTGCGCGTTCGCACCTTGGCCATGGACAAGCAATGCTCCTACAGGCGGCCGTGGTACGCCGCGTCGAAAATCTCTGCCGCGCCATTTCGGGTCAAGGGCAGCGGGTTGCCGCCAGCGCAGGGGTCAACAATCGCCATGTCCGCGATCAGGTCGGCCTGCCGGTCATCCACTCCCAGCTCAATCAGCGTATGGGGCACGCCGATGTCCTTGCGCAACTTGAGGACGAAGGCCAGAAAACTGTCGAAGCCGGGCGAGGGCAGACGCAAATAAGCCGCCAGGCGGGTGATGCGTTCCTCGATGGCCGGGCGATTGAATTTCAGGACATAAGGCATGAAGGTGGCGTTGGTCATGCCGTGATGGGTGTCGTACAGGGCGCCCACCGGATGTGAGAGGGCGTGCATCCCGCCCAGGCCTTTCTGGAAAGCGGTAGCACCCATCGCAGCAGCTGCGAGCATTTCCGCTCGCGCCTCCAGGTCCGAGGGTGTGTGTACGGCTCGCACCAAGGCGTTGGCGACCAGGCGCATGCCTTCAACCGCAATCCCTTCGGCCATGGGATGGAAGCCGGGGGCGCAGTACGATTCCAGGCAATGCGCAAACGCATCCATGCCGGTGCCCGCGGTGACCTTGGCCGGCATACCGACGGTCAGGGCCGGGTCGCTGATGACCACGCGCGGCATCATCTTCGGGTGGAAGATGATGCGTTTGGTGTGCGTACGCTCATCGATGATCACCGCCGCACGGCCCACCTCGGAGCCAGTGCCCGCCGTGGTCGGCACTGCAATGATCGGGGCGATGCTGCCTTCGTCGGCGCGGGTCCAGTAATCGCCGATGTCTTCGAAATCCCACACCGGTCGGGTCTGGCCGCTCATGAAGGCGATAAGTTTGCCCATGTCCAGGCCACTGCCGCCGCCGAAGGCGACCACACCATCGTGTTTGCCGGCGCGCCAGGCGTCGAGTCCGCCCGCCAGGTTGGCTTCGACCGGATTGGGTTTAAGGTCGCAAAACAGCGCGACGCCGAGGCCGGCGGCGCGCAAGGCGTCCACTGCCGAGAGGGTGATCGGGGCACGCGCCAGGCCACTGTCGGTGACCAGCAACGGTCGCTGGATCCCTTGGCTGCGGCAAATCTCGGCAAGTTCGGCGATGCGGCCGACACCGAAGCGAATGCTTGTGGGGTAATTCCAGTTCGCGGTCAGGCTCATGGCTTAGATCTCATGGCGCAAATGGAAGGATTTCGCGCGGGTCAGATGTTCATAACCCAAGCGCGACAGCGTGACGCCGCGCCCGCTGTTCTTCACTCCGGTCCAGGCCAGGGCCGGGTCCAGGTAATCGCAGCGGTTCATGAACACGGTGCCGGTGTCGATCTCGTTGCCCAGGCGTTCGGCGGCGTCAAGGTCTTGCGTCCAGATGGAAGCACTGAGCCCGAATTCACTGTCGTTCATCAAGGCAATGGCTTCATCGTCGCTGGCCACCGGCATGATGCCGACCACGGGACCAAAGCTCTCCTCGCGCATCACCGACATTTGATGGGTGACGTCGACTAACACTTGCGGCGCGAGGTAAGCGCTGCCCGGTGCGTCGGCGGGAAAGGTCTTTGTGTCGATCAGGGCCGTTGCGCCTTTTGACAGCGCATCGGCGATCTGCCCGCGGACGAAATCGGCCGCGCCCGGATTCACCAGCGGGCCGAGCGTGGTGGCTTCGTCCAAGGGGTTGCCCAGCACGTATTGGCGAGTCAGCGCGACGAAGCGTTCGACAAACAGCGGGTATATTTTTTCATCGACATAGATACGTTCAACTGCGCAACAGCTTTGCCCGGAATTGAAGTAGCTGCCGTCCACCAGGTTTTCCACCGCATGTTCGAGGTTGGCGTCTGCGCGGACGTAGGCCGGGTCTTTGCCGCCGAGTTCCAGGCCCACGCCGAGGAAACCCCCGAGGGCAGCATGCTCCATGGATTTACCGCCTTCGACCGAACCGGTGAAGTTCACTTGCTGCACGCGTCCAGAGGCAATGATCGCTCCGGTATAAACATGACTGAGCAGCAGGTTCTGGAACAACCCTTCGGGCATATGGGCGCGGCGAAAGGCCTCGGCGAACCGTTCACCCACCAGCAGCGTTTGCGACGCGTGTTTGAGGATCACGCTGTTGCCGGCCATCAGCGCCGGGATAATCGTGTTCACTGCCGTCAGATAGGGGTAATTCCAGGGGGCGACGACCAGCACCGTCCCCAGCGGTTCGCGTTTGATATGGCGTCGAAAACCGTTAATAGGCGTGGGTTCAATCGCCGCCAGGGCTTCAGGCGCGATGGCGATCATATGCCGGGCACGCTCTTCGAAACCGCGCAGTTCGCCAGCGCCAAAGCGCACCGGACGGCCCATCTGCCAGGCCAGTTCCGGCACGATGTCAGCCTTCATGGCCAGCATAGCGTCCACCGCGGCGTTGCAAAAAGCTGCGCGTTCGGTCAGTGGCCGGCGTTTCCATTGCGCCTGGGCGGCTTCGGCCGCCGCCAGCGCCTGGTCGATTTGCGCTGCATCGGCGCAGCGGCGTTCGGCATAGACTCGGCCATCGACCGGTGAGATGAGTTGAATCGTTGAAGTCATGATGGCGGTCTCAGTAACGTTCAAACCCGCGCTGCAGTTCCCAGTCGGTGATCCGCCGGTCGTACTCTTTCTGTTCCCATTCGGCGGTGTGCACGTAGTGGTCGATCACTTCATCGCCGAACGCTTCGCGCAACATCGTCGAGCCCTGAAGTGCGGCGCAGGCTTCGCGCAGGGTCTTCGATACTTCAGGCAAGTGTTCGTCGACGTAGGCATCGCCTTCGAAGGGCGGCGCGAGATTGAGCTTCTCGTCGATACCGGCCAGTCCTGCAGCGATCAACGCGGCGAAGGCCAGATATGGGTTGAGGTCGGCCCCGCCAATGCGGCATTCGATGCGGATGGATTTGCTGCCTTCTGCGCACAAGCGAAAGCCCGCAGTGCGATTGTCCCGACTCCACACCGCCCGGGTCGGGGCAAAGGTGCCGGCCTGGAAGCGCTTGTACGAATTGATATAAGGCGCGAGAAAACAGGTGATGTCGTTGGCGTACTTGAGCTGCCCGGCCACCCAGGAGCGCATCAAATTCGACATGCCGAACTCGGCCTTGGTGTCGAAGAACAGCGGCTTTTTACCGTTCTTGTCCCACAGCGAATTGTGGATGTGGCTGCTGGAACCGGCAGCGTCATAACGCCACTTGGCCATGAACGTGATCGCCTTGCCCTGCAATTGCGCGATCTCTTTGCAGGCGTGCTTGATGATGACGTGGTGGTCGGCCATGGTCAGCGCATCGGCGTAACGGATGTTGATCTCTTCCTGGCCCGGCCCCCATTCACCCTTGGAGTTTTCCACGGGAATGCCGCTGGCCTGCAGATGTTTGCGAATCGCCCGCAGCACTGGCTCTTCGCGGGTGGTCTGCAGGATGTTGTAGTCCTCGATGTAATGACCGGCGGTTTTCGGCTTGTGGTAATTGCGCTCGTGGATCGCCTCGTAGCTCTCGTCGAACAGATAGAACTCCAGCTCCGAGGCGAACATGCCGGTGTAACCGCGCTCGCGCAGTCGCTCAACCTGCTTTTTCAGGATCGCCCGCGGGCTGTGCGGCAGGTCGCGCCGATGGTGATGATCGAGCACATCGCAGAGCACCAGCGCCGTGCACTCGAGCCAGGGCACCCGCCGCAACGTGGCCATGTCAGGTTTGAGCACAAAGTCGCCATAGCCTTTGCTCCAGCTGGCCGCGGCGTAACCCGGCACCGGCTCCATGTCGATGTCGTCGGCCAGCAGGTAATTGCAGCAATGGGTTTCTTCATGGCCGCTGTCGATGAAAAACTCGACCTGGAATCGTTTGCCGACCAGCCGGCCTTGCATGTCCACCATGCAGACCAGAACGGTATCGATCTCGCCGGACGCGGCGGCACGCTTGAGTTGATCAAAACTGAGGAGGGGCTCGGTCATCACGTAGTCCTGCGTGAATGGTTTGGACCTGTCTGAAATAGCTGTTGCAGACGCTCTCCAGAACCAACCAAAACCTGCAGACGCGAGCATCGTGTGCAATAAGCTGCTGTAAGCGTAGCCTACTGTTGCAGTGTGCAAGTTTCGCCAATCGCAACCTGATGACTCGGACGCAGAAGTGCGAATTGATCGCCCTCCAACGCGAGGAAACAAACATGACAAAGAAGAAAGCGCACAACACCTACCAGCGTCTCGAACAGCAGTACCCGGATTACCTGGCCGCCGTGGAGGCCTTGGGTACGGCGGTGCGTCATACCGGCCCCCTGGAAGAGATCGTTGTCCAGCTGATCCAGCTCGGTGCCGCGGCGGCCATTCGCTCTGAGGGCGCGGTACACAGCCATACCCGACGGGCACTGGAGGCGGGGGCCACGCCAGAGCAGATCCGTCACACGCTGATCTCACTGACCAGCACGATCGGTTTTCCTACCGTCGTTGCGGCCATCAGTTGGGCGGATGATGTGATTGAGACGTGATGATCCTGCTCGACTGTTTGGTGCACCGCCAACTCTATTTGGCAACAGACGAGCAACCTCACTATCAAGCCAGGTACCGCCGAAACCACCCCAGCGTCCGGTCCCAGGCCAGCTTGGCTGCGGCCTCATCGTATCGAGGCGTGGAGTCATTATGAAAACCGTGGTTGGCGCCGGGGTAGATGTACACTTCATAGGTCTTGCCCGCGGCTTTCAGTGCCTTTTCATAGGCGGGCCAGCCTTCGTTGATGCGTGTATCCAGTTCACCGTAGTGCAGCATCACTGGCGCCTTGATTCGGGCGACATCCTTGGCTTCTGGCTGGCGACCATAAAAGGACACGGCAGCCCCCAGTTCCGGATAAGCCACGGCCGCGGCATTGGCGACACCACCGCCGTAGCAGAACCCGGTGATACCGACTTTTCCGCTGCTCGCGTCATGCTTCATCAACCACTCGATGGCGGCGAAAAAGTCGTTCATGAGCTTTTCCGGGTCGACGGTCGCCTGCAACTCCCGGCCTTTGTCATCGTTGCCGGGATAGCCGCCCACCGAGGTCAGGCCATCCGGGGCGAGGGCGATGAAGCCTGCCTTGGCCACACGCCGCGCGACGTCTTCGATATACGGGTTGAGCCCGCGATTTTCATGCACGACCACCACCGCTGGCACCTTGCCGGTGGCTTTCGCCGGGCGCACCAGATAGCCACGGACTTGCCCGTTACCTTTGGGTGATGGATAGGTGATGTACTCGGCAACAATGTCCGGGTCGGTAAATTCAACCTGCTCGGCGAGCGCATAATTCGGGCTCAGGGCGGCGAGCAGCGCGCTGGCGGTCAAGCTACCCAAGGTGAACAACGCCGCCCGATCCAGAAACTCACGCCGGTTGATCTTGCCGTGGGCGTAGTAGTCGTACAGTTCGAGCAGTTCCGGAGCAAAGTCTTTCGCAGTGAGACGGGGCATCTGTGCGCTTCCTCTTGGGCAGGTCGGTGAGCGATACCTATCGAGCGTAGCCGCTCACCAAAAAAAGAGGTCGGCGCCTAATGCCGGTCAGTTAAGCAATCTGCGCAACAACTCATTCTTGTAGCAGCTGGCGAAGCCTGCGTTCGGCTGCGGAGCAGTCGTAAATCCGACATCCACGGTCTGCCTGGCACACCGTGTGTTCTGAATTTGCGACTGCTTCGCAGCCGAACGCAGGCTTCGCCAGCTGCTACGGATTGTGTTGTTTCTTAACTGACCGGTATCCGGGGGGCGTGTGACTCAAGCAAACGCCTGAGATGGTTTGGGGCGCTTGCTTTTGGGATGGGCAGACGAAAGAAGCTTCCGGCAAATGGGTGAAATCAAACAATATGAAACAAATAGCCGGTTGAGTTGTGATGTTCAGTTCATTTCAAGCATTGCGCACCGGCCTTGGCCACTTGCGCATCCTGCTCGGCTTTGACCCCGGACACGCCAACCGCACCGATCACCTGGCCGTCGACAATGATCGGCACGCCGCCCTCAAGGGACGTCAGCAATGGCGCGGACAAAAAGGCGTAGCGCCCGCCGTTGACCATCTCTTCATAGCCTTTGGATTCGCGCCGACCCAGGGCCGACGTGCGGGCCTTTTCGGTGGCGATGTAGGCGCCAATCGGAGCGCAGCCGTCGAGGCGTTCGAGGGCCAGGGGATGGCCGCCGTCATCGACAATCACGATGGTCACGGCCCATTGGTTTTTCTGTGCTTCGGTGCGTGCAGCCGCGAGGATTTGGCTGACTTCGGTCTGGCTCAGTACGGCTTTGCTTTTCATGGGGACTCTCCAGTACTCGGTTAGGGCAAGGCGGCTTCGACCAGTTCGATCCAGTGCCTGACAGGGGTTCGGCCCGCACCGTCGAGGTGGGACTGACAGCCGATATTGGCGGTGACAATGACTTCGGGGTGTCCGCTTTCCAGCGCATTGAGCTTGTTGTCGCGCAGTTGCCGGGACAGTTCGGGTTGGGTCAGCGAATAGGTGCCCGCCGAGCCGCAGCACAGGTGACTGTCGGCAACCGGCGTGAGGTTGAACCCAAGACTGGTCAGAATCGCTTCCACCGCACCGCCCAGTTTCTGCGCGTGCTGCAAGGTGCAGGGGCAATGGAAGGCCAGGCGTTGGGCGCTGTGGATGCCGAGTTTTTCCAGCGGTTCGTCGCGCAGCACTTCGACCAGATCCTTGGCCAGCTCACTGACCTTTTTCGCCTTCTCGGCATAGGCCGGGTCGGTGCGGAGCAAGTGACCGTAATCTTTGATGAAGGCGCCGCAACCGCTGGCGGTTTGCACGATGGCTTCGGCACCGTTTTCAATGCTTGGCCACCACGCGTCAATGTTGCGACGGGCGCGATCCAGGCCGGCCGTCTGAGCGTCGAGGTGATAATCCACGGCGCCGCAGCATTCGGCCTCGCGGGTCGCGATGACGCTGATTCCCAGGCGATCCAGTACTCGCGCAGCGGCCGCGTTGGTATTGGGTGACAGACTCGGTTGCACGCAGCCTTCGAGCATCAGCACTTGCCGGGCGTGGCGAGTGACCGGGCGTGGCTTGGCCGGATAGATGCGGCGCGGCAACTTGATCTGCAAGGTGTTGGGCAACAACGCCCGGAACACCTGGCCACTGCTGACCAGCCCTTTGAACAATGCCGGATTGGGCACGACGCTGCGCAGTCCCTCGCGCAACAAGCGCTGACCGAGTGGGCGCGGCACCGCCGCATCGACCACCGCCCGGCCGATGTCCAGCAAGTTGTGGTAATCGACACCGGAAGGGCAGGTGGTTTCGCAGTTACGGCACGACAGGCAGCGATCCAGGTGCTGTTGGGTCTTCTGCGTGACTTCGTTGCCCTCCAGAACCTGTTTGATCAGGTAGATGCGCCCCCGCGGTCCGTCCAGTTCATCGCCGAGCAATTGATAGGTCGGGCAGGTGGCATTACAGAAACCGCAGTGCACGCAGGTGCGCAAGATGCTTTCGGCTTCTTCGGCGCGGGGCAGTTGGCGGGCTTGTTCGCTCAAGGTGGTCTGCATGGGTCAAAGCTCCGCGTACAGGCGCCCGGGGTTGAAGATGCCCCGGGGATCGAGTTGTTGCTTCAGGCTCTGGTGGTAGCGCATCAGTGCGCCAGGCAAGGGTTGAAACGGACTGTCGATCAGGCCATGGGTATAGCAGGTCACATGCCCGCCGACTTCTTCGACGATCGAGCGGATGAACGCTGCCTCCGCGTCAGATTTGAGCCAGCGCTGCGCACCGCCCCAATCGAGCAATTGGCGGCCGGGCAGGGAAAGTCGAGGTGTGTTGTGAGGGACGGACAGGCGCCAAAGTGCCTGGTCCTCATCGAAGAAGCTCAATCGATGTTCGTTGAGATCACTCCAGTACGAGGCGTCGAGCAACTCGCCGCCGAGTCGGTCATGTGCCGCAGCCACCGAGCCTTCGCCACCTTCAAGTCGCAGGTGCAGGCGTTGCCCATCGTGGCACGCAGCGCTGATCGGCAACGGCTGCTGGCCCCATTCGGCGAGGCGCAGCAAGGCGCGGTCACTGTCCATTTCCAGGCTGATGCTTAACGCTTGACGCGGCTTGGGCAGGACTTTGAGCGAGACTTCGGTGACCACGCCGAGCGAGCCGTAGCTGCCGGCCATCAAGCGCGACAGGTCGTAGCCGGCGACGTTTTTCATGACTTCGCCGCCAAAGCGCAAATGCTTGCCGTGGCCTGTAATGACGCGGGTCCCGAGGACAAAGTCCCTGACGGAGCCCGACCAGGGACGCCGTGGTCCCGACAGCCCACTGGCGATCATGCCGCCGACCGTGGCGCCGTCGCCGAAGGAGGGCGGTTCGCAGGGCAGCATCTGCTGCGCCGCGTCCAGCACTTCGGCCAGTTCTGTCAAAGGAGTGCCGCAGCGGGCGGTGATCACCAGCTCAGTCGGGTCGTAGCTGACGATGCCTCGGTGGCTGCGCGTGTCGAGCACTTCGCCTGCCACAATGCGCCCAAGAAACGCCTTGCTGTTGGAGCCTTGAATGCGCAACGGCGTGGCGTTTTGCAGCGCCTGATTGACCTGCTCCAGCAGCGAGGCGCTGTCGTCGTTGTCGTGTTCACTGCGCATCAGAAACGCTCCAGTTCAGGGAAGGGCAACTGACCCATGTGAACGTGCATGGCGCCAAACTCGGCGCAGCGGTGCAGCGTCGGGATGTTCTTGCCGGGGTTGAGCAAACCACTCGGATCGAAGGCCGCTTTGACGGCATGGAACACGGTCAACTCATCGCTATTGAACTGCGCACACATCTGATTGATTTTCTCCCGGCCCACGCCGTGTTCACCGGTAATGCTGCCACCGACCTTCACGCATAATTCGAGGATCTTGCCGCCCAGGGCTTCAGCGCGGTCGAGCTCGCCCGGTTGGTTGGCATCGAACAGAATCAGCGGGTGCATGTTGCCGTCACCGGCGTGAAAAACGTTGGCCACCCGCAGGCCGTACTCGGCTGACAACGCGGCAATCGCCTGCAGTACGCCGGGCAACTCGCGGCGCGGGATTGTCCCGTCCATGCAGTAATAATCCGGCGAGAGGCGACCCACCGCCGGGAATGCATTCTTGCGCCCGGCCCAGAAACGCACGCGTTCGGCTTCATCGCGGGCCTGGCGCACTTCGGTGGCGCCGGCCTGTTGCAGCACTTGGCGCACGCGGTCGCAGTCATCATGAACATCGGCTTCAACGCCATCGAGCTCGCACAGCAAAATGGCTTCGGCGTCGACTGGATATCCAGCGTGGATAAAGTCTTCGGCGGCGCGAATGGCCAGGTTGTCCATCATTTCCAAGCCACCGGGGATGATGCCGGCGGCAATAATGTCACCCACCGCACGGCCCGCCTTCTCGACGGAATCGAACGCCGCCAGCAACACTTTGGCGGTCTGGGGTTTGGGCAGCAGTTTGACCGTGACCTCGGTGATGACACCGAGCATGCCTTCGGAGCCAGTGAACAACGCCAGCAGATCGAAGCCCGGAGAATCGAGCGCCTGGGAACCCAGGGTCAGGTGTTCGCCGTCGACGGTGAGGATGTCGACCTTGAGCAGGTTGTGCACGGTCAGCCCATATTTCAGGCAATGCACGCCACCGGCGTTTTCCGCCACATTGCCGCCGATTGAACAAGCGATCTGCGAGGAAGGGTCCGGCGCGTAATACAAGCCAAACGGCGCTGCAGCCTGGGAAATCGCCAGATTGCGCACCCCCGGCTGTACCCGAGCCGTACGGGCGGCGGGGTCGATGTGCAGAATAGAGTTGAAGCGCGCCATTACCAGCAGCACGCCTTTTTCCAGCGGCAAGGCCCCGCCGGACAAACCGGTGCCGGCACCGCGGGCGACCACCGCGACTTGCCGCTCATGGCAGAGTCGAAGCACACCTTGCACCTCGTCAACGTTGCGTGGCAGCACCACCAGCATGGGCGTGGTTCGGTAAGCAGAAAGCCCGTCGCATTCGTACGGTTTGAGTTCTTCCTGTTGATGCAGGACTTCCAGATCCGGCCATTGTGTTTGCAGGGCTTGCAGCAAGGCAATTTTGTCGACATCGGGCAGGACGCCATCGACGCGTTCATCGTAAAGAATGTTCATAGGCGGTTGACGACCCTCAGTTGTTTTTATAGGAGGTCTGTGTCCGTTTACCACTGACTTGCATCATTGGCCTGAGGCGCTCTACTGTCTATGTGTTGTTTGGCTGGTCGAACCAGTTTTTTATTCGATGGTTCTTTATTGATTTAAAAAAGATGTTCTAAAACATAAATATAGCTTGGTGTTTGAACATCTGTTGTTTTGGTAGTGAGGCTGGTCATACCAGTTGGAGAGTCGATGGAAAGGGCAGAAACGAACCGTAATCCGCAAGTCGCAGACGTGGTCTGTGAGCGTATTGAGCGTCTGATCGTCGACGGGGTGCTCAAGACCGGGCAATTGTTGCCGTCGGAACGTCGTCTGACCGAAAAACTCGGCGTTTCCCGCACGGCACTTCGCGAGGGCCTGAAGTTGTTGCGCGCTCGCGGGATTATCAAGACAGAGCAGGGCAAAGGCTCTTTTGTGGCCGATCTTTCGGGACACGGTGCCGCGTCGCCGTTGATGCACTTGTTCAGCTCACAACCGCGCACACTCTACGATTTGTTCGAGGTCCGCAGCCTGCTCGAAGGCGAGTCCGCACGCCTGGCAGCGTTGCGCGGAACCGACGCCGATTTCGTCCTCATCACCCGCAGCTACGAGGCGTTGTGTAATGCCCATAGCCGCTCGCTGGAGGCAAGCGAACACGCCCGGCTCGATCACGCGTTCCACCTGGCGATTTGCGAGGCTTCGCACAACCCGGTGCTGGTGCAGACCTTGCGCTCGCTGACGGACTTGCTGCTGAGCACGGTGTTTGCCTCGGTCAATAACCTTTACCACCGCGAACCGCAAAAGCGTCAGATCGACCGTCAACATGCGCGGCTCTACAACGCCGTCACCGGCCGTATGCCCGAACAGGCGCGCAAGGCGGCCATCGCGCATATCCAGAGCATTTGCGAGAACCTCAAGGAAATCGAAAGCGAGGAACAACGTCTGGTCAGGGCCACGCTGCGACTTGAAGGTTGGGCGTAAGGCCCGGTCCGCCTTCGCGAGCAGGCTCGCTCCCACATTTGCTCTGCGTTGACTTCAAACCATCAGTTCAGAGGCGTGATTCTGTCGAGCATCACTGGCAATCAGCTGCCCGATCTGTACAAACAACTCATCACTCTCTGCTTGCGTGCAATCCTCGCCATAACGCTTGCGCAACCCGTAATGGCTAAGAATCAGATGCACATCCGCGTGCAGGCCATGCTGCTTCAGGCAATTTTCAACACATTGCAACGGGCAACCATCCAACGCAAAAATCCGCCGCCCCGAACGTGCCTTGTTGACCAGCGCCGCCACGTGCCCGCCGACCCCGACGATGCAGGACATTTCCGCCACGCCGCTGCGATCCAGCCGCACGGCCAGGGTGTTGGCCAGTTGGGCGACGTTGGAGCAGCCTGAGCAGGAGTAAATCAAGGGCAAGGTTGAACGGGGCATGAGCGCTCTCCATGGATGGACCTCTTCAGTGTGCAAGGCCGGTGGCATTGCGCATTGACTGCTATCAATTCCGTCTATTGGAAGGCCGCGAGATCCTCTTCGGCGAGGATGCTGATATTGCGCCGTTCCATGGCAATCAGGCCGCTGTCCACCAGACGGTGCAGGATTCGCGAAAAGGTTTCCGGCTGAATACCCAGCTTCGAGGCGACCAGACGTTTGGACACCTGCAAGACAATCAAGCCGCTGACCGGGTTGCGTTCCTGGAACAGAAAATTGATCACCCGCCGGCTCGCACTGGCCATGGTCAAGGTGTCGATGTCGCGCAGGCGCAGGTGCAAGTGCACGCTCATACTCGCGAGGATCGCCAGGCAAACTTTCGGCTGGTCTTCAAGGGCGTTGCGGTAATGGCTGCCCTCGATACTCACCAGCACGCTGTCCTTCAGCGCCGTTGCGCTCACCGGGTAGAGACGGGCCTGGCTGAACAGCAAGGCTTCGGCAAAGGTCTGGCCGGGGTGAATGATCTCCACCAGGTTCTCCTGGCCTTCACCGGTCAGCCGGTACAACTTGATCTGGCCGCTGACCAGCAGGAAAAAACGCTTGGCCGGGTCGCCCTGGTGCATGAGCGTGCTGTGACAGGCCAGGCGCTTGAGCATGGCCAGGCCGCAGACTTCCTCGAAGATTTTCTCCGGCAACTGGCTGAACAGATGATGACGGCGCAACGTTAAAACGATGGAAGGGTGGGTCAGCATGGCGTACCTCCGCTGACGCTCATAGTAGAGAGCGCCGGCCGGATGACCTATGCCTCTGCCGGCCTACCTCCAAAGAGGCATGCCTGTCAGCCGGCATTGCGCAGGTGCTCCATGGCCCACACCGCTGCCTCGACCCGCGAGCGCAAACCGAGTTTGTGCAGCAGGTTTTTCACGTGAACCTTGACCGTGCCTTCGGTGATGCCCAGCTTGTGCCCGATGACCTTGTTGCTGAAGCCGCTGGCGATGGTTTTCAGCACCTGGCGTTCACGCTCGGTCAGTTCCACCACAGTCTGGCGCTGCGGTGAGCGCAGGGCCTGGGCCATGACCTGGGTCAGCCCCGGGCTGATCACCAATTCGCCGTTCAAGGCATTGCGGATGTACTGAATCAACAGTTCGGGCTCCATGTCCTTGAGCAGGTAGCCGTCGGCATCCAGACGCAGTGCGTCGCGAATATCGTCTTCGGCATCCGAGACCGTAAACAGCAACACCTTGCCGGTGTAGTGCATCGCCCGTAATTGGCGCAGGGTTTCAATGCCATTCATCAGCGGCATGTTGTTATCGAGCAGCACCAGATCCGGTTGCAGCGGTTCGATCATGCTGAGGGCTTCTTCACCGTTATTGGCTTCGCCGACGATCAGGAAATCATCTTCAAGTTCGAGCATCTGACGGATGCCGTGACGCATCATCGGGTGGTCGTCGACCAGCAGGATGGTGTGTTGCAGGGACGGGTTCATGTGACGCTACCTTCTGTTTGCTGCCCGAGAAACTCCGGTTGGAATTCCAGTTGGACGCGGGTGCCTTGCGGCTCCCTGGACACTATTTCGAGTTGACCGCGCAGGCTGCGGGCGCGCTCATCCATGATTTTCAGACCGTGGTGTTCGCGTTGGTCGACGTTACCGCTGAAGCCACGCCCGTCGTCTTCGACGATGAGCCTGACGGTTTCACCGTCCTGACGCAGTTGCAGCCAGGCGTTTTGCGCATGGGCGTGGCGCAGGCAATTGGAGAGCGCCTCGCGGGTGATCTGCAAAATGTGGATCTGTTCGCTGGCCGATAACTGAAAGGCCAGCGCGTCAACGTGCAGGTGCACCTGGAATTCGCCGCGTCGGGAAAACTCCTCGGCGGTGTCCTTGAGTTCCTGTACCAGCCCCGCATCGTGAATCTGCAAGCGAAAGGTGGTCAGCAATTCGCGTAACTGGCGATAGGCATTGTTCAGCCCTTCGCGCAGTTCGGCGGTGACGTTTTCCAGGGTCTCGACCGGTTCGCCACGGCGCATCAGGGTCTGCAGGCGGCTGACTTGCAGCTTCATGTAGGACAAGGCCTGGGCCAGTGAGTCGTGCAGCTCGCGGGCGATGATCGTGCGTTCTTCGAGTAGCAGCAGGCGGTGATCCTGTTCCCGCTGGCGTTTGAGCGACAGCGAGGTGCCAATCAGGTTGGCCAGGGCCTGGATCAGTTGGGTTTCCCAGGCTTGCGTCGGGTGCCCGTCGACAAAGTGCGCCTTGAGTTCACCCAGTTCACTGCCCTGATTGCTGATGCTGAAGGTTTGCGGGCTGGCTTTATGGTGCTTCTGGCACGTGGCGCAATCGCTGCTGGCGCAGACTTCCCGGATGTTCGCGCCATGCAGAGCGAGCAACTGCTGGGCCGGTGCCTGCATTTGCCCTTGCAGGCACAGCGACAGGCGCAAGCCGGGCAAGCGTTGCTGGAAGCGCCGGATCAACTCATCCAGGCCTTCGGCATTGGCCAGGCGCGTGGCCAGGCTGCGACTGCTTTGGTACAGCAACTCAAGAGCGGCATTGGCTTGTTGCAGGTTCAGGGTTTTTTGCTGGACCTGACTCTCAAGGGTGCGATGGGAGTCTTCGATTGTCTCGGCCATGGCGTTGAAACTCATGGCCAACTGGCCCAGTTCATCCTGGGACTGATGGTTGACCCGCACCTTGAAATCGCCGCGACGAAAGCGCTGGGTCGCGTCCACCAACTCTTTCAAGGGCATGACGACCCCGTACTGCAACTCGTAGAGCCCAATCAGCAGGACGAACAGGGTGGTGAACAAGGCCAGACCCTGGATCACCTGTTGCCAGCCTTGCTTCTGTTCGCTTTGGCGCTGCAACAGGTTGACGAACTGGTTCAGTCGTTCAATGAAGGGCAGGGCCTGGACCTGGAAATAGGCGGCATCGCCACGCTCCAGTGCCGGGCGCAAATCCTCGTTCCATTGTTGCTGGATTTGCTCGTAGCTGAGTTGCAGCGCGGTGGTCGGACCATCTTCCAGTACCGCCTTGAGTGACTGGCTGTTGAGGCGGGTTTGCAGGCTGTCGCTGACGGCGATGATTTCTTCGCCGGTTACCCCCGCGGCCAGTTTCCAGCTCAGGTGGTAGGTCTCCATGCGCACCGAGCCGGCGGTGTTGATGGCGGCCGCATCGCCTTGGCTGAACCAGGCGATCAGTCCGGCGCTCAACGAACTGGCGAGGGCGAGGACGGCGATCAGGATCACCGCCAGCCCGGCGCGAGCGGGCAGGGAGCTGCGCAACCAGCGGATCATCAGCGCAGGTCCCGGAAGAAATCAGCAAAACAGCACACGTGGAGCTCCAGGAAGGGGTTTTGCCGCCGATCCCGGGCGCGCTACCTCTAAAGAGTTGTCGACTGATCCTTGTCAGCAAAAACCTTTGAAGAAAACCTCAAGACACTGATAAATCAATGGTTTCAGGGTTTTCCTGTACTACCTCCTTAGAGGTAGACCGCGCAAGCATAGGCCTATGCCCCCCGGGGCTTCGTTGATATGGATCAAGTTTTTGCGGGGTTGGCCTCTCTAGTCTGCCGCCATGGCTAACTGACTGGAGAGCATTTGTGACCCAACCTCGTGTACGACAAGGCTTGGTGCTGGGCATGAGCACGCTGGCCTTCACTGTGTGTTTCATGGTCTGGATGATGTTTGCCGTGCTCGGTGTACCGATCAAGGACCTGCTCCAGCTCAACGAAACCCAATTCGGTCTGCTGGCTGCGACCCCGGTGCTGACCGGCTCACTGGTGCGTTTGCCACTGGGTCTGCTGACCGACCGCTTTGGCGGGCGCAGCGTGTTCTTCCTGTTGATGCTGGCCTGTGTGGCGCCGCTGTACCTGATCAGTCACGCCACCGCCTACTGGCAGTTCCTGGTGCTGGGCTTGTTCGTCGGCCTGGCCGGCGGCTCGTTCTCGGTCGGGATTGCCTACGTCGCCAAATGGTTCGACAAGGAGAATCAGGGCTTCGCCATGGGCATCTTCGGTGCCGGTAACGCCGGGGCCGCGGTGACCAAGTTTCTTGCCCCGGCGCTGATCGCTGCCGGCAGCTGGCAGCTGGTGCCAAAAGTCTTCAGCGCGATCCTCTTTATTACCGCGCTGCTGTTCTGGTTTCTCAGTGCCGAAAACAAGGACCACCGCAGTGCCTCCGGCGCTACCTTGCGTGAGCAATTGAGCTCGCTGAAGGACCCGGCGGTGTGGCGCTACTGCCAGTACTACTCGATCGTCTTCGGTGGCTACGTCGCCCTGGCCCTGTGGATGACCAAGTACTACGTGCAGGAATATGGTTTCAGCCTGCAAAGCGCGGCGCTGCTGGCGGCCTGTTTCTCCCTGCCCGGTGGTGTGCTGCGTGCGGTCGGCGGCTGGATGTCGGATCGCTGGGGTGCGCAAAGCGTGACCTGGTGGGTGTTGTGGGTCAGCTGGATCTGCCTGTTCCTGCTCTCGTATCCCCAGACCCAACTGCAAGTGCAGACCATCAACGGCCCGATAGATTTCCACATCGGCCTGAACCCGGCGCTGTTCACCGTGCTGCTGTTCGTCATGGGCATCGCCTTCGCGTTTGGCAAGGCCTCGGTCTTCAAATACATCGCCAACGACTACCCGAAAAACATGGGCGCGGTGTCCGGCATCGTCGGCCTCGCCGGTGGCCTGGGCGGTTTCGTGCTGCCGATCCTATTCGGCGCCCTGGTGGACCTCACCGGCGTGCGCTCTTCCTGCTTCATGTTGATGTACGGCGTGGTCTGGGTCTCCCTCACCTGGATGTACTTCAGCGAAATACGCAAAAGCGCGGTGCTGGGTAAAACGCCGCTGCTGACCCCGTCCCCGATTTCCAGCATTGCCCTAGGAGAAGAACATGTCCGTTCTGCAAAAGCCTGACAAAGGCCCGGTCATTCATGACTGGCGCCCCGAGGACCCAGCATTCTGGGGAAGTAGCGGCAAACAGACCGCCACGCGCAACTTGTGGATTTCCATTCCTGCGCTGCTGTTGGCCTTCGCGGTGTGGATGGTCTGGAGCACGGTAATCGTGCGTTTGAACGCCATCGGCTTCACCTTCAGCACCGACCAGTTGTTCTGGCTGGCGGCGTTGCCGGGCCTGTCCGGGGCGACCTTGCGCGTCTTCTACTCCTTTATGGTGCCGATCTTCGGTGGCCGTCGCTGGACCGCCCTGAGCACCGCGTCGCTGTTGTTGCCCTCGATCTGGATGGGCTTCGCCGTGCAGGACCCGAGCACCTCATACAGTGTGTTCGTGTTGATCGCCTTGCTCTGCGGTTTTGGTGGCGGCAACTTCGCCTCGAGCATGTCCAACATCAGTTTCTTCTATCCCAAGTCGCAGCAGGGCACGGCCCTTGGCCTCAACGCCGGGCTGGGTAACCTGGGCGTTTCGGTGATGCAGTTCTGTGTACCGCTGGTGATTACCTTCGGTGTGTTCGGTTTTATGGGCGGTTCGCCGCAAGCATTGCCGGATGGCGGCCAGTTGTGGTTGCAGAACGCAGGCTTCATTTGGGTACCGTTCATTGTCCTGGTGACGGTGCTGGCCTGGTTCGGCATGAATGACCTGTCCAGTGCCCGCGCTTCGTTCAGCGAACAGGCCGTCATCTTCAAGCGCAAACACAACTGGCTGATGTGCTGGTTGTACCTGGCGACCTTCGGCTCATTCATCGGTTTTTCCGCCGCGTTTCCGCTGCTGATCAAAACCTCGTTCCCTGATGTTATCGCCTTGAAATTCGCCTTCCTCGGCCCATTGGTCGGTGCGCTGGTACGGCCATTGGGCGGCTGGCTGGCGGACAAGCTCGGCGGCGCGAAAGTGACCTTGTGGAACTTCGTGGCGATGATCGCGATGGTCTTCGCCGTGATGCACTTCCTGCCGCAAAACGGTCAGGGCGGCAACTTCTACGGCTTCCTCGGCATGTTCATGCTGCTGTTCATCACCACTGGCATTGGCAACGGCTCCACCTTCCGCATGATCCCGGTGATCTTCCGCACCCAGCATGAAAAAGCCTCGGTCGGAAAACCACCGGCCGTGCGCGAACAAGCGCTGAAGAATGCCGGCAAAGAGTCAGCCGCCGTCCTGGGCTTCAGTTCGGCCATGGGCGCCTTCGGTGCGTTCTTTATCCCCAAATCCTTCGGCTCTTCGATGGCCCTGACCGGCGGCCCGGAGATGGCCTTCTACATGTTCGTCGGCTTTTACCTGAGCTGCATCGTGGTGACCTGGTGGTGGTACGCGCGCAAAGGCGCCGCGACACCCTGCTGAGAAAGCCCGAATTCAATCATTGCGTGGGCGGGGCACAGACTCCGCGACAAAGCCTGAGAGGACTACACCGTGAGTCATTTACTGGATCAATTGCGGTTTTTCAATCGCAAGCAAAACGAGTTTTCAGACGGTCATGGCGAGACCCGCAAAGAGTCTCGCGATTGGGAGAACGTCTACCGTTCGCGCTGGCAGTACGACAAGATCGTGCGTTCCACCCATGGGGTGAACTGCACCGGGTCGTGCTCGTGGAAAATCTACGTCAAGAACGGCCTGATCACCTGGGAAACCCAGCAGACCGACTACCCGCGTACCCGCAACGACCTGCCGAACCATGAGCCCCGTGGCTGCCCGCGTGGTGCCAGTTACAGCTGGTACATCTACAGCGCCAACCGGCTCAAGTACCCGAAAATCCGCAAGCCGTTGCTCAAGCTCTGGCGCGATGCGCGGCAAACCATGGCGCCGGTCGAAGCCTGGGCCAGCATCGTCGAGGACAAGGCCAAGGCCGACTCCTATAAAAGCAAGCGCGGCATGGGTGGCTTCATTCGTTCCAACTGGGAAGAAGTCAACGAGATCATTGCCGCGGCCAACGTCTACACCATCAAGCAATACGGCCCGGACCGGATCGTCGGCTTCTCGCCGATCCCGGCCATGTCGATGGTCAGCTACGCCGCAGGCTCGCGTTACCTGTCGCTGATCGGCGGCGCCTGCCTGAGTTTCTACGACTGGTACTGCGACTTGCCACCGGCCTCGCCGATGGTCTGGGGCGAACAGACCGACGTGCCGGAATCGGCCGACTGGTACAACTCCAACTACATCATTGCCTGGGGCTCCAACGTCCCGCAGACCCGTACCCCGGATGCGCACTTCTTTACCGAAGTCCGCTACAAGGGCACCAAGACTGTGGCGATCACTCCGGACTACTCGGAAGTCGCCAAGCTCACCGACCTGTGGCTGAACCCTAAGCAAGGCACCGATGCGGCGCTGGCCCAGGCGTTCAACCATGTGATCTTCAAAGAATTCCACCTGGACAAGCCGAGCGCCTATTTCACTGACTACGCCAAGCGTTTCACTGATTTGCCGGTGCTGGTGCTGCTCAAGCAAATGGCCGACAAGGCACCGGGCGCCGGTTACCAGCCGGACCGCTTCCTGCGCGCCAGCGACCTGACCGACAACCTCGGCCAGGAAAACAACCCGGAATGGAAAACCATCGCCCTCGATGTCAGCGGCGAACTGGTGTCCCCTCAAGGTTCCATCGGTTATCGCTGGGGTGAGAAGGGCAAGTGGAACATCCTGCCCCGTGAAGGCGGCGAAGGCCGTGAGATCGATCTGAAGCTGAGCCTGATCGGCGATGACGTGGCCGAAGTGGCGTTCCCGTATTTTGCCGGCGAATCCCACGAACACTTCCAGCACGTGGCCGGCGATGCGGTGCAATACCGCCGCGTGCCGGTGCATAACGTGGTGCTGGCGGACGGCAGCATGGCCAAAGTCGCCACCGTGTTCGACCTGTCGGCCGCCAACCTGGCGATCGATCGCGGCCTCGGCGGCGAAAACGTGGCCAAGGATTACAACGACGCCTCGGTACCCGGCACCCCGGCTTGGCAAGAGCAGATCACCGGCGTCAGCCGTGAGAAAGCCATCCAGATTGCCCGTGAATTCGCCGACAACGCCGACAAGACCAAGGGTCGCTCGATGATCATCGTCGGCGCGGCGATGAACCACTGGTACCACATGGACATGAACTACCGCGGGCTGATCAACATGCTCATGCTCTGCGGGTGTGTCGGTCAGACCGGTGGCGGTTGGGCGCATTATGTCGGTCAGGAAAAACTCCGTCCGCAATGCGGCTGGCTGCCCCTGGCGTTCGGCCTGGACTGGAACCGTCCGCCTCGCCAAATGAACGGCACCAGCTTCTTCTACGCCCACAGTTCGCAGTGGCGCCACGAGAAGATGAGCATGCACGACGTGCTCTCGCCGCTGGCCGATAAATCGCAATTCCCCGAGCATGCCCTGGACTACAACATCCGCGCCGAACGCGCCGGCTGGTTGCCCAGCGCACCGCAACTCAACACCAACCCTTTGCACATTTGCCGCGACGCCGCTGCCGCCGGCATGGACCCGAAAGACTACGTGGTCAAGTCGCTGCAGGACGGTTCGCTGCGTTTCTCCTGCGAACAGCCGGACAGCCCGGTCAACTTCCCGCGCAACATGTTCATCTGGCGTTCCAACCTGCTGGGCTCCTCGGGCAAGGGCCACGAGTACATGCTCAAGTACCTGCTCGGCACCAAGAACGGGGTGATGAACGAAGACATCGGCCAGGTCGGCGATTGCAAACCCGAAGAAGCCGAATGGGTGGACGAGGGCGCCATCGGCAAGCTCGATCTGGTCACCACGCTGGACTTCCGCATGTCTTCGACCTGCGTCTATTCCGACATCGTGTTGCCGACCGCAACCTGGTACGAAAAAGACGACATGAACACCTCGGACATGCACCCGTTCATTCACCCGTTGTCGGCTGCCATCGACCCAGCGTGGGAATCGCGTTCCGACTGGGAAATCTACAAAGGCATCGCCAAGGCGTTTTCCAGCATGTCCGAAGGGCACCTGGGCGTTGAAAAGGACCTGGTGACCATCCCGTTGATGCACGACAGCGTCGGCGAACTGGCCCAACCGTTTGGCGGCACCGACTGGAAAAGCGCCGGTGTGGCACCGGAGCCAGGCAAGAACGCGCCGAACCTGCACGTAGTCGAGCGTGACTACCCGAACATCTACAAGCAGTTCTCGTCTCTCGGGCCATTGCTGGAGAAAAACGGCAACGGCGGCAAAGGCATCAACTGGAACACCGAAGACGAAGTGAAATTCCTCGGTGAACTCAATCACAAAGAAGGCGACGCCGGTATCAGTCACGGCCGTCCGAAAATCGACACGGCCATCGACGCCGCCGAAGTGATTCTGTCGCTGGCACCGGAAACCAACGGCCAGGTAGCGGTCAAGGCCTGGGCCGCACTGTCGGAATTCACCGGCATCGACCACAGCCACCTGGCGCTGTCCAAAGCCCACGAGGCCATCCGTTTCCGCGACATTCAGGCACAGCCGCGCAAGATCATTTCCAGCCCGACCTGGTCGGGGCTAGAAGACGATCACGTCAGCTACAACGCCGGCTACACCAACGTTCACGAAGGGATCCCATGGCGCACCATCACCGGTCGCCAGCAGTTCTACCAGGATCACCCGTGGATGCAGGCGTTCGGCGAGCAACTGATGAGTTATCGCCCGCCCGTCAACACCCGCACCATCGAAGGGGTGAAAGGCAAGCGCAGTAACGGCCACAAGGAAATCGTCCTGAACTGGATCACCCCGCACCAGAAGTGGGGCATCCACAGCACCTACAGCGACAACCTGCTGATGCTCACCCTCAGCCGTGGCGGGCCAATTGTCTGGCTCTCGGAGAACGACGCGAAAAGCGCCGGCATCGAGGACAACGACTGGATCGAATGCTTCAACGTCAACGGTGCACTGACCGCCCGGGCGGTGGTCAGCCAGCGCGTCAAGGACGGCATGGTGATGATGTATCACGCACAGGAACGAATCGTGAACGTGCCCGGTTCGGAAACCACCAAAACCCGTGGCGGGCACCACAACTCGGTCACCCGAGTGGTGCTCAAACCGACCCACATGATCGGCGGCTATGCCCAGCAAGCCTACGGTTTCAACTATTACGGCACGGTCGGTTGTAACCGCGACGAATTCGTCGTGGTGCGCAAAATGTCCAAAGTCGACTGGCTCGATGGTTCAAGTGGCGATGACCTGCCACGTCCGCTGCCGACCGATATCGAGGAGAACTGAGATGAAGATTCGCTCACAAATCGGCATGGTTCTGAACCTGGACAAGTGCATCGGTTGCCACACCTGTTCGATCACCTGCAAAAACGTCTGGACCAGCCGCGAAGGCATGGAATACGCCTGGTTCAACAACGTCGAATCGAAACCCGGGATCGGCTATCCGAAAGAATGGGAAAACCAGGACAAGTGGAAGGGCGGCTGGATTCGCAACCCCAACGGCACGATCAACCCACGCATCGGCGGTAAATTCCGCGTGTTGGCGAACATCTTCGCCAACCCGGACCTGCCGAGCCTCGACGACTACTACGAACCGTTCGACTTCGATTACCAGCACCTGCACACCGCGCCGCTGGGCGAGCATCAACCCACCGCGCGTCCGCGTTCGCTGATCTCCGGCAAGCGCATGGAAAAAATCGAGTGGGGCCCGAACTGGGAAGAGATCCTCGGCACCGAATTCGCCAAGCGTCGCAAGGACAAGAACTTCGACAAGATCCAGGCGGACATTTACGGCGAGTACGAAAACACCTTCATGATGTATTTGCCGCGCCTGTGCGAACACTGCCTCAACCCGACGTGCGCAGCGGCGTGCCCGAGCGGGGCGATCTACAAGCGAGAAGAAGACGGCATCGTCCTGATCGACCAGGAGAAATGCCGGGGCTGGCGGATGTGCATCAGCGGCTGCCCGTACAAGAAGATCTATTTCAACTGGAAGAGCGGCAAGTCCGAGAAGTGCATCTTCTGCTACCCGCGTATCGAAGCCGGGATGCCGACCGTTTGCGCGGAAACCTGCGTCGGGCGCATCCGTTACCTCGGCGTGCTGCTGTATGACGCCGACCGCATCAGCGAAGTGGCGAGCACCGCCAATGAGCAGGATCTGTACGAGAAACAACTGGAGATCTTCCTCGATCCGAACGACCCGGCAGTGATTCGTCAGGCCCTGGCCGATGGAGTACCGCAGTCGGTGATTGATTCAGCCCAGCGTTCGCCGGTCTACAAAATGGCCGTGGACTGGAAACTCGCACTGCCGCTGCACCCGGAATACCGCACCTTGCCGATGGTCTGGTACGTACCGCCGCTGTCGCCGATCCAGAACGCTGCCACTGCCGGCACCGTCGGCATGAACGGGGTGATCCCGGACGTCGACAGCCTGCGTATTCCACTCAAGTACCTGGCGAACTTGCTGACCGCCGGCGATGAAAAACCGGTCAAGCGTGCGCTTAAACGCTTGCTGGCAATGCGCGCCTACAAACGCTCCGAGCAAGTCGATGGCGTTCAGGACCTGCAAGTACTGAAGGACGTCGGCCTGAGTGTGGCCCAGGTCGAGGAGATGTATCGCTACCTGGCGATCGCCAACTATGAAGACCGCTTTGTGGTACCGAGCGCGCACCGTGAAGACGCCATGAGTGACGCCTTTGCCGAACGCTCCGGTTGCGGCTTCAGTTTCGGCAGCGGTTGCAGCGGCAGCTCCGACACCAACATGTTCGGTGCGAAGAAAGCCAACCGCCGCGACATCCTGAAAACCGTCCAGTTGTGGGAGGAATGAGCATGCAAATTCTCAAAGTGATTTCGCTGCTGCTTGATTACCCGACCGAGACGCTGATTGGCGGTCGCGACGAACTGGAGAAAGCGATCATCCAGTCACGGGAAATCAGCCCTAAACAGCGCGGCGCGTTGTTCGAATTGCTCGAGCTGATCTGCGCCAATGACCTGATGGATGGGCAGGAGCACTACGGTGCGCTGTTCGGCCGGGGGCGCTCGTTGTCGCTGCTGTTGTTCGAGCACGTGCATGGTGAATCCCGCGACCGTGGCCAGGCGATGGTCGACATGATGGCGCAGTACGAAGAAGCCGGTTTTGCCATCGGCGTCAAAGAGCTGCCGGACTACATCCCGCTGTACCTGGAATTCCTCTCCACCCGTGAAGACATCGAGGCCCGCGAGGGCCTGGCGGATGTTTCGCACTTGCTGGCCTTGCTCGCCGCACGCTTGGAAGAGCGGGAAAGCGCCTATGCCAGTTGCTTCCGGGCGCTGCTGCAAATCGCCGGGGCCGAACCGCATCAGGCGGTGGCCGACCTGCGGGCGCAGGTGGCGGCGGAACCGCGTGACGACTCCCTCGAAGCTCTCGACAAGATCTGGGAAGAGGAGGCCGTGGACTTCCTCCAGGCCGAACAGCAGGACCGTTGCAGTTCACTGCCAAGCGCACCGGGCAAGGCCCGTGAGGAAAGCGCAGTGCCGTTGCACTGGGTGGATTTTCAGCATGAAGGGCTGGCCGCAGCGCCAGCCAAGGAGGTAGGCAATGTCTAAATGGAACCTGTTGTTGTTCGGGGTCTATCCCTACGTCGCTTTGGCCATTTGCCTGATCGGCAGTTGGGCGCGCTTCGACCTGTCGCAATACAGCTGGAAAGCAGGTTCGAGCCAGATGCTCAATCAGCGCGGCATGCGCGTGGCGAGCAACCTCTTTCACGTCGGCGTGTTGTTCGTGCTGGCCGGACACTTCGTCGGCCTGTTGACCCCGGCGTCGATTTATCACCACGTGATCAGCACTGAGAACAAGCAGTTGCTGGCAATGGTCTCGGGCGGGTTCTTCGGCCTGCTGTGCCTGATCGGCCTGCTGATGCTGGTTAACCGGCGGCTCAACGACCCTCGGGTCCGCGCTACTTCCAGCCCTTCGGACATCCTGATTCTGCTGGTGCTGCTGGCGCAATTGCTGCTCGGTCTGCTGACCATCGTCGCGTCCACCGGCCACATGGACGGCTCGGTGATGGTGATGCTCGCCGATTGGGCGCAGAACACCGTGCTGTTGCGGCCGGTGGAAGCAGCGGCGGCCATCGCGCCGGTCGGGTTGATCTACAAATTGCATGTGTTTCTCGGCTTGACCCTGTTTGTGCTGTTCCCCTTCACCCGTCTCGTACACATGATCAGCGCACCGATCTGGTACCTGGGGCGTCGTTATCAAATCGTTCGTCAGAAGTACTGAGGAGACAATCATGTCAGGTGGATGTGGATGTGGTGGCGGTAACGGGGGCAGCGGTGGCTGCGGTTCTTCAAAAAAAGCCGAGGTCGTTCTCGACATCGCGCCGGTCGCAGCGGCGCAGTTCGAAGCGCTGCCGGTAGAGCCCGCCGCGGCCGATGACGCTCCGGCGCAGTTGATCGCCAGCAGTGAACAGGAATGGCCGATCGTCAGCGTCAACGAGGTGTTGATCACCCCGGAGGCGATGGCCCAGGAACTGCAATATCACCCGGCCGAAAGCCGCGAGGAGGCGGTCTTCCTGGCCGCCCGGGCGCTGGTGATCCGCGAGTTGTTGCAGCAGCGCATCACCGAACTCGGTGTGTCGCTGGAGATCGGCGCCGGTGAGAACGAAGAAGAAGCGGCCACGCGTTTGTTGCTCGAACGTGAGGTGAAAGTGCCGCAGTGCGACGAGGAGTCGAGTCTGCGTTACTACGAAAACAATCGCGGACGCTTCCACAGCGCGCCGTTGCTGGCGGTGCGGCACATCTTGCTCGAATGCGCGCCGGACGATGTCGAGGCCCGGGAGCTGGCGCAGGGTCAGGCCGAAGTCCTGCTGCAACAGCTGGATGAATTCCCCGGCAGTTTCGCCGAGCTGGCCGTGAAATATTCGGCCTGCCCGTCGAAAGCCCAGGGCGGTTCTTTGGGACAGATCAGCAAGGGCCAGACCGTGCCCGAGCTGGAGCGTCAGTTGTTCACCCTGGCACCGGGCCTGGCCAGCAAACCGCTGGAAAGTCGCTACGGCTGGCATGTGATCAGCGTCGATCAGCGAATCGAAGGCATGCCGTTGCCCTATGAAGTGGTGTCGACGGCGATTCGCACGCAGTTGCAGCAAGGCGTCTGGCAAAAAGCGCTGGTGCAGTACCTGCAAACCCTGATCGGTGCGGCGGATATTCGCGGTATCCACTTGCAGGGCGCCGACTCACCGCTGGTGCAGTGAGCCTCGAGGCAAACCGGGAGATGTGATGAACGCTGTAATGCAGGATGGCTTTGGGCGGCAGATCGATTATCTGCGGATGTCGGTGACGGACCGCTGTGATTTTCGCTGTGTGTATTGCATGGCGAAAAACATGACGTTCCTGCCGCGTCAGCAGGTGCTCACCCTGGAAGAGTTGCAGCGTTTGGCGACGCTGTTCGTCGGGTTGGGCGTACGCAAAATCCGTCTGACCGGTGGTGAGCCGCTGATTCGTCCGGGCATTGTCGAACTGTGTCGCAACATCGCCGCGCTGCCCGGTTTGCGCGAACTGGTGATGACCAGCAACGGCTCGCAACTGAGCCGCCTGGCCCGGCCGTTGGTCGACGCCGGGGTCAAGCGGATGAACATCAGCCTCGATAGCCTGGACGGACAGAAATTTCGCGCGATCACCCGCATCGGCGATCTCGACCAGGTGCTCAACGGCATCGAAGCGGCTCGGGACGCGGGGTTTGAGCGGATCAAACTCAACTGCGTGGTGATGAAGGGGCGTAACTTCGATGAGGTCCCGGCGTTGGTGCAGTACGCCATCGACCAGCGCATCGACATCTGTTTCATCGAAGAAATGCCCTTGGGCGACGTCGGTCGTTCCCGGGGTGAATCGTTTTGTTCCAGCGACGAAGTGCGCACGCTGATCGCCAGCCAGCATCGCTTGCTCGACAGCACCGAAAACAGCGGCGGACCGGCGCGCTACGTGCGCCTGGAACGCCATCCCGATACCCGGATCGGGTTCATTTCGCCCAACAGCCACAACTTTTGTGGCAGCTGTAATCGGGTGCGGATGACGGTTGAAGGGAAGTTGTTGTTGTGCCTGGGGCAGGACGATGCGCTGGACTTGCGTGGATTGCTGAGGCGATATCCGTTGGATGACCAGCCGGTGATCAACGCGGTGCAGAAGGCCTTGCGCGGCAAGCCATTGCGCCACGATTTCAGCCCCGACCGGGAGGTACAGATTGTGCGGTTCATGAACATGAGTGGGGGTTGAGCTGTCTTGCACGATTCAAAAAATACAACCAATCCATGTGGGAGCGGGCTTGCCCGCGAAGAGGCCATTACATCCAACATCAATGTTGACAGATAGACCGCCATCGCGGGCAAGCCCGCTCCCACATGGGACCCGCGCTTGTCACAGATTCACCGCCAAATCTTGATATCGATCAATTGCAGATCAGCACTTTGTCCGTAGCCTTCACTGCATGTTGTGGTTTTAAGTTTGTTTAAGTCTATATGTAGTGTCTGGAGGCCAAATGCAGAGCACGCTGATCGCAGTAGGAAGTAACCGCTTGCACAAGCGCGATGGCAGTCAGGTCGCCTTCGATGCCGACAAGATCCGTCAGGCATTGATCGCCGCCGGCAAGGCGACAGGGGAGTACGGCGAGGTTGAGGTCGAAGGTTTGCTCGACGCGGTATTGGCCAGGCTCGAAGGGTTGCCGAGGCTGCATGTCGAGCAAATCCAGGACCGTGTTGAACGGGTGTTGATGGACGCCGGTTTTTTCCTCGCGATGCGCGCCTACATCGTCTACCGCGAACAGCACGGGCGCTTGCGGCGTGACCGCCGGACCTTGGTCGAAGTCGCGACCTCGATGAACGAATACCTCGACCGCGAAGACTGGCGGGTCCAGGCCAACGCCAATCAAGGCTACTCACTGGGCGGGCTGGTGTTGAACGTATCAGGCAAAGTCACCGCCAACTACTGGCTGGACGAGGTGTACAGCGAGGCTATTGGCCAGGCTCACCGTGAGGCGGATTTGCATGTGCACGACCTCGACATGCTCGCCGGTTACTGCGCCGGCTGGTCGCTGCGCACCCTGTTGCACGAAGGGCTCAACGGTGTGCCGGGGCGTGTCGAAGCCGGTCCGCCTAAGCACTTGAGCAGTGCCCTGGGGCAGATGGTGAATTTCCTCGGCACGTTGCAAAACGAATGGGCCGGGGCCCAGGCGTTCAGCTCGTTCGACACCTACCTGGCGCCCTATGTGCGCAAGGATCAGCTGAGTTATCAAGAGGTGCGCCAGGCGATCCAGGAGTTCATCTACAACCTCAACGTGCCGTCACGCTGGGGCACCCAGACGCCGTTCACCAATCTGACTTTCGATTGGGTGTGCCCGCAGGATTTGCGCGAGCAGATACCCGTCATCGGCGGTGAGGAAATGCCGTTTGCCTATGGCGACCTGCAAGTCGAAATGGAGCTGCTCAACCGCGCCTACATCGAGGTGATGCAGGCCGGCGATGCGAAAGGGCGGGTGTTCACCTTTCCGATCCCGACCTACAACATCACCCACGACTTTCCGTGGGACAGTGAAAACGCCGATCGCCTGTTCGAGATGACTGCGCGTTACGGCCTGCCGTATTTCCAGAACTTCCTCAATTCGGACCTGCAACCCAATCAGGTGCGCTCGATGTGCTGCCGTTTGCAGCTGGATGTGCGCGAGTTGCTCAAGCGTGGCGGCGGCTTGTTCGGTTCAGCGGAGCAAACCGGATCGCTCGGCGTCGTCACCATCAACTGCGCGCGGTTGGGCTATGTGTTCAAGGGGAATACCAGCGGTTTGCTGCAGCGCCTGGACACGTTGATGGAACTGGCGATGGAAAGCCTGGAGGTCAAGCGCAAGGTGATTCAACACCACATGGATGCCGGTCTGTACCCGTACACCAAGCGCTACCTCGGAACCTTGCGTAACCATTTTTCCACCATCGGCCTCAATGGCATGCATGAAATGCTGCGCAATTTCACCGGTGACGAGGAGGGCATGCACACCGAGAAGGGCCGGCAGTTTGCCCTGAAGATGCTCGATCACGTGCGCGCCACGTTGCTGCGATTCCAGGAAGAAACCGGCCACATGTACAACCTGGAAGCGACGCCGGCCGAGGGCACGACCTACCGCTTCGCCAAGGAAGATCTCAAGCGCTACCCCGACATTCTCCAGGCGGGCAGCGTGCAAGCGCCGTATTACACCAACTCCTCGCAACTGCCCGTGGGCTACACCGAAGACCCTTTCGAGGCCCTGGAACTTCAAGACGAACTGCAATGCAAATACACCGGCGGCACGGTCTTGCACCTGTACATGGCCGAGCGGATTTCCTCGACCCAGGCCTGCAAGCAACTGGTGCGCAAAGCCCTTGGCCGCTTCCGCCTGCCGTACCTGACCGTGACCCCGACGTTCTCCATCTGCCCGGTGCACGGCTACCTCGATGGCGAGCATGAGTTCTGCCCCAAGTGCGACGAGGCACTGCTGCTGAAAGAGCAAAAGCTCGGCAGCGTTCATTGATTTCGATCCACTCAACCGCAAGGAGCTTCACCATGACTGCATCGCAAACACTGCCCCAGGCTCAACGTCAACGCTGCGAAGTCTGGACCCGGGTAATGGGTTATCACCGCCCTGTGTCGGCGTTCAATCCGGGTAAACAATCGGAACACCGCGAGCGGGTGCACTTCACTGAAAGCGCGGCACTGGCCGGGCGCCAATGAGTCGAACGCTTCGGGTCGGGGGCATGGTGCCCCTGACCACTATCGACTATCCGGGACAGCTCGCCTGCGTGCTGTTTTGCCAGGGTTGCGCCTGGCGTTGTCGTTACTGCCATAACCCGCAGTTGATCCCGCCTCGTGGCACAGACGAAGTGGATTGGCGGCGGGTGTTGGCGTTTCTGCAACGGCGTCAGGACCTGCTCGATGCGGTGGTGTTCAGCGGCGGTGAGCCGACCTTGCAGGACGGTTTGCTCGGCGCCATGGATGAAGTGCGGGCGATGGGATTTCGCATCGGTTTGCACAGCGCCGGGATCAAGCCTGCTGCATTTGCCAAGGCGCTGACCGGGGCCGATTGGGTCGGTTTCGATGTCAAGGCGTTGCCCGAGGATTGCCAGGCGATCACCCGGGTCGAAGGCAGCGGAACGGCCAACTGGCACAGCCTTGAGCATCTGCTGGCCAGCGGCGTCGACTACGAATGTCGCACCACCGTGCATTGGCATCTGTTCGAACCGGAGCGTCTGCTGATCCTCGCCAGGCGCTTGAGCGAACTCGGCGTCAAACGCTTCGCCGTGCAACTGGTTCGCACCGAGCGGATGTTTGATCCGTTGCTGCCGAGTGTTTCGGCACAAGCCTTGCTTCCTGACTTATGGGATGCCATGCGCGAGTTGTTTCCAGCCTTTGTATTACGGGGGTAACCGAGGCTGAGGTTTAACGTTTGACAGGGATATCCAACATTAGGTTTTCAAATGCGCTGCCAATCGGCAGGTATCAAACGGGGAGCATTTGATATGGCCAAATTAACCACGGCACAACGTATCGTCATCGGCTTTGCAATCGCGCCGCTGGCCTTGATGGGCATGGCGTTTTACGCGTTGCACGATCTGGCGACGCTCAAGGAACAGGCGGTCGTCATCGTCAAGCAGGACTGGCCGAAGATCGACCCGATCATGGTCATCGCCACCGGTGTGCGCGATAACGCCCGGAACACCCGGGATTTGCTGATCGATAAAGACAATCAGCAAGTGCAGCAGTCAATCGACGCCACCAAGAAACGCATCACCCAGGCACTCGAAACGCTTGAACCTTTGTTCTATTTGCCGGAGGGCAAAAGCGCTTATGCCGCGCTGAAGAAGAATCGCGAAGCCTACGTGGCGGCGTTCACTCAAGTGCAGGTGCTGATCCGGCAAGGTGCTTTCGATGACGCCATGGCACAGCTGAAGCAAAAGGTCGTGCCGGCTGAACGCGAGGTTTATGGCAGCCTGGATCAGTTGATGGCGCTGCAAGGCAAAATATTCGCCGACCGGGAACAGTCGGCGCAGGAGCTGTACAGCGATGCCCGGCGCAATATGCTCGGGTTGTTTTTGTTCTGTGTGGCGCTGGTCATCGCCGCCGCGGTAATCGTCACACGCAGTGTGACCCGGCCATTGGGCGGCGAGCCGGATGATGCCGCACGGTTTTTGAGTCAGATCGCTCAGGGCGACCTGACGATTCAGGTGCCCGTGAACTCAAGTGTCGGCGGCAGCGTGATGATGAACATGCACCAGATGCAGCAAAGTCTGAATGCCATGGTCAAGCACATCGCGACGTCGGTGGACCAGGTGGCCAGTTCCTCCGAAGAGCTGAGTGCGGTCAGCAGCCAGACCAGCAGCAACCTGCAATTGCAGGGGCTGGAGATCGAACAGGCAGCCACCGCGGTGAACCAGATGACCGCGGCGGTCGACGAAGTGGCGCGCAATGCGGTCAGCACTTCCGAGGCCTCGCGGCAGTCCGAGCAAACCGCACAGCGCGGGCGTGAACAGGTTCAGGAAACCGTGGTTTCAATCGGCGCATTGGCCGATGGCGTCACCGACACCTCACAGCGCATCGAGCAACTGGCGGGCCGGGTGCAGGACATCAGCAAGGTGCTGGACGTGATTCGCAGCATCGCCGAGCAGACCAATTTGCTGGCCCTCAACGCGGCCATTGAAGCGGCCCGTGCCGGGGATGCCGGACGCGGTTTTGCCGTGGTCGCCGATGAAGTGCGCGCCCTGGCCCATCGCACGCAAGAGTCCACCCAGGAAATCGAGCAGATGATTGGCAACATTCGTCTCGATACCGGCCATGCCGTGACGGCCATGCAAAGCAGCAGCAACCTGGTTCGGGCCACCCTTGAAGTGGCGCAGCGCTCGGGGGATGCATTGGACGAAATCACTCGGTCGATCTCACAGATCAACGAGCGCAACATGATGATTGCCAGTGCCACGGAAGAGCAGGCGTTGGTGGCGCGGGAGGTGGATCGTAATCTGATGGGCATCCGCAACTTGTCCGAGCAGGTCTTGCTGGGTGCCCAACATACTCACACGGCGGGTCACGATTTGGCGCAGATGGCCGGGGCGCTGCACCAGACGGTGGCGCGTTTTAAAGTCTAGGTAATTCGGGGTGGTGGTTGTGGATGAGGGTGCTCAAGACCAGCCCCAGAACTGCAACCACCAGCCGCCCCCTACCAAGCCGATCGCGAGTATCAGGCAAGTGCTGCCAGCGCAGCGACGAACTTGGGAAATGCCTTCGCGATCCAGCCGTTTCCATCCCAGCAACAGGCTCCAGCCCATCGCGGCCATTAACACGCAAGCCCTGGCCGGTTGTACCCATTCCAGCAGCAGCCCTTCATAGCGCAGCAATTTCACCGTTGTGGCCGACAGCCCGAGAAACAACCCTGCACCACCCAAGGGCGTGAGTGTCATTGCCAGGGGCCAATACAGTGCAGGATCTTGCGCCAGTCGCGCGGTCAGGCGCAGAAGGATCATCAGCGCCGTGCCCAACACCATCGAACTCAAACCCAGATAAACGACGATGCTGAAACCGTCTAGCCAACTGAAACTGTCGTTGAGCTGTGGGTAATGGGTGAGCAGCCACCAGGGCGCGTTGTCCTCCAGGGCCCAGAGTTGGTCGTGCTCGACCAGCCATTGGGCGAGTGTTTGTTTGAGGGCGACGAACCATGGGCTGACCGTCCATTGAAACGCGCCCATGGCCAGGCCGATCACGCCGAACAGCAATAAGCGCGCGTCCCACGGTGAAAGTGCCTGCGCCGTCGCGTGAAGAATTTCCTGATTGCTGGAGCGAGCGATCAGCTGAACAGCGCCGCGTTGTCCGCTGCAGCGTCCGCAGGCATGACAATCACTAGCACCTTGCATGCGACGGATATCGAGCAAAGGCGCGCAGTTGGGCGGCGGCAGGCGCGGTGCGGAGTTTTCAATCCAGCGTTGTTCGTCGACCTGAAAATGCACGGGAGCCAGGCGAGCGAGCAGGGCGAAGACGCCGCTGACCGGGCACAGGTAACGGCACCAGATCCGCTTGCCCCGGGCGAACAGCAACCCGACAACGACCGCGGCGACGGTCGAGCCGCCCAGAATCAAGAGCGCCGCCTGGGCGTAGTCATAGACGCTGATCAACTGGCCGTAGAGGGTCGTCAGGCAGAACGCGAGGGTTGGCCAGCCGCCCCAGCGCAACCAGCGCGGCACACCCAAACCTTTGCCGTAATGGCTGGCCCATTCGCTGAGTGAACCTTCCGGACAGAGAACCCCACACCAGAGGCGGCCGAACAGCACGATCGACAGCAGCACGAACGGCCACCAGATCCCCCAAAACAAAAACTGCGCGAACAGAGTCAGGTTATCGAGCATCCGTGCCTGGCTGCCCGGCAGCGGCAACACCGCCGGTACCACCAACAACAACGCATAGAACAGTACAACGGCCCACTGCACAGCGCGAATGACGGGAGCATGACGACGCATGCCGTCGCCCAGGCGCTGCAGCCATCGATTGTGGCGACTCAGTTCAGGCATGGGACTTTTTCCGCAGCACGTTGACGCAGCCATCCGCCGACGGTCAGCCAGTAACCTGCCAGCACCAGTAATGTCATGCCGCTGGGCGTCGCGCGATAACCGGCAAAACCGGCAAGGAAACCACCCAGGCCATGGCTGTCGCTGAGCACGGCACTGCTGTCCCAAAGCGCATCACCAACGAGGCTGTACATTGCCTCCGGCAAATCCATGGCGAGTAATTGACCGCCGATTCTCTCGGTGCCACTGACCAGCATTGCCGCGCCGAGCAACAGCAAAACGGCTTCGCTGATGGCGAAGAATCGTTGCCACGAAATGAACTGTCGACTGCTGTGCAGCAGGGCAATGGTCAGGGCCGATAGCGCCAGCCCCATTGCACCGCCAATGGCGAACAAGCCGAGTTGCGGACCTCGTAACTGAGCGCCGGCGCCATAGAGAAACACCACCGTTTCACTGCCTTCGCGGCTGACGGCAAGCATGGCCAGCAATAACAGGCCTGCGCCACCTTGCCGGGCCAGGTGGCTATCGGCGTGTCGCCGCAAATCGTGCTTGAGGGTGCGCCCGTGGCGATGCATCCAGCCGACCATTTGCACGATCAGCAAGCTGGCCACCAACGCGAGTGCGGCCTGGAACCACTCGCTGGCTGAACCGCTCATTGCCTCACCGGCAAACAGAATCAACACTGCCAGCAGGCTCGAGAACAGCAATCCCAGCACGACGCCTGCCCACAAGTACTTCGCCAGTCGATCAGCCTGAGGCTGCTGGCTGACCCAGGCCTGGAGAATGCCGATCACCAGCAGCGCCTCGACGCTTTCGCGCCAGACAATGAACAATGATTGATTCATGAAAACTCCGTGTTGGAACGGGTTATTTCGCGAGGATGCCGCCCTCGGGCAGTTGCGGATTGAACTCGTCGAAGAAGGGGTAGTGGCCGGGCCTGAGCGGGTGAATGACCACGAAGGTTGTCACGCCCGGCGACAGTACTTTTTCAACCCGCAAGGGCGTGCTCTCGAATTCGGCCGGGCCTTGGCCGATATTTTTCAGGATGATCTTGAAGCGCTGACCGGCCGGAACCTCCAGCAAGGCAGGGGAGAAGTGGCCATCGCGCAGGCACAGTTCATAGCTCGGTAATTCGGCATAGGCTGTGAACGGTGCTACTGCTCCGGCAAGCATCAGCCAGGCAATCCGCAAACGCTTCATTCAATAGCCGCCTTTTTTACCGATACCGGCGTAGATGAACTCGTAGTGCAATTCGCAGCGTTCAAACCAGGGGGCTACGCCGGTTTCCTTATCGGTATGGCGGCCAAGGGAACCATGACCGCCAGGTGGCAGGACGGTGAAGGTCAGCTGATATTTACCTGGACCGAGCAGCTTTACATTGTCGCCATAGTGCGGGCCGTCATTGGCGACCATGGCGTGGAAATCGCCTTTGAGTTCGTTCTCGCTGCCCTGTTTTTTCAGGTTGAACGAGACATTCAGATAAGGCACGAAACTGCCTTCCTGAAAGCCTTGCCGATTGTCCGCCGTGGCGCGAATGTCGGCTTCCAGGTGCACATCGGAATCCGCGGTGGCCCGCATCATTCCGGCAGGCGCCATCTCGATCGGCTGCAAATACACCGCCCCGACTTCCAGCCCCGGACACAGCTGCGGTTCCCCTATCGGGTATTCCTTGGCCTGAGCCAGCGGTGTTAGCAACAGCAGGGCGAGTGACAGCGAAAAGGTCGTACGCATGATGTCTTCCTGGGCACTGACGAGTGGGAGCCCGAGTGTAGGAAGCTTTCCTGCGAATAATAATGATTGTTATCAAGTTTGCAGTGATTAAGCCTGGGACGACGGGGAGCGCTTTCGAAATCGCTCGGCACGGTCGACGCAATCGTTCATCTGCGCAGCCGCGTGAATCGTCAGAGGATGCTGGGTGAAGCCGGGCCGGGGTGAAATGTAAGCGGCCATTTCGCGGGCGACGGCCAATTGTTGGTCCGAACCTTGTGTCAGTAACGCGATGACCAGGTTTTCCAGGGCAATCACCCGGACACGAAGGTGGACCAGTTCTGCATTGGTCAATTCGGGGGGAGAGGCAAATGCTTCTGCATCGAGTGATTTTTCCGTGACTTCATCATCCCAGGTCGACAATTGGACAGGGCTTTGGTCTTCGGCAGGAGTTTTTTTACCAGGCATAAGTAGCTTCTCCAGGTGTTTTTTTTGGCCGCCCAAGGGGGGAAAGCGGCTGATTCCCCAGCAGAGCAAAGCTTAGCCATACCTTGATCCGTATCAAGGTCGTTTTTGCGCGAGCGATATAGGTTGGGGGCACATCCTACAGGCAAGCCGGGGATCGACATGGCCAAGAATTTTCCCATCAGCCCCAAGCACCCCGAGCGCATTTGCTGGGGCTGCGACAGGTACTGTCCAGCAAACTCCCTGGCGTGCGGCAATGGCTCCGACAGGACAATGCATCCAGCCGAAATGATCGGAGACGATTGGTATCTGCATGGCGACTGGGGCATTGAACCGTTGATCGCGGTAGAAGACGTGACAGACGAACCCGGCCGGAAGGGTTGAGCACCCCTTTAAACATCGAAACCACCTGACGGAATTTTTTTTGAAATCAAGGGGTTGCCAGCCTCGGGAAATCAGTACATAATTCACGCCATCGAAAGCACTGACCGCTGAAAAAGCTCAATGTTTTCAAGGAGTTAGATCATGAATCTTACTCCAAGTTTGTACGCGTTTGATGTTGTGCTACATGACATCAGATGTTTGAGGCCGAGTAGCAAAATGGTTATGCAGTGGATTGCAAATCCACCTACGCCGGTTCGATTCCGACCTCGGCCTCCAATTTAAACAAGCTCCGTAGATCTATGATTTACGGAGCTTTTTTATTTGCACTGTCCGGCAAGATTTAATCTTGAAAGGGCAGTCGCGAACCTGCTTCACCGGAGCGGGAGTTTCTCCAGCACCCATCTGCGCACGCTTCCCCCTCCGTAAAATATTTTCAAAGTCCCCCCAAATCAACGCTTGGGGGCTAATTGTGAGCCGCAGCTCTCAATAGACCCATCTCCCGCAAGCTCTGCACCACCTTGCCAAACTCTCGTCAAGAATTACTCGAATAGCGATTTGCACAACCGAATGTCGCATTTCAAATGCGAATGCAAATACGTATTAAAAGCGTATTTTTTTGTATACCATGCGCGTCGATTTGTTGGCATGTATGTCATCCCATTTGGCTATTTTCTCAAGGTTTCTTCGATGCGTCGTACTCTGGTTTCTATCTGTGTGCTTCAGGCGTTTTCCGTTTCTTCCTGGGCTGAGGAAGCGACAATCGATAAAGCCAGCCTGGAGCTGCAAGCGACCGACATCGTTGGCACTGCTGATTTTGAAACGGCCTTGGGGCCGGTGGATGGGTATCGTGCGACGCGTTCGGCCAGTGCGACGCGTACCGACACGTCGATCCACGAAACACCACAATCCATAACTGTGGTGCCCAAGGATGTGGTAGAGGACATCAGTGCCACCCGGCTGCAGGACGCGCTCGACTATGCCGGCGGCGTCGGGCGGGCCAACAACTTTGGTGGCCAGGGTTTGACTACTTTCACGGTGCGTGGATTTACCACCGGCGAGTTCTACCGCAACGGCTTTCCGATCAACCGTGGTTATCCGAACATGCCGGATGCGAACTCCATCGAGCGGCTTGAAGTGTTGCGAGGACCGGCGACCATGCTCTATGGCCGAGGCGACCCAGGTGGCACATTCAACGTCATTTCCAAACAACCCCTGGCCGTGCCCGTTGTGACCTTGGGTAGCCAACTCGATGACCAGGGAATGAAGCGTGGCACGCTGGACGCCTCCGGCCCGCTGGATGATGAAGGCCGCCTGGCCTATCGCCTGAATGTGGTCGGTGAGGGCGGCGATACCTTTCGTGATCATGTTGAAACCGAGCGCTACGGCGTAACGCCGGTACTGAGCTGGCAGGTCACCGATGAGACCAAGGTGATCTTCGAAGGTGACTTCATGCGCAACAACCATCCGCTTGATCGCGGTGTGACGCGCTATCCGAATCAGATTGGCACCGCCTCTCGCGATACCTTCTTCGGCGAAAAAGACGTTGGCAAATTGCACAACGACAACAACATGGCGCAGCTGCGTTTCGAGCACCTGCTGAGCGATAACTGGACGTTGGGTGGTGGTTTCCAATGGCTCGATGGCACTCTTGAAGGCAATGCCGTTGAGGCCAATGGTGTCGCGGCCGACGGGCGCACCTTGGGCCGCAACTTTAACTACCGCAAGCTGGAATGGACGGATAAAGACACTCAGCTCAACCTCACCGGGCATTTCACGGCGGGCGGTTTTGATCACACCTTGCTGACCGGTGTCGAATTCGAAGATTACGACTACAAGTCGATCATTCAGCGCTCCAGCGGCGCGGTGAGTGCGTACCCGATTGATATCTTCAATCCGGTGTATGGCCAGCCTCGACCAGCCTTGACCCGAACCCCGACCAACGATCAAGAAAACCTCAAGACCTACGCCGCTTTCCTCCAGGATCAAGTGGCATTGACCGAGCGCTTGAAACTCCTGGCCGGGGCCCGCTTCGAGCGCTTCGAACATGACTACGAAACCTTTGTACCGGGCGGTAAAAGCTGGGAAGCCAGCGACAATGCCGTGACCCCGCGCATAGGGCTGACCTACGATCTCACCGACACCGTGGCGATCTATGCCAATACGGCCCGCTCGTTCAAGCCCAACACGGGTGCCAGTCGTCAAGGCGGTGGTTTCGAACCGGAAAAAGGCAAATCCTATGAGTTGGGTATCAAGTGGGAAGCGCTGGACAGTCAATTGAGTGTCGACGCGGCGATCTACCAGATTGAAAAGCGCAACGTACTCACCACCGATCCTGTGGACTCTACCTTCAGTGTGGCGGCAGGCGAGGTGCGCAGCCGTGGTTTCGACCTGAACGTTGCCGGCAACCTGACTCCGCAATGGCGGGTGATTGGCGGTTACGCCTATGTCGATGCGGAAGTGACCAAGGACAACGTCATCAAGTCCGGCACCCGACTGATGAACATTCCGCAGAACAGCTTCAGCCTGCTCAACGTCTACGAGTTCCAGGATGGCGTATTTAAGGGCTTGGGTCTGGGCACAGGTCTGAAGTACGTAGATGAGCGCGAAGGGCAGACAGCCAACACAGCATTTTCAATGGGCAGCTACACCGTCGTCGACCTACTCAGCTATTACAAGGTCAACGAAAGGATCAGGATCAACCTGGATGTGAAGAACTTAACTGACGAAGACTATGAGGAAGGGGCGTTCGGCAATGTCTATGCCTATCCAGGGGCCCCAAGAACGGTACAGGTCGGCATTTCATACACGTTGTAATCCAGTTGATGTCCAATCCTTGAATATCGGAAGGCTCAGTATGGCTCCGCGACCATTGAGTCCTGGCTGACAAAGTGATTTTGGTTTGAGTACAAAAGGGCCGTTGAAGGGCCCTTTTTATTTGCAGATATCGACCTCAGTAACCAAATCCTCAACAGATGATTCCGGCTATCTGCTACATCTCCATTATGCATTTCGCAAACCTTCAAAAGGGCCAGGACGATGAATTCAAGTTGGGCAGGGCAGGTGGCGCTTGTGAGCGGTGCGGGCAGTCAGATCGGAATCGGTATGGCAATTGCCCATCGTCTTGGGGCTCAAGGGGCCAAGCTGATTGTCACGGCAAGCAGCGCACGCATCACTGAGCGGGTTGCGGAGTTACGCGCCGCCGGCTTCGAAGCAGAGGGTCGACCGGTAGACTTAACTCAGGAAACCCAGGTTAGTGAGTTCGTCGCTTGGGCTGAGGCCGTCTGGGGCCGCATCGATATTCTTGTAAATAATGCCGGTATGGCGATGCAAGGGAGTCCTGAACCGTTCGCCGAGTTCACGAATACGAGCCTCGAAACCTGGAATCTTTCCATCGCTAGAAATCTGACAACTGCGTTCCTGTTAACTCAAGGGGTGTTGCCTGGGATGCGGGCTAGAGGATATGGCCGCATAGTGAACATCAGCTCAACTACAGGCACCCGAGCCAGTAATCCAGGAGAGGCTGCTTATAGTGCAGCTAAGGCCGGAATGGTAGGGATGAACATGAGCCTTGCCCTTGAGGTTGCTCAATTTGGTATCACGGTGAATTCGGTAGCCCCTGGTTGGATAGCTACAGGGTCGAGCACTCCTGATGAAGTAAAAGCAGCACGCTCTACACCCCTTGGAAGGGCGGGTCGGCCAGAGGAAGTGGCCGCTGCCGTTGTATTCTTGGCTTCACCTGAAGCGAGTTACATCACAGGTGAGTTGCTCGTGGTGGATGGAGGCAATTGCTTGGTTGAGAACAAAGCTTATTAAGACTTTTTTAATCCCTTCTGCGACCGTTGACTCCTGCGCTGGACGATATTGTCTCAACTCAAAAAAGCAGGAAGATTGAGGTCATTTCTCCCATTGCTCCAGCAGTATTGAGACGAATTTTTCTGCTGCTGGAGAGAGTGAGGCGCCTCTTCGATAAACCAGTCCCAACGATCGGTTCACAATAGGCTCTATCAAAGGAACGCTCACCAATGTTGGATGATCCACAGCAGGCATTGCGAGGCTCGGCATTGCCGAAACGCCTAAGCCAGCTTCCACCAGGCCCAGCGATGTAGATAGGTGTTGCACCTCATAGAACCATTGCGGACGCCAGCTCAAGCCGGACAAAGCGTGGTCAAGCAGCATGCGGTTACCGCTTAGGCGACCGACCCCGATAAGGCGGTAGTTGCTAAGTTCAGACCAGGTTACCTCGCTACGCTCGGCCAGTTCATGATCGCGTCGACAAGCCAAAACAAAAGGCTCGTTGACCAACGGCACGAACTCTATGTCTGGGTGTTGGCCGCTCATCATGTTGATGCCAAAGTCGGCTTCGCCACGCAGTACAGCCTCCAGTCCTTCGTTCGCACTGAGATCAAGCAAGCGAATGCGAATTTGTGGATAGCGCTCGTTGTAGAGGCGGATTACTGAAGGGAGGAAGTAAAAGGCTGCGGTGGGGATACAGGCAAGGGTTACACGGCCGCTCTGCCGCTCCGCCAGCTCTCGGATGTTAAGTATCGAGTCGTCGAAGTCATCCAGTAAGCGTCGCGCCTTGGGCAGGAAGTCTCGCCCAACGCTGGTGAGGCTTACCCTTCTTGTCGTGCGATCCAGAAGCGCTGTCCCCAATCCCTCTTCAAGCTTTTTCATTCTCCGACTCAATGCGGGTTGAGAAAGATGCAATGCATCGGCAGCTTCATGGAAGCTTCCAAGTTCTGCGATCTTCACGAAAGATCGGATGTCATTGAGCTCATAATTCACTTTTTCGTCTCACAATCCGAGAGTTGTTACGCCCAGTCAGCCTAAATCCATCATTCGTGAAACGCAATAATCAGGCTGATATTTGCATTGGAAACAATTTTTAAAGCCTGCGACTCTTGCTCACAAGACATCAATTACCCCGATTGATCAACAAGAGTCAGTATTCATGCAACGAATTCCCTGTGTGCTAATGCGCGGTGGTACTTCCAAAGGCCCAGTGTTCCTTGCCTGGGATCTACCTGTTGCGATCGAAGACCGTGACGAACTGCTGCTCAACGTTATGGGTTCTGGCCATGAGCTGGAAATTGACGGTATCGGTGGCGGTAGCCCGCAAACCAGCAAGGTGGCGATCGTTAGCCCGTCGCTGCATCCTGAGGCGGATGTCGACTATCTGTTCGTCCAAGTCATGGTTTCCCAGCGTCGAGTCGACACCGCGCCTAATTGCGGCAATATGCTTTGCGCCGTTGGCCCGTTCGCCATTGAGCAGGGGCTGGTAAAAGCTTCCAAAGACCTGACCCGTGTGCGTATTCGTAACCTCAACACGGGGACTTTTGTGAACGCCGAGGTACAGACGCCCGGTGGGAAGGTCAGCTATGAAGGTGACACCGCCATCGATGGCGTGCCGGGTACCGCCGCTCCTGTGCAACTGACCTTCCTGGATGCTGCGGGCAGCAAGACCGGCAAACTTTTCCCTACTGGGCAAACGCAGGATTTGATCGACGGTATTCCAGTAACCTGCATCGACATGGCGATGCCGATGATGATCGTCGAAGCCGGCCAACTGGGTAAGCGCGGCGATGAAAGTCCTGCTGAACTGGATGCCGACAAAGAGTTCCTGCGTCGCCTGGAGTCCTTGCGACTGCAAGCCGGCTTGGTAATGGGCCTGGGTGACGTCAGCGACAAAGTGATTCCCAAGCCAGTACTCGTGTCACCGGCCAAGGCTGGCGGCACAATCCAGGTGCGCTACTTCATGCCACACAACTGCCATCGGGCCTTGGCGATCACCGGTTCCATCGGCCTAGCCACCGCTTGTGTCACTGAAGACAGTGTGGTCGCGCAATTGCTCGGCGGGATTAGCGAGCCGCGCATGAAGCAAGTACGCATTGAACATCCAAGTGGCGGGATAGATGTCGTACTGTCCTACACCGGCGCTCAGGGTGAGACAATTCGTGCCTCAGTGGTGCGTACATCGCGCAGGCTGTTCTCCGGTTTTGTCTACGCCACGGCTTCCCAACGACTTGCCGGATAATCTCCCCTGGTCATTGCCGTTCTTGCATCAGCACAATTCTAAAAATGGGTGATGCCATGAAAGTTGTAAAATCGCTCTACTTCCAGATTCTCCTCGCCGTGCTGTTGGGTGTGCTGGTCGGGCATTTTTGGTCGCAACAGGCCATTGCCTTGAAACCACTTGGTGACGCCTTCATCAAGTTGATCAAGATGATGATCGCTCCGGTGGTGTTCTGCACGATCGTCACCGGTATCGCCGGCATGAGCGACAAACGCTCACTCGGGCGTCTGTTGAGCAAGACCATGCTGCTGTTCCTGGCGCTGACCGTGATCAGCCTGATCATCGGCCTGGTGTCGGTCTACCTGTTCAAACCCGGTGTGGGCATGAATATTGACCCTGCCCACTTGAGCACCGAGGGACTGTCGCAGTACACCGATTCTGCCGCGAAGCTGGGAGTGGTCGAGTTTTTCATGCACATCATCCCGGAAACCTTCATTGGTGCTTTCAATAAGGGTGAAGTGCTGCCGGTGTTGTTCATCGCGGTGCTTTGCGGTTTTGCGCTGTCGGCCATCGGCGAGCGCGGCAAGCCGGTACTGGATGTACTGGAATCTGCCTCGCACATGGTGTTCAAAATATTCTCCTATCTGATGCGCTTCGCTCCGATCGGTGCATTTGGCGCTTTGGCGTTCACCGTAGGCCAGTACGGTATTACATCGTTGGGCTCCTTGGCCAAGCTGATCATGACCTTGTACGTAGCCTGTGCCTTCTTCGTCTTTGTGGTGCTGGGGAGCATTTGCCGGGCCAATGGCTTCAGTCTCTGGAAGTTGCTGCGCTACTTGCGCGAAGAGTTCCTGGTAGTGCTCGGGACTTCCTCCACCGAGCCGGTGATGCCGCGGATGTTGGAAAAGCTGCAAGCCCTGGGTTGCAAGAAAGGCGTGGTGGGGTTGGTGCTGCCAACGGGATACTCGTTTAACCTCGACGGTACGGCGATCTACCTCTCCCTCGCAGCGGTATTCATTGCTCAGGCCTGCAACATCGAGCTAAGCCTGACACAGACCGTGACCATGCTGGCCATCATGCTGTTGTCCTCGAAGGGGGCCGCAGGTGTGACCGGAGCCGGTTTTGTCGCACTGGCTTCGACACTGACTGTGATCCATGACATTCCCTTGGCCGGCCTTGCCTTGCTGATCGGAATCGACCGCTTCATGTCGGAAGCCCGGGCCTTGACTAGTCTGGCAAGCAACGCTGTGGCTACCGTGGTGATGTCCATCTCGGAGAACGCTTGCGATCGCGAGACACTGATGCGGACTCTTGACGGCGAACCGTCGTCCGCCCAGACCCAGACCCAGAGTGAAAACTGGGATGGTCGCAAGGTCACAGAACACGTCTGACCGGACACGGCTAAAAAACCCAGCAATTATTTCATTCAATTCCCCGCCAGGTTGATCCTCCCGTCTGGCGGGTTCGAGGCCGTGCGCCTGCGCATCGGCCACGCTACTGATAAGAACAAGAGAACTGACCTATGCTCGCATTTCTTGGTTTGGCCATGGTGGTGGTTTTCACCTACCTGATAATGTCGAAACGCCTATCGCCGATTGTCGCCCTGACTGTGGTGCCGATTGTGTTTGCGGTGATTGGCGGTTTTGGCGGCACTACGGGCAAGATGATGCTCGACGGCCTGAAGATGGTTGCGCCTTCGGCTGCGCTTCTGCTGTTCGCCATTCTGTTCTTCGGACTGATGATTGATGCCGGGTTGTTCGACCCGTTGATTCGCAAAATCCTCAAGCGTGTAAACGGCGATCCAATGAAAATCGCTATCGGCACCGCGCTGCTGTCACTGGTGGTCGCCCTCGACGGCGACGGCACAACCACCTACATGATCACCTGCGCGGCAATGCTGCCGTTGTATAAGCGTATCGGCATGAACCCGATGATTCTGGCGACCATCGCCATGTTGTCCTTGAGCATCATGAGTGGCATGACCCCATGGGGTGGGCCCGCAACAAGGGCGATCGCGGCGCTGGGCCTGGATGCCGGCGAGTACTTCGTTCCCTTGCTGCCGACCATGATCGGCGGCGCGATGTGGGTGGTGTTCTCTGCTTTCCTCCTGGGCCGTGCCGAGCGTAAACGCATCGGCAATGTGCAGCTACAGAGCGGTGGCGGTAATTGCTACATCGACGCGATCCTGGGCGATACCCCACACAAGCGGCCTAAACTTGCATACGTGAACCTGTTGCTGGTGATCGCGGTCATGGTCGCGCTGGTAATGGGGCTCATGCACTCGGCGATCCTGTTCCTGATCGGCTTTGTGCTGGCACTGATGATCAACTACCCGCAACTGGATATTCAGAAAGAGCGCATTCTCGCCCATTCGGGCAACGCCATGACCGTCGTACTTTTGGTGTTTGCTGCCGGTATCTTTGCCGGGATCTTCTCGGGAACCAAGATGGTCGACTCCCTGGCGCAAACGCTGGTGGACTGGATTCCGCCATCCTGGGGTCACCTGTTCCCACTGGTGGTGGCGATCACCAGCATGCCGTTGACCTTTGTTCTTTCCAACGATGCTTACTACTTTGGGGTGGTACCGATTCTGGCTAACGCGGCCGCAGCCTATGGCATCGACCCGGTTGAAATCGCCCGGGCCTCGATACTCGGACAACCTGTGCACCTGATGAGCCCTCTCGTGGCTTCGACGCTGTTGCTGGTGGGGATGGTTGACCGCGATATCGGCGATTTCCAGAAAGCCACCGTCAAATGGGCTGTGCTGACTTCCCTGGTGATCACGGCGATAGCTCTATTGACCGGTGCGATTAGTCTCTTCACCTGATTCAACCACGCCACCTGTTTCTCCTGACGCGCCTCACCAGTGAGGCGTGCGCTGTTCTGCACTCCAAATAACAACAATGAGTAGTTCGCTATGACCACTTTGTTTACCCAACGGGCGCTGTTTTCCTTTCTCGGTTTGTTGCCGCTGACCAGCGCCAGTGCAGAAGGGTTTATCAATGACAGCAAGCTTAAGCTGCAATTGCGCAACGTCTACTTCAATGAGAATTTCCGCGACGAGCATGGTTTAAGTGCCAGATCAGCAAGGAAGGCGAAGAGCGAACGAACCGAGTGGGCCCAGGGATTTCTGTTGGATTACCAGTCGGGATTTACGCCTGGCACTATCGGGTTTGGTGTTGATGCCCTCGGCCTGCTCGGGGTCAAGCTCGATTCCGGCCGTGGTCGCAGTGGCACTGGCTTGTTGCCCGTGCATGATGACGGTCGTGCGGCTGACGAATTCGCAAGTCTGGGTATGAGTGCCAAAGCCCAATTGGCCAAGACCACAGTTAAATACGGCACCTTGTTACCCAAGACACCAGTGCTGATCTACAACGATGCGCGTCTGTTGCCGCAAACGTACCAAGGCACACAGATCAGTAGCGTCGACATCGAAAACCTCACCCTCACCGGGGGCTACCTGGATCGATTCAAACTGCGAGATTCCAGCGACAGCATGCCGATTGTGCCCGACGGTTACGGCGGAGATAAATCAGGCGACTTCAGCTATGCAGGCGCCGAATACAAGCTGGGGAAGAGCATTCGTTTGAGTTACTTCTACGGCGAACTGGAAAACTTTTACCGACAGAATTTCGCAGGTATCCAGCACGACCTACCCCTGGGAGGCGGCGTACTGACCAGTGACTTGCGCTATTTCAACAGTGTCGATACCGGCTCCGCCTACGGCGGCAAGATCGACAACAACATGCTGAGCGGGCAGCTGTCCTACGCCATCTCTGGTCATACCTTCGGTGGCGGATACCAGACCCTCGATGGCGACGCTAGTTTGCCCTATATCAGCGGTGCAACGGTTTACTCGTTCAGCAACGCCGGTATAGGCAAGTTCATCGAGGAGGACGAGAAGACATGGATGCTCAACTACGGCTACAACTTTGTCGCTCTGGGCGTACCCGGTTTGACGTTTTCCACCCGGTATCTGAGCGGCAACGACGGTAAGTCCACCACCACGGTAAAAGAATGGGAACGTGACGCCGAACTGGCTTACGTCGTGCAACAAGGCACCTTCAAAGGTCTGGGTGTGCGGTTGCGTAACTACGTTTACCGCTCTGAGTATTCCCGTGGCCGAGATAGCAACCGGATCTACTTTACCTATGACATCGCCCTCTGGTGATCCCCTGATTGCTGCCTCCCGATTTTCCCAGGCCGCCTTTTCAGTGGCGGCTTCATAGGATTGGGTGAAGAGGGGCGGCTTTGCGGTCCGGACACCTCAGATCGTACAACGTGGACTTGGTAAAATTGATTTTCATGGCCATAAGGGTGCCTCATTTCCTAAGTGATTGATTCTGGTTTTGTTTTAGGGTTAAATCGGCGCCTGCTTTTGCATTTCCCATGCCCCGATGGTGAAATTGGTAGACACATCAGACTTAAAATCTGCCGCCGCAGGGCGTGCCGGTTCGATTCCGGCTCGGGGCACCACTTCAAAATCCGCTGCATTTTTCCAATCCCATCCCTGTCACTAGCGTCTAACCGACTCTGGTGTTTTTTTGCTGCGGCCTGAACGGTATCAAAGAGCGCGAGGGATTTTACTGCGCCGCGATGGATGTCTTGGCGCTGGGCCAGTATCGCTTCAATCAGCAATTGCAATGAATAGAGCTACGCTTGTTTGCAGTGGAGGGACTTCGCACGGTCCTTCATTGGGCAGCGGAGCCAAAAGACATGGGTATTGAACAGGATGTTTATCCTGCCGCCACCGTTCTGGTGGTCGATGACACGCCAGACAATCTGATGCTGTTGGCCGACCTGCTCAGCGACAGGTATCGGGTCAAGGCTGCCAACAGTGGCGAAGCGGCGTTGCGGGTATTGCAAAACAGTCCACTGCCGGATCTGATCCTTCTCGACATCATGATGCCAGGGCTGTCGGGTCATGAGGTCGCCCGGCAGTTGCAACAGGATCCTCGCACTCGCGCTATCCCAATCATTTTCCTGACCGCAATGGCGTCAATGGAAAACGAAATCCAGGGCCTGGAGTTGGGCGCGGTCGACTACATCACCAAGCCCATCAGCCCGCCATTGGTCCTGGCTCGGGTGCAGACCCAGCTGAAGATCAAGGCCGCAGCTGACTTTCTTCGTGATCAAAACGATTTTCTGGAGCAGGAGGTCCAGCGCCGCACCCGTGAGGTGGTGGCGATACAGGACGTCACGATCCAGGCCATGGCTTCGCTGGCGGAGACACGCGACAACGAGACGGGCAACCATATCCGTCGCACCCAACATTACGTCAAGCTGCTGGCCGAACTGCTGCGCGATCATCCGCGTTTCAATCTATTCCTGAACGATGACAGCATCCGCCAGCTGTTCAGGTCGGCACCGCTGCACGATATCGGCAAAATCGGTATTCCTGATCACATCCTGCTCAAGCCGGGGCGTTTCACCCCGGAAGAATTCGAGATCATGAAGACCCATACCACCCTGGGCCGTGATGCCATTCAGCGTGCCGAAGATCAATTGGGAATTTCGGTGGACTTCCTGCGCGTGGCCAAGGAAATCGCCTATAGCCACCAGGAAAAGTGGGATGGCAGCGGCTACCCGCAGGGGCTGGCTGGCGAACAAATTCCGATCAGCGCCCGATTGATGGCAGTGGCGGATGTGTATGACGCGCTGATCAGCCGGCGCGTGTACAAGGCGGGAATGCCGCATGAACAGGCGCTGGACATCATTCGACAGGGGCGCGCGACTCACTTCGATCCAGATGTCTGTGATGCATTCCTTGCCAGTGCCGAGCAATTCCACGTCATTGCGGAACGTTTTCAAGACAGCGATCAGGACATGGCCATGCTGATGGACCTGCACCGCACTGCCCAGAAACCCTGAACGGTCGACTCGCCGGTTTTTCATCAACAGGAATTGCTATGACCAGAGTGCTCGCTTTGCTGGAACGACTGCCGCTGCGGATCAAGTTGATCCTCGGTTTCGCGGCGTTAGGCGCGCTGGTTCTTGTGCTCGGCGTGCAGAGCCTGCGAACCCAGGACTCTTTGAAAGCGGATATGCGGCGGCTGTATCAGCAAGAGTTGGCGGGCATGGAACACTTGCAGGAAGCGAGGGTGCAGATGCCGCATCTTGTGCAGGGTTTACAGCATGCCGTCAACGGCGACAGCGAAGTTGTTCGTAGCAAGGGCGTCGAGCAATTTCGTGAGGCTCGAAAAAATCTTCAAGAAGCGTTGCAGCTGGCACAGCCGACCCTCTGGCGCCAGGAAAACCAGGAGCGGTTCGCCACGTTCGAGGTTTTGTTGAAGCGTTTGCTGCAAGACGGTGAGGCAGCACTGCAACTGGCCGGTGCAGGGGATCAAGCGCAAGCCTCGCGGCTGATCAATAGCGTCCTGTTCCAAGGGCTGGATGAGCGCGTGGACGACTTGCTCAAACAAATGGCGGGAGCCAAACAGGCCTCCATTCATGACACAGCCAAACAGATCGCAGAATTTGCCGGGCGCAGCACCCGGCTCACTTATCAATTGTTACTGGGCGGCCTGACACTGGCGTTGCTGATGGGCTGGTTGATCAGTCGCTCGATTCGCCTGCCCCTTTACCGGGTTCGCGCCGCCGTTGACGAGCTGACCGCCGGCCGACTGGACGGGACGATTCCCCATACCGATCTGCAAAATGAAACCGGCGATCTGGCGCGTGCCATCGCAACGCTACAGACCGAGTCGCAACAATTGGAGCGCCAACGCTGGGTCAAGGCGCAAGCCGAACTACTTCAGACCAACCTGCCGCAAGCAGAAACTCCTAGCGAGCTGGCTCAGGTCTTTTTGCGGCATATGGCGAGCATGCTCGGCATTAGTCGGGGCGTGCTTTATAGCGTGCAAGAACATAATGAAAGCCTGCAACTGATTGGCAGTTACGCGACCGATCCTGATTCCCCGCCGGCGTCCACGGTGACTTTCGGAGCCGGTCTCCTGGGGCAATGTGCACTGGATCGAGCGTCCCGTGAATTGCAGGGGCTGACGCAGTCATTCGGACGCTTGCATTCGCAGCTGGGGGAAGTGCCCGCCAGCTATCTGCTGGTGCAACCAGTTGTGCGTGGTGAACGTCTGCTCGGCGTGCTCGAACTGGCGGGTCATCAACCGCTGGGCCCCCGTGAACAGTCGCTTTTGCAGGAGGCCATGCCACGCCTGGCCGGGGCCATGGCGGTGATGGAGCGTCATCTGGCGGTGCAATCCTTGCTGGTCGAGACTCGGCGCCAGGCCGATGAAATGGGCGAGCAGGCTTTGCGGCTGGAGCTGCAGTCGAAGGAACTGGAAGCGCAGCAGAGCGCATTGCGTGCCACCAAGGCCTGGTATCGCGCGATCCTTGAGGCGGCACCGGACGGGATGATCGTCATCAATGCCGAAGGCGAGATCCTGATAACCAACCCGCAGCTGGACACGCTGTTCGGTTATGCCCCGGGCGAATTGGTGGGCGAGGCCATCGAACGGCTGGTGCCTGACGCGGCGCGCGGGCGCCATGTGACGTTGCGCAATGGTTTCATCGCCCATGGCAGCACCCGGCAGATGGGCGCGAAACTGGATGACCTCAAAGGCCTTCGCAAGGATGGCAGTCTGTTTTCCGTAGAGATCGGCCTGTCGCACTTGCCGCTGCTGGAGGGGCGTGGCACGTGCATTTGCGCTTCGGTCCGCGACGTCAGTGAGCGACGGCAAATGCAGGCGGCGCTCAAGTCCAGCGAAACGCAGTTGCGTGCGGTATTGGACAGTAGCCCGGTGGCTATGCTGATCCGTGACGATGAGGGTCGCTTGAGTTACTGCAACCCGGAACTGGAGAGTCTGTTCGGCGTCGACCGCGAGCAGTTTGGTGAGATGGATGAAAATCTCTTCTGGTGCGATGCACAAGCCCGCAGCCGATTCCTGGACGCTGCCGCCAAAGGGGCGGTTATAAATTTCGAGGCCAGCCTGCAGCGCAGCGCAGGAGAACGTTTCGACGTCTTGCTCTCGGCCGTACCCTTGATTCCCGGCGAACGCAGCAGCGCCAGTTGGTATTACGACATCACGGACCGCAAAGCCGCCGAGGCGCAGGTTCAACTGGCCCGGGAAATCGCCGAAGAAGCGACACGCGCCAAGAGCGAATTCCTCGCCAACATGAGTCATGAAATCCGCACGCCCATGAACGCCATTATCGGCATGAGTCATTTGGCACTGCGCACCGAGCTCGATAATCGACAACGCAACTACATCGTGAAGGTGCATCGCTCGGCGGAGAACCTGTTAGGAATCATCAACGACATCCTCGATTTCTCCAAGATCGAGGCCGGCAGGATGGATCTGGAACTAATACCTTTCCGTTTGGAAGACGTGCTGGAGAATTTCACCAATGTGGTGGGCCTGAAGGCCGAGGATAAAGGCCTGGAGCTGCTCTACAGCACGGTCGCCAATCTGCCGACCGCACTGATCGGCGACCCGTTGCGGCTAGGCCAGGTCCTGGCCAACCTGGGCAACAACGCGACGAAGTTCACCGAACACGGTGAAATTGTTCTGGGCATCGAACGAGTTGGGAGTGAGGAGGGCAAGGTCGAGCTGCATTTCTGGGTGCGCGATACGGGGATCGGCATGAGCGAAGAGCAATGCCAGAGGATTTTTCAGTCCTTTATCCAGGCCGACAGTTCCACGACTCGCAAGTACGGAGGGACTGGCCTGGGCTTGTCGATTTCCAAACGTCTGGTGGAATTGATGGATGGGCGCATCTGGGTCGAAAGTACGCTGGGCATCGGCTCTACGTTTCACTTTTGCGTGAGTCTGGGCATCCAGGCAGAGGCGCCTGCGCGGCGCATGTTCACCGCCGACGAGCTGCTAGGCATCCGCGTGTTGGTGGTCGACGACAACGCAAGTGCCCGTGAGATTCTTTCGGTCATGGCACACAGTTTCGGTGTGGAGGTGGACGTGGCTGAAAGCGGTCGCATGGCGCTGCGCATGTTGGTGCAGGCCGAGAAAGCTTCGTTGCCTTTCGACCTGGTTCTGATGGACTGGCGGATGCCAGGCATGGATGGGGTGGAGACCGTCCGCCAGATGCGTTCCAGCAACCTGACGCGCACGCCGTCAGTCATCATGGTCACTGCCCTTGATCGCGAAGAGTTGCTTGAACAGGCCAAGCTCCAGCACGTGCAGTTGCCGGTGGTGCTGACCAAGCCGGTGACTCCGTCCACCTTGCTGGAATCCATCGGCACGGTGTTCGGCAAAGTGCCGCAAACCGGTACCCGCGCCAGTGAGCGCAACGAGCAGAGCGCTGACCACATGGCGCGCTTGAAAGGCGGGCGCCTGTTGTTGGTGGAAGACAACGAACTGAACAGGGAGCTGGCGTGTGATTTGCTGCAAGGGGCCGGCATCGAGCTCGAACAGGCCTTCGATGGTCAGCAGGCACTCGATTTGCTGGCGCGTGACAGCGATTTCGACGGCGTACTGATGGACTGCCAGATGCCTGTGATGGATGGCTACACAGCGACCCGCAGGATTCGCCAGCAATCGAACTTCGCGGCATTGCCGATCATCGCCATGACCGCCGACGCCATGGCAGTGGATCGCGAACGCGCCCTGGCCTGTGGCATGAATGACCACCTGTCCAAGCCATTGGACGTAGACGCCATGTTTGCCACGCTGGCCAAGTGGATCAAACCACGGCTCGGTCGTAGCGGGCAGGCGCAAGAGTTGAACGATCCCCAAATATCCGCATCGTTGCCCACTGAGCTCGAAGGTATCGATAAGGTCGCCGGGCTGACCGCCTGTTCGGGCAAGGAGGCCCTTTACTTGCGACTGTTGCGCAAATTCCATGCGACTCAATTTTGCTTCGTCGAACAGTTTCAAGCAGCACTCGCTGACCCTGATCCAACAGCAACCACGCGCATGGCTCATACCTTGCGCGGGAACGCCGGGAACATTGGGGCCAAGTCTGTGGCGCAGGCGGCCGCACAGCTTGAGCAAGCGTGCCGGGCCGGCGAACCGAGTAAGGTCGTGCAGTCGAATTTATCCGAGGTTGAGCAGCACTTGATGCCCGTGTTGAGTGCGTTGTCGCGGTTGGGTGAGGTAAATCCAGCATCAGTCGAGCAGGCGCTGCCGTCCGGGCCGACAATCAGTGGACGGCTCGCCAGGCTCCGGCGGCTATTGGCTGACAGCGACACCGCTGCCATTGGAGCGCTTGGTGAGATGCGTGGCCTGTCGCTCGGTGATGCGCTAGCCCAGCGTTTGGACCTGGTCGCTCAGCAGCTTGAGCGCTTTGACTTCGAGCGTGCCTTGGAATTGCTGCAAGGCGAAATACAACACTTCGTCTCCACCGACGACGATAACGTGGGGGAGATTGAATAGATCCCAGCCGTTTGTACGCGGCTGAGTGCAACTGCCGTCACTGGGTCTGAGTGACGGCTGTCTGCTTGACATACCCTTAGCGCATTGTTGGTGCTGATCATTATTTACTCTGGATCCTGATCGACGGTCACTTCCTTCCAGCTGTTATCCGGATCAAACAACTTCATCGATTTCGCCAGCTTGTCACTGTCGGGACCTAGGTCCTTCTCGAAGACTTGGCCTTCATGGCTGATCAGGAAGCTCATCACGCCGGTGTCATCGTATTTCGCCGGCCAGGCGACCAGCGCGAAGCCGCGGCTCATTTTGTCCCCGATCATATAGCTGTAGGCACCGCCCGGCGCCGAGGGGCCTTGTCCCTTGAGAATGCGAAAGTGGTAACCGTGCCAGTCGTCACCGCCGGCGGCCTCGCCGAACAATGGGCCAAGCGGGCTGACCTGACCACTATCGTCGTCCGCCCAATAGAGTCCGTCGTGTGTGCCGGGTGTACTCAGGATGTTCTGTGCGTATTCGAGCGCACCGTCATCGTCATTGTCCACCGACGCATAGTCCATCTGGGCATCGTGATAGGTCAGCACAGATTGCACCGTGTAGAGTTCGTTACGGCCGATACGGCGTGCGCGGATTTCATTGCTGCCGGCCTTCATGTCGAACTGCCAACCGTTTGCCCCTTTGACCAGGGGGATAGGCAGGGTCCAGCGGTCACTGCCGACCGACAGAGTTGCCTTGCGGTCAGTGGTTTTTTCGATGTGGTGTTGCTCGTGATACTGCTTCAAAAACTCATCGACATCGCTGCGTTGTACACCTTCGCGGGGAATGACCTGGCGCCAGTCTTTTCCCAGCAACTCTGTCAGGCGTACCTGATCGGCCTTTTCCTTTCCCAGTGCCATGACGAACGCTTCAACAGCCTTTTCCGGCGTGGAGAATGCCTGCTGCGCCGTCGCCATGCACGACCACGCCAAGCCCGCGATGATCGCCAAAGTCGGAGGCAACAGATTCATGAATATTCTTCCTCGACGTTGGCTTTTCACCGACGACCCCCTCTCGAACGCGCTGGACTGGATGGCCGACTGATTTGATTGCCGGAAGAACGCATGCTGCTGGGACGCTGGGCGGAAGCCTGGCTAGTGCGCCCGCGAGAGGCTTGGGCATTGGACTGGGACGGTGAACGCACCCCGGCGAATGCATTGTTTTTGGCACTGCCTGGGCTGGCAGCCGGTCGTTTTGTCGTACTCTGACGCGCCTGAGAGGTGTCCTGCCTACGTTGATTCACCTGGGCAGTCTGTTTGCGAGGCTGCTCGTTTTCGCGAATATTTCTGGCGTTACCCTGGCTTCTGTCAGCCGTTTTCGGTCTGTCCGCGCCTGCCTGCGTTCGATTGCCTGCCGAGATTCCCGACTGCGCCTGGCGTGCTTGTTCACGGGCTTGTCGGTTGCTGGTGGCGGGTCTCTCGACACCGCTCCTGTCCATGGCGCTACGCGCATTCTCACGAGCCTTGGCGCGCTGGGCATCGTCTCCGCGATAAGCCTGGCGCTGGTTGGCACCGTTGAGTTGACGACCATATTCCTGCCGGCTTCTGTTGTCTCGATAGGGAACGCCATCGCGATGTACTGCGTTGTGCTGCCACTTGTTCTGATTATTGGTTATCTGGTTGTTGCGATTGATGTTGTTGTATCGATCGACGTCGATGTCGATGTCGTTATTGCCCCAGTCACAGTCGCCCCATAGCGAGCCGATTATCGCTACGCCGGTGCCGAACGCCAACCCGGCCAGCAAAGCCGAACCCGGATAATAAGCGGGTGGCGGTGGATAGTAGACAGGGGGCGATTCTGGATAAGCCCAAGTGCCGTAGGTGGTTGTCGGGTTGTAAGTGGGAACGTACACCACCTGCGGATCTGCGGGCTGGATGATGATGGTGGAGGAGCTGGCTGGGGCTGAGGATGCGGCCGTCGATGGCGATGCAGTTGTTGGGGCGGGAGCGGTCACATTTTGAACAGTCACATTCTGATACTGATTGCTCTGCAGGTTGCCGGCGGCCTGCGCTTGACGCCGCAAGCGTTGCACGCCCTCCATCACCTCATCGGGCTGCGCCAGAAAGGCATCGCCCAGTCGCTGAACCCAGACAAGATCCTGCCCCACGGTCGCCAGCAATTGGGGAAAGGCGACCAGCGCTTGAACACTTGGGTCCCAGGGTTGGGTTGCCACTTGTTTGACCGCCTCATCGCCTTTGGCTTCAGGATGCGCTTTCGACCAGTTAACGGCCTCGGCGACTTCCCCAGGGTAGGTGCTGGCCATCAGCATCTGTGCAAGAAGCGGGTCTGGATAAAGCGCAATGGGAGCCAGCATCTGATCCAGTTGCTCTTGAGTAAAGACTGCGTCCTTGACTGCCGCTGAAGCGGGTGGCGTTTGGGCAGCGGTGGCATTCGATGGCTGCGCCTGGGCGGCAGAACCATGCAAAAACAGTACAGCTGACATCGCGTAAAACAGAGGAATGCGCATTGCGCCCTCCATGTGCCAGCCAGGCTGGCGAAGATCGGATTAGGCTGCGTCATCATCAAAAAGACAGATACTGTCATTTGATCTGTCATCTCGAACTGAAGCCCTGTTTTTCGAGCCCAAGGTTTATCCGCGTATACCGCTTGGTTTCATGGCGTTGCATTCCTTAATAGTTGTCTACGAGCCAAGGCTGTTGTGGGGCCTGGGAATCCCGTTGTTTTCGGCAGTTATTGACCCTGGCTGCTAATCCCTGGATTTGCGCCGCGTCGATCTTCGCCTGAAGGGTTGCCGATATTGAGAAGCCGTCTCTCGATCAAGACATTTTGAAGGGCCTGGCGGGCTTCAGCGTCCAGCTGGTGCTCTCTCTCCTTGAGTTCAAGCAGGATTGGGCTGGACCAGGTGCGATAGGTTTTCTCGGTCTTGCGAATTGATGTCATCTGTCCCCTCCTTGATCAGTGCCCGCCAACACCGTTGGCGTAATTTGGATTCGATAGAATCCTAGTTGAAGAATCTGTTCGCCGCCAAAAAATAGCAGGGCAATGTAAAGCCCCCATTGCAGACATCGCTATTGTTCTTATCGTTAAAAAATATATCGATCAGTTCGGGGAGAGCTAATCTTAAAAGTTGCGTTGCCTGTATATAAGCAATTATCAGTGGCTGCCATTGCTATAACGTTCTTTCTAGTAGCCCTAAGACTCCAAATAACGCCCATGCCCGTGCCTGCCTGCAGGGCGAAGCGATTGCAGGAGGACATTCATCAGGTGTTGAAGGTGCGTGATCTCAACAGGAAAGCCGTCAAAGACGAGCCGCTTCCGGAAACACTGAATGCTGGTAGAGCAGTGTTAATAAAAACCTCTGCCTACAAAGATTTAGAGCAATTGTAAGTTGCAGGTGATGTGATCTACGTCACCTATAAAGCTAGGGGAAGTCATGCGCAGTGACGGCGTTTCAGTTTGTCTTGCAGATCAATTACAAAGATAACTAACAATAAACTCAGTATCCAATATCTATGTCTTGTGCGCCCCGAGGCAGGGCGAGTTCTGGTCGAAGCTTTCAAGTGTTGGATGTCATGCGCCAGCGGCTGGCCCGAATGAATTCGATTCAGCCGCCGATGCTGTCAGCTAAACGAAAGGCTGACCGGTAAAACCACGAGGCAATCGTTGCAGTCCTTTCATGGCAGTGAGCCGTTCGACCCAGGCCGCTCGCCAGTCATTGGCGCTATGCGTAACTTTGGCTTTGCGTGCGGCGCGGCGTGCAGCGTTGCGCTGGTCTTTGCGCGCATCCTTGAACGCATCGGTGTTGCGGCAGCTTCTGCATTTCACCCGGGTCAGTTCGCTGGTTGAAACGAGTTTGCTGCCTTTGTGACCGCAGGCCAGATGCCCGCCTACTTTGAAGTGAGTAACCATCAGACGCCTCCTTGGTGACGTGTGATCGTTTGACCTCAAGCGTACGGCGACGTTCGTTGTCTGCGTAATAGTCAAAAAAAAGCCCGCGTGCGGGCGGGCCAGGGGATTCTTCAAAGGAGTCCTGTCAATGTAAAGCCTGAGATGTGAATGCCGTGTGAAATGGATTGCCCAGGCATAAAAAAACCCGGCGCCAGGCTGGGTTGGGGATGTAGCAAGAAACGCTCAGGCAAGGACGCACCCGGTGACGATAAGGTCGCCGTTCATGCGTCCTGAAGCAGGCCGTGTCCTTGAGGATGTCCAGATCGAATCATCTGAACCGCGGCAGGGGGCGGTCGACAGGTTTGAGCGACGACAGCGTATTGCGAATCAGTGGTGTGTCCTTCTCGATGTCGTTCAGGCGATCACGGATTCTGAGGGCTGTCGGGTGCCCGCCTTGATGATCGACCCAGTCGGCGATTTCCTTGCATGCCGCTGCCAGGCGAACCTGACGGGAGTCGAGCAGGGTGAGCAGGGTGGTGATGGACTCTTTTTCGGACATGGCAAACACCTCCGTTCAAGAAACCTGTTACTGGCAGCAAAAAGCCCGCAGGGGAGCGAGCTGTTTGCTGATGGGGTCGCTGATCCTTCAGCTGTTTTTCAGTATAGACCCGCGCAAGGCAGGTAGCATCAGCCTTCCCGGGCCGTCACTTGCGACCTGGCATTCAGCTGCCGGCATTCGCGCCGGGCGTCTTCTTCACGATCGAAACCGTCGCCGATGAAGCCGCGGGTTCGAGTATCGGCGATGCGATACCAGACGGCGGCGGCAGGTGGTGGATGATCGGTTTCTCCGGCTCGGCGACCATGGATGATGATCTTGTTGCATCGTTTCACAACGAAAATGTCTTCCATGGCGTCACCGTAGCTAATTCAGGTTCACAACTACTATAGAAGCCATTTGCGATCGTGCAAAAAATAGACAGGTCAGTTCGTCGCTTCAACACTAGCGATCATCTTCTCTAAAAACACCGCAAGCCCGACTTCCTCGGCCCTCAGCCCTTTACGCGCTCGAGGACGGGGCAGGTCAGCCAACGCTCCCAAAAGAAAGCCATCGAGCACCGCCGGGTGGATGTAGCACTTGCGGCAGACGGCCGGTGTGTTACCCAGTTGTTTGGCGACGTTCTTGACCATCTCCACCACATGCCGCTTCGCGTCCGACTCGGACTCCCACTGCAGTTCCCGCAGAACCGCCAGCGCCAACGCGCTGCCAGCCCAGGTTCGGTAGTCCTTGGCAGTGAAGTCGGCACCGGTGAGTGTCTTCAGGTAGGCGTTGACGTCGGAGGAACTGACGGTGTGTCGCTCGCCGTTTTCATCCAGGTACTGAAACAGGTTTTGCCCGGGAATTTCCAGGCAGCGTTTGATGACCCGCGCCAGGCGTCGGTCTTTCACGGTGATCTGGTGCTCGACACCGCTCTTGCCACGGAACTGGAACTGGATTGCGTTGCCGTTGATCTCGACGTGACGGTTACGCAGGGTGGTCAAACCGTAAGACCGATTGTCCCGAGCGTATTGGGAGTTGCCGACCCGGATCAGCGTCGCATCGAGCAAGGTGATGACCGTGGCCATGACTTTGTCGCGACTGAAGCCGGGAGCCGCCAACAGCGTTTCAAGCTGTTTGCGCAGTTTCGGTAGCGCTAACCCAAAGTCCCGCAAGCGTGAATATTTGTCGGCATCGCGCACTTCTCGCCAGCGCGGGTGATAACGGTATTGCTTGCGACCTCGGGCATCACGACCGGTAGCTTGCAGATGGCCGCGCGGGTCGGCGCAGATCCACACATCCGTGTAGGCCGGGGGCACGGCGAGGGCATTGATACGTTTGATCTCATCCTGATCGGTAATGCGTTGGCCCGCAGGGTCGAAATAGCAGAACTTGCCGCGCAGTTTCTTGCGGGTGATGCCGGGCTGGGTGTCATCGACGTAATGCAGGTCGGGTGGCAGCACATCGGGCAGCGCGGTATCGGGCATGGCAATAGTCCTGGGCGGTGGATCAGGGGCCGTTACAGCCATTGACCGCACGTTGTTGCAGTCGTGCCAGCGGATTTACGCCAGCACCGCCACCGCCTTGATCTGTGCCCAGAGTTGCTGGCCAGGGTGCACGCCCAATTGGTCCCGGGAGTAGCGGGTGATCCGCGCCAGCAGCGGTGTGCCGGCAGCGTCCAGACGGATCAGCGCGTGGGCGGCATTGTCCGCGCCCATTTCACTGATCACGGTGACCGGCAGGCGATTGAGGATGCTGCTTTGCTCGACACTTTGCAGGCTCAGGCTGACATCCCGTGCCTGAACCTTGCAGCGCAGCGCCTGACCCGGGGTCATCAGTGAGTGAGCCACGCGAATGTTCAGGGTCGTGTTCGGCAGTTGCAGGGTCAGCAACTGATAGTCGGCGTCATAGGCAATGACGTGCCCCTCGATCACCACGCCGGCATCGTCGCCCAGCGCCAGGGGCAGGTCGAGACGGGCCAGCGTTTCGCCAATAGCGCCGCTGGCCAGTGCCTTGCCATTGCTGAGCAGAACAAGGTGATCGGCCAACCGCGCGACTTCATCCTGTGAGTGGCTGACGTACAGCACCGGGATGTCCAATTCATCATGCAGTCGTTGCAGGTAAGGCAGGATTTCGTTTTTGCGCTGGCTATCCAATGCCGCCAGCGGCTCGTCCATCAGCAACAGTTTCGGGCTGGTGAGCAGGGCACGAGCGATGCCAACCCGCTGCCGTTCACCGCCGGAAAGGTGCTGCGGATGGCGATCCAGCAAATGGCCGATTCCGAGCAGTTCAGTCACGTGTGCCATGTCGACCCGCCGCTGTTGGCGAGGAGTGCGCTTGAGGCCGAACTGCAGATTGGCCAGCACCGACAGATGGGGAAACAGGCTGGCTTCCTGGAAGACGTAACCCAGCGCCCGCTTGTGTGGCGGCACGAAAATCTTCCTGTCGCTGTCCTGCCAGACTTCATCGTTGACCTGGATGAAGCCCTCATCGGCCTTCTCCAGGCCGGCAATGCAGCGCAGGCAGGTGGTCTTGCCCGAACCGGAATGACCGTAAAGAGCAGTGACACCGCGGCCGGGCAATTGCAGGTCCACCTCCAGGGCGAACCCTGAGTACTTCAGTTTCAGACGCGTATGAATCATCGGTCAGCTCCAGCCTGCTTTGGTTTTACGGCTGGAGTAGAGCGCCAGCAACACAATAAAAGAGAACACCAGCATCGCCCCGGCCAGCCAATGAGCCTGGGCGTATTCCATGGCTTCGACGTGATCGTAGATCTGCACCGAGACCACCCGGGTCTTGTCGGGAATGTTGCCGCCGATCATCAGCACCACACCGAATTCCCCGACGGTGTGGGCGAAACCGAGAATGGCCGCGGTGATGAAGCCAGGGCGGGCCAGCGGCAGGATCACGCTGAAAAACGTGTCCCAGGGATTGGCACGCAAGGTCGCAGCCACCTCCAAGGGGCGAGTGCCGATGGCAGAAAAAGCATTTTGCAGCGGCTGGACCACGAACGGCATCGAGTAGAGCACCGAGCCGATCACCAGCCCCGCAAAACTGAAGGTCAGGGTCCCGAGCCCCAGTGATTGGGTGAAGTGGCCGACAAACCCGTTAGGGCCGAGCGCCAGCAACAGATAAAAGCCAATCACCGTTGGCGGCAGCACCAGGGGCAGGGCGACGATCGCCCCGACCGGGCCGCGCAACCACGAGCGGGTGCGCGATAGCCATAACGCAATCGGAGTGCCGATGACCAGCAGGATAACTGTCGTCAGGGACGCCAGTTTCAGGGTCAGCCAAATGGCGGAAAAGTCGGCACTCGATAGCGTCATTAGAGTTGGTAACCGTAGGATTTGATGACAGCGGCGGCTTTCGGACCTTTGAGGTAGTCAACCAGCGCCTTGGCAGCCGGATTGTCCTTGCCTTTATTGAGGATCACCGCGTCTTGTTTGATCGGATCGTGCATGTCGGCTGGAACGATCCAGGCCGAGCCGCCGGTGACTTTGCCGTCTTTGTAGATCTGCGACAAGGCCACAAAACCGAGTTCGGCATTACCGGTGGAGACGAACTGGTAGGCCTGGGTGATGTTCTGGCCTTCAACGATCTTGGCTTTGACCTTGTCGGTCAGGTCCAGCGTGGCCAGCACCTGCGTGGCGGCGAGACCGTAAGGCGCGGCTTTCGGGTTGGCGATGGACAGGTGCTGATACTGGTTGTCGCTCAGCACTTTGCCCTTTGCATCGACATAACCTTCTTTCGCCGACCACAGAGCCAGGGTGCCGATGGCGTAAGTGAAGCGCGAGCCTTTGACGGTGTCGCCTTCGGTTTCGAGTTTTTGCGTGGTGGTGTCGTCCGCCGAGAGGAACACTTCGAACGGTGCGCCGTTCTTGATCTGGGTGTAGAACTGGCCGGTTGCACCAAAGGAGGTGACCAGTTTATGCCCGGTGTCTTTTTCGAAATCCGCGGCGATCGCCTGAATCGGCGCAGAGAAGTTGGCTGCGACGGCGACCTGGACTTCGTCCGCCAGGGCGGAGCCGACAGCGAACACTGCGAACAGGGTTGCCAGGAAGGTGGGGGCAAAACGTGAGGCACGAATGATCATGAAACGGCTCCGTTGTAGGCAGATGCAACGAGGAGGGCAAGCGCTATATAGTGGAATATATAGCGAAATGCCTGCAAACGGAACGTGTTGAATGCGCGTTATTGAGGTCACGCAGGTGAATGCGTTACCGACGAACTAACCTGGCCAATCCTTCCTCAGCCAGCTTCCGCGTCAGTTCAGCCGTGGTCATTTCAACGCCCAGGGTGAATGCCTGGCCCGCCCAGAGATTGCTGAAATCCGCTTGTCCCTTGGCCCGCAACGGCATCAGCGCACCACCCGCAAGCGGGAAGGCCGGTGCTTTTGCACTCATAGGCCCGAGTTCGCGCATCACCCGATTGAGAATGCCGCGAGCCGGACGTCCGGTGAAAATGTTAGTGATGGCCGTTTCGCTTTCCTTGGCCGTGCGCAACGCCTTGTGATGAGACGCGCTGACCTTGGCCTCCGGTGTGAACAAGTACGCCGTGCCCACTTGTACCGCCGAAGCCCCCAATAGGAACGCTGCCGCGACGCCTCGTGAGTCGGCAATCCCGCCCGCAGCAATCACCGGCACTTTCACCGCATCGACGATCTGCGGCACCAGCGCAAAGATCCCTACCTGGGTGCTCAGATCATCACTGAGAAACATGCCCCGATGGCCGCCGGCTTCATAGCCCATGGCAATGATTGCGTCGCAACCGTGCTGCTCGAGCCAAATGGCCTCTTCGACCGTGGTAGCCGAGGAGAGCACTTTCGCTCCCGTGGCTTTCACACGGTCGAGCAAGGACTTTTCCGGCAGGCCAAAGTGGAAACTCACCACTTCGGGACGAAATTCCTCGACCACTTCGCAGGCCGCATTATCGAACGGTGCTCGATTGGACACCGGCGTCGGCGCGTCGAAGTCCACGCCAAGTTCCCGATAGTAGGGCTCCAGCAGATTCTTCCAGTCTTGAGCGCGTTGCTCATCGGCGGCGGGTGGCTGATGACAGAAGTAGTTGACGTTGATCGGGCGCTGCGTGTGCTGGCGAATCGTTTTCAGCTCTTCGCGCAACTGATCGATGCTCAACATGGCTGCCGGCATCGAACCCAGGCCTCCGGCGTTACTGGCTGCGATAACCATGGCCGAGTTGGTCGCGCCGGCCATGGGCGCCTGGATGATCGGCAGTTCAATGCCGAGCAGGTCAAGAATGCGGGTATCTGGCCATTTGCTCATTTGAAGGGTTCTCCGACGTCATAACAGGGCAGGGACGGTTGGACCGATTTTGTATCAGCTATGACGGACATAAGGCCAGCCGAGTTTTCCTTTCGTGTGCCACTCTTGGCTTAATGTCGAGTACGGTGAAAAATTGCGATGTGTTTTCAACTGCACGACAACTGAGTGATTCCATTAGGAGGCCGTAATGTTCAAAGGCATTTTGATCGACAAAGACGACAGCGGTTACCGGGCCACGCTGCAAGAGATCAATGACGATCAACTGCCCGAAGGCGATGTGACTGTGCGTGTGGCGTATAGCACGTTGAACTTCAAGGATGGCCTCGCGATCACCGGCAGCAGCCCGGTGGTGCGAAAATTCCCGATGGTGCCGGGGATCGATCTGGCAGGTACCGTCGAAGTCAGTACGCACCCGGACTACAAGATCGGCGATCAAGTCGTACTCAATGGCTGGGGTGTTGGCGAAGGGCATTGGGGCGGACTGGCGCAGAAGGCTCGCTTGAAGGGCGACTGGTTGATACCACTACCCAAGGCGTTCACCGCGGCCCAAGCAATGGCGATCGGCACGGCGGGTTACACGGCGATGCTGAGCATCCTGGCGCTGGAACACAATGGCGTGACGCCCGAGCAGGGCGAAGTATTGGTCACCGGCGCCAATGGCGGCGTAGGCAGTTTCGCCATTGCACTGCTGAGTAAGCTCGGCTATCGGGTGGTCGCGTCCACCGGCCGACCTTCCGAGCACGACTACCTCAAGCAGTTGGGCGCCAGCGAAATCATCGAGCGCGCCACGTTGTCCGAGCCGGGCAAACCCTTGGCCAAGGAGCGTTGGGCGGCAGTTATCGACTCGGTCGGCAGCCACACGTTGGCCAACGCCTGTGCCAGCACCAAGGCCAACGGCACGGTCGCCGCGTGTGGCCTGGCGCAGGGCATGGACTTTCCGGCTTCAGTCGCGCCGTTCATTTTGCGCGGCGTAACCCTGGCCGGGATCAACAGCGTGACTCAGCCCAAAGCCAAGCGGATACTGGCCTGGAGTCGTCTGGCCAAGGATCTCGACTTCGCTTTGCTGCCGTTGATCAGTCACGAAATCGGTTTGAGTGAAACGATCGAGGCCGCACCGCGTTTGCTCGCTGGTCAGTTACGTGGTCGGGTGGTGGTCGACGTTAATCGTTGACTGTTGCACCATAATTTAAACAGACAAATGACAGAGACAAGGACTATCGACCATGGATGTTAAGCAGCGTGAAGTGCGGCCCTTTAGCGTCTCGGGCCTGCAAGTGCGCACCTGCAATGCCGCCGAGCAGCAGCCAGACACTGCGCGCATCGGCCCGATGTGGGAACAGTTTTTCGTTGAGGACATCTTCGACAAGATCCCCCACAAACAGCCGGACTCCTTCATGTACGGCGTCTATTCCAACTACGAGTCCGACGCTTCTGGCCATTTCGATGTGACCGCGGGTGCGGCGGTCACCGCGCCCTCCGAGGACTTTGCGCAGATTCAGGTGCAAGGAGGCGACTACCTGGTGTTCAGCGCCAACGGGGCGATGCCGGACTGTGTCATTCAGGCATGGGGCCTGATCTGGGCTTACTTTAAGGACAACCCGCAGGTTTGCCGCTCGTTCGCTACAGACTTTGAGGTCTATACCAGTCCGGATTCAGTGTCGGTCTATATCGGCATTCAGGACTCAGACGGGTTTTCGCGCTCAAGCAACTGACGCTTGCGTTCCACACCCCAGCGATAGCCCGACAGGTTGCCGTCGCTGCGCACCACGCGGTGGCACGGAATCGCCACGGCGATATTGTTCGCGCCACAGGCTTGAGCCACGGCGCGCATCGCTTTTGGCGCGCCGATTCGTTGAGCGATATCGGCATAGCTGGCGGTGCAGCCGACGGGAATTTCCCGCAGGGCTTGCCAGACACGTTCCTGAAAAGCGGTGCCACGAACATCCAGCGGCAAGTCGAGGCCAAGGGCCGGTGCTTCGATAAAACCAACCACCTTGGCGATCAGTTGCTCGAACGCTTGGTCGGCGCCAATCAGATTGGCGCGCCGAAATTTGTCCTGTAGATCGCAGACCAATTGGTGCGGGTCATCGCCCAGCAGGATCGCGCAAACACCACGCTCACTCTGCGCCACCAGAATCGCTCCCAGGGAGCACTGGCCGACGGCAAAACGAATGTCATTGTTCTGACCGGCGGCGCGGTAATCACCGGGTTTCATGCCCAATAGCTGATCGGCGGCTTCATAGAAACGGCTGTTGGAGTTGAAGCCGGCGTCATACAGCGCATCGGTCACCGAGTCTCCGTCCGCGAGGCGCTCCCGGACCCTGCGTGAACGATGGGCCGCAGCGTAACCTTTAGGCGTCAGACCGGTAATCGCTTTGAACACCCGATGGAAGTGAAAGCTGCTGAGGCCCGCGGCAACAGCCAGTTCGCTCAGAACAGGCAGACTTTCCGCGGTTTCGATCTGGCGGCAAGCGGCCGCCACGGTCGCAGCATGTTGCGCGGCGATCTCACTTTGATCTTTCGCGGCGCGCTTGCTTGGGCGATAACCCGCCGCCTGGGCCTGTTCGGCCGTGTCGAAGAATTCGACGTTCTGTGGCTTTGGCAAACGCGCCAGGCTGCTGGGGCGGCAGTAAATGCCGGTGGTTTTCACGGCATATACAAACTGCCCGTCTGCCCGGGGATCACGCGCGATAACGGCGGCCCAGCGAGGGTCGTTCTCGGTGGCAATCTTTGTCGAATGGCTTGTCATGGCTTCATGTCCGTTGATCCGTTTCATGCAGATTAACCAGGCGATGGGGTTGCCGCACTCCGGGTCTTGCGGTCGAATTCGAAGACTTCATCCGGCGGTGCGAAAGGTGAAGTTGATCCGCTGTTCGCCCAGTCGCGGGTGTTGGCCGTCCTTGATCGGCAGGACCCCGTGATAACGCAAACGGTCCACGCCACCCCAGACCACGATGTCGCCATGCAACAGCGGCACGCGTTGGCTTTTATCGCTGCGCTCGAAGCCGCCGAACAGGAACATCGCCGGCAGTCCAAGGGACACTGAAACAATGGGCGCTGCGTAGGAAACTTCGTTTTTGTCCTGGTGCAACGACATCTTCGCTCCAGGAACATAGCGGTTGATCAGGCAGGAATCCGGCACGAAATCCGCAAACCCCGCTTGCCGCGCCGCCGCTTGTGCCAGTTCAAGAAACACCTCGGGCATTTTCGGCCAGGGTTGCCCGGTCAGCGGATCCTCGCGGGTATAGCGATAACCGCTGCGGTCGGTGGTCCAGCCAAGCGTGCCGCAACTGCTCAAGGCGACCGACATGGTAAAGCCCCCGGGCGTGATCATCTGCCGAAACGGTGCGGACGCCAGAACCGCGTCCAGCGCGGGAAGCAACTGATCCAACCAAGGCAGGGCAAAGCCTCTGAGGACGCAGGACTGGTCGCCGATACGATCGAGCCTGGGTTGCTGCTCGGGTTCCACGTCGGCAAACAAGTCGAAGGTGGTCGGGTTCATGGGGTCATAACGCGTCGTGAAAGATGATTCCGAGGGTATGCCGTTTTCCGCTGTGCAGGCGACTCACGCCGTGGCGCAGGGTCACTCGGTAATAGCCACGAACGCCTTTGACCGGTCGTTGGTTGACGGCAAAGATCAGAGCGTCGCCTTTCTTCAGGCCGATGACCTGGGGGCGCGACTGCATTCGCGGGCGCTGCTCCGTCAGCACGAACTCACCACCGGTGAAGTCGTCTTCCGGCTCTGACAGCAGAATCGCCACTTGCAGCGGGAATACGTGTTCGCCGTACAGGTCCTGATGCAAGCAGTTGTAGTCCTGCGGTCCATATTGCAGCAACAGCGGCGTCGGGCGTTCCTGACCGGCGGCATGACAGCGGTCGAGAAATGCTTCATGGGTTTGCGGGAAACGAGTTGGCAGGTTCATGTGCTCATACCAGCGATTGGCGATGGGCACCAGTCGAGGATAGAACGCACTGCGCAAACGGGCGACGACATTTGGTAACGGGTATTTGAAGTATTTGTACTCGCCACGGCCAAAGCCGTGACGCGCCATGATTACTTGCGAGCGAAACGGTTCGGAACGGGCATACAGAGCGCTGATTTCATCGCAGGTCTGATGGCTTACAAGCGACTTGATAACCGCGCAGCCATCCTGATCGAGCTGCTGCTCTAGCATGACCCAGTCCAGTCCATCGAGAGAGCGCTCGCTCATCGCTGCGCCTCACGATCCAGCAATTGCCGTTTACGCTCCAGCCCCCAACAGTAGCCGCCAAGGCTGCCATCCGAAAGATCGCGTTCCAGCATTACCAGGTCATCACCGATCAGCAGCGCACACAAACCCTCGGCGCTGAACGCCAGCAGCAAGACGCCAAGGCTGGAAGTGCCGCTGATGAAGCGAATCGAGGAAGTAGGCATGTTCTGACTCCTAAACCAAAGGTTGAGGTGGCCAGTCTGGGGAGCTGGGATTGCGTTGACACTCCGGCGCTTGCGGTTGAATTCCGGAGGTAGGAGCAGACGTCCATGTTATCGCTCCGGATCCCGTTACAGCGCTTTGCTGACATTGATGTCGCTAATGACATCGTCGCTCGAACCATGAAGAGCATTCAGCGCAACCTTGGCTTCTTCTTCAGTGCCGTTTTCAAGCTGGGCAAATTCAAAGCGACGCTCACCATTTAGTTTGTATTTGATGACGTACTTGGTCTTTTGGGCCACGTTCATACCTGCTTGTCTTGGTGTCTGGATGTCACTCAGCTCAGTTTCGTGCTGGAGCGGCGGATGATCTTGATGGTGTGAGTCAGGGTCGGTTTGCGAGTCACGCTGATCGGCCGACGGTTCACCGTGTCGATGGTGATGTTCCAGAAGCCGGTGCTCGGCGCGGTAATCCGGGCCGGGAAGGTGTCGAACGCACCGCCGTGGTAAGTGTGGCGGCCGCCATTCTTGAAGCTGCGAAAATTGGCGTCGTTCATCAAACGGATGTTGCATGTTTGGGAGCATTGAATGACGACGATGTCGTCTTCGTTGAGGTGCTCGCGCTGGTGGATAAATTTCATGAGGCGCCTCCAGAAGGGCTTTTTCTACAAAATCAAAACGATAGCATGTGCGATTGGCGCAGTTTATCAGCCCGAACGGGTTATTATCCGGCCGTCGAGGTCTGGTTTGACAATTAAAAACAGTTATACGGAATTCTATGAGCGATAAACGCAGCATGCCTCGGAGAAAAACAGCATTTGGACTGTCGGAGTGTCTTTATCGGAGGTGTTGTATGAAGTGGGGTGTGCTGTTCCTGCCTATGGCGATAGCGATGAGTGGTTGTGCGAATGTCTCGGAGATCAATGAGTCACTACCGACCATGAGCGTGATTTCTGGCAAGAAGCCTCACGAGTACGCGCAATGCCTCACCGAAAAACTGTCCAGCAGCCGGGGAGCGCTGCAAGTCGAGCCGCACAAGGACGGTGTGCGAGTCATCGTGCCGCAGAAATTCTCCTCGGGGCCGGCCGCGGTATTTGATATTGAAGACCGCTCCACTGGCAGCAGCATCAAGTTGCACGAGCGCATTTCCAATGTGCCGTTGCGCCCCATGGATGTACGCAATGCCGCTACGGCGTGCATTTCTGGCTGATAGACTGTCGCCCGTCAGCACCGATGCCGCCAAAGCAGCGCTTTGGCGGCATTGTCATTTCTGGAGTCGAGCATGAAGCGAGAGCAGGTACAGGAGCGCCATGCAGAGGGTCACATCTCTGCCACCCACGTGATTCAGAATCCGGCGAATCCGGGAGAGTGGATCGTGTTTTTCAAGAAAAGCGCCGGGCGCAGTTATTTTCTGGTCGATGAGAATGATGAAGTCGAATCCTTCAGCAGCCTCGACGATTTGATCGAGACGGTACGCGGCCTCGGGATCAAGTTCGCCGAAATTCACATGTAGGGCAGGGCGCCTTACTTGCAGACCACCACGACGCTGCGGTTCTTGAAGTTGCCGACGTCAACGCCCAGGGTCTTGTCGCTTTCCTTGGTCGACGGTGTTCCGTCGGTACCTACGATCCGATAGCCGGTGCCAGCGCAAGAGGCATCGGCTTTTTCGTAGCAGGTGGCCCAGGAGTTGGCTTCCCCGGAACAGTCGATGGCCAGGCCTTGCTCGCCGTTGTTCAGGTAGGTCGTTTCGGAAGTGGCGCAGCCGCTCAGGGCCAATGCCGCAATCAGGGGCAAAAATTTATTCATGTCGTTGTCGTCGTCAGGATGAAGGGGCTGAGCCTATGACAGCGCTGGCATCAAAAGGTTATAGCGAATGGCCACTTGTTTGCAGGCAATCACAAAAAAGCCCTGCGCAAGGCAGGGCTTGGGTCGAGTCCGGTGCTTCTCAGGACTTGTCCTTGCCGCGACGCTTCGGGGCGGGGTGTTCGAGCTCCAGAACGGATGCCACTTCAATCGCCGACGCTTCGGTGGGAAAAGGCCCGGCGATATTTTCGCCGCCTGCACTGTCTACCCACCACTGACCGTCTTTCGCCTGATTGATCAGGAACCCATTGACACTTTTTGCTTCCGACATCTATCTGCCTCGTTGACTGGTTCAATCGCGCAATGATAGCGCCAAATGCACTCAACGGGTGCTGATGGTGTAGGATTCGCAGCCGTGCAGAACTGATGGTCTGTGCTATCTATAAGGCTGCGGAGTTATCTCGGGAACTATCCGCGAGAATATTTCTCTATGATGGCATCGGTTAGCCAGCGCGGGGGCATTGTAAGGTGCACGCCGCCTGATTAGACTGCGCCGAAACTCGTACACACAGCCCTATCAAGGACTTTTATGATCAAGAAATGCTTGTTCCCAGCAGCCGGTTACGGTACTCGCTTCCTGCCAGCGACTAAAGCCATGCCCAAAGAAATGCTGCCGGTGGTAAACAAGCCACTGATCCAGTACGGCGTCGAAGAAGCACTGGACGCAGGGTTGACCGAAATTTCCATCGTTACCGGTCGCGGCAAACGCGCTCTTGAAGACCACTTCGACATCAGCTATGAGCTGGAAAACCAGATCAAAGGCACCGACAAGGAAAAATACCTGGTCGGTATCCGCAAACTGTTGGACGAGTGCTCGTTTTCCTACACCCGCCAGACCGAAATGAAAGGCCTGGGCCACGCTATCCTGACTGGCCGTCCACTGATCGGTGACGAACCGTTCGCGGTAGTGCTGGCGGACGACTTGTGCGTCAACCTCGAAGGCGACGGCGTCCTGACCCAGATGGTCAAGCTGTACGAGCAATACCGCTGCACCATCGTTGCGATCCAGGAAGTGGATCCGATGGAAACCAACAAGTACGGCGTGATCGCCGGCGAGCTGATCGCTGATGATTTGTACCGCGTTCGCAACATGGTCGAAAAACCAGCTCCGGAAGACGCGCCGTCGAACCTGGCGATCATCGGTCGTTACATCCTGACGCCGGATATTTTCGAGCTGATCAAGCAAACCGAGCCAGGCAAAGGCGGCGAGATTCAAATCACCGACGCCCTGATGAAGCAGGCGAAAAACGGTTGCGTGATTGCCTACAAGTTCAAGGGGCAACGTTTTGACTGTGGTGGCGCTGAAGGCTACATCGAGGCGACCAACTTCTGCTTCGAGAACTTCTACAAGACTGGCAAGGCTTACTAATAGCCTCTGACCCACTTGTATTGAAAAGCCACCTTCGGGTGGCTTTTTCATTTTCCGTCCCCATATCGCTTGCAGCGCTTGCCCAACGGATGTCTGCGGGTATGCTTGTGGACTGCCGAGGAGATTGAAAATGGCCTACGATTTTGACCTTTATGTGATTGGTGCCGGTTCCGGCGGTGTGCGGGCTGCGCGTTTTGCTGCCGGTTTTGGCGCGAAAGTGGCTGTGGCCGAGAGCCGCTACCTGGGTGGCACTTGTGTGAATGTCGGCTGTGTGCCGAAGAAACTGCTGGTTTACGGCGCGCATTTCGCCGAAGACTTCGAACAGTCGCAAGGTTTTGGCTGGACGCCGGGTGAAGCGAAGTTCGATTGGGCGACACTGATCGCCAACAAGGATCGCGAGATCAATCGACTGAACGGTATCTATCGCAATCTTCTGGTTAACAGCGGCGTGACCTTGCATGAAGGCCACGCCAAAATCGTCGACCCGAACACGGTCGAGATCAATGGCGAGCGCCACACCGCCAAGAACATCCTGATTGCTACCGGTGGCTGGCCACAGATTCCGGAAATTCCGGGGCACGAGCACGCGATCAGTTCCAACCAGGCGTTCTTCCTTAAAGAGTTGCCCAAGCGCGTTCTGGTGGTAGGCGGTGGTTACATCGCCGTCGAATTCGCCGGGATCTTCCATGGTCTGGGCGCTGAAACCACGTTGCTGTATCGCGGTGAGCTGTTCTTGCGCGGCTTCGACGGTGCGGTGCGTAAACACCTGTATGAGGAGTTGACCAAGCGCGGCATGAACCTGCAATTCAACGCCGACATCGAGCGTATCGACAAGCAGTCCGATGGCAGCTTGAAGGTGAGCCTCAAGGACGGCCGTGAGCTGGAAGCGGATTGTGTGTTCTACGCCACCGGTCGACGTCCGATGCTCGATAATCTTGGGCTGGAAAACACCGGCGTCAAACTCGACAAGAAAGGTTTTGTCGAAGTTGACGAGCAGTATCAGACGGCTGAACCGTCGATCCTGGCGCTTGGCGATGTAATCGGTCGGGTTCAGCTGACGCCAGTCGCTCTGGCCGAAGGCATGGCCGTGGCGCGACGTTTGTTCAAGCCTGAGCAGTATCGCCCGGTGGATTACAAGATGATCCCGACCGCGGTATTCAGCTTGCCGAACATCGGCACGGTCGGTTTCACCGAGGAAGAGGCCCGGGAGGCCGGTCACGATGTGGTGATCTTCGAAAGCCGCTTCCGTCCAATGAAGCTGACCCTGACCGAATGCCAGGAGCGCACCCTGATGAAGCTGGTGGTGGATGCCAAGACCGACAAGGTTCTGGGCTGTCACATGGTTGGTCCGGATGCTGGAGAAATTGTGCAGGGCTTGGCAATCGCCTTGAAGGCGGGTGCCACCAAACGCGATTTCGATGAAACCATCGGCGTGCATCCAACTGCCGCCGAAGAGTTCGTCACCATGCGCACGCCGGTCGCGGGTTAATCGTCCTTTTGAGGCTCTGATGCGTCTGGCGCTGTCGCAATGACGGCTGCCAGGCGCACGGTCTCATCAAGGCTCGCCTGAGTCTTGATTAGCTCAATTTCCAGCGCTTTGTTTATCTGCGACTGTTCATCGACGTTCTGTTTCAGTGACTGGCTTTCCAGCAGGGCAGCGCGCAAGCGTTCCTGGAGGAGGGTGCGTTCGCTGTCGATGCGATTGACCTGTTCCAGCAGCTGATCCTGTCGAGCGTTGGTTTGCTTGAGTTGATCTTGCAGCAGGCTCAACTCTCTCAGGGTGCCACGGTTCTCCGTCAACAAACGTTCGTTGTCGCGGTGCAGTTGTGTGATCTCATCCTGGCGCACCAATGCGCTTTGCTGGGCCTGGCGCAACTCCATTTGAATCTGCTGCACCTGGCCTTCGTGGCGGCGCTGCTCCTGCTCGCGCTGTTCTTTGACGGCATTGCGGTAATGCTCCAGGGCATCGCGAGCGTGCAGGTGCTTTTCTTCCAATGAGCGGATCTGCTCATCCTTGTCTTGCAAGCGTAATTCGAAATCGGCCAGTGCCTGGTTCAGTCCGGCGTTGCGGGTTTGCTCGGTCTGCAGCATGGCGCTTGTTTCCAGCAGGGCTTCGGACTCTTGAGTCAGTGCCAGGCTTTGAATCTCGTACTGCTGCTGTAGTTGCGTGTTGGCTTGTTGGGCCTCATGCAACTGCGTATCCAGCGCATTTTTTTGTTTATCGAACTGCTCGCGGGCCTGATCGATGGGCTCCTGAGCCTGCTCCTTGAGTCTTTGTGCCAACCGCGAGACCAGTCCCGCCAGCTCGTCATCAATCGGTTCTGGCGCTACCTCGATGCGCTCGGCACCGTCATCCAGCTCCTTCAAATAGCGATGAATCGTGGTTTTCGAGCCAGTGTTGCCCATCTCGATCCGTACCGCATCGATGCTTGGGTTTTCACCACGCGCCAGAATTGCCAGGCGCGCCGCTTGCACCACCGCTTTGTTTACACCGCCACGAGCCATGAGTTCTCCTACGATTTCGTACTGTGGTACATGCCACTTAAGTACGCAATGTACCACGCCAAACCAAAACTTAAAATACGACAAGTATTCATGCGGGATATACTGGTATTACCCCGTGTGATGAGCCTGTGGCGCGTTTTCACCCGCCAAAGCGGTACGTTTTAGAGAGTTGAGCCCATGACTGAGCTGGATCGTTACCTGCAAGCCGCCACTCGCGACAACACCCGTCGCAGCTACCGGGCGGCCATCGAGCATTTTGAAGTCAGTTGGGGCGGTTTCCTGCCGGCGACCAGTGACAGCGTGGCGCGATACCTCGTTGCGCATGCGGGAGTGCTGTCGATCAATACCCTTAAGTTGCGTTTGTCAGCGCTGGCGCAATGGCACAACAGTCAGGGTTTTCCCGATCCCACCAAGGCGCCGGTGGTGCGCAAAGTCTTCAAGGGCATTCGCGCGCTGCACCCGGCTCAAGAAAAACAAGCGGAGCCATTACAGCTTCAACATTTGGAGCAAGTGGTTGCCTGGCTGGAGCAAGAAGCGCACACCGCAAAATCTGAACAGGATCAACCGGCTCTGTTGCGGGCCAGGCGCGACAAAGCGTTGATCCTCTTGGGCTTCTGGCGCGGTTTTCGTAGTGATGAGTTGTGCCGGTTACAGATCGAGCACGTGCAAGCAGTTGTCGGCTCAGGCATCACCCTGTATTTGCCGCGAACCAAGAGCGACCGCGAAAACCTCGGCAAGACTTACCAGACGCCAGCGTTGCAGCGCCTATGCCCGGTGCAGGCGTACATCGACTGGATCACCGAAGCCGCATTGGTCCGTGGACCGGTATTCCGGGGCATCGACCGTTGGGGTCACCTGAGCGAGGAGGGACTGCACGCCAATAGTGTGATCCCGTTGTTGCGCCAGGCGCTGGAGCGCGCCGGCATCCCGGCCGAGCATTACACCAGTCACTCCTTGCGGCGCGGCTTTGCCACGTGGGCGCATCAGAGCGGGTGGGACTTGAAGTCGTTGATGAGTTATGTGGGTTGGAAGGATATGAAGTCCGCCATGCGCTATGTTGAAGCCAGCCCGTTTCTCGGGATGACACCGCTCGCGGAAAAAACCATTGGCGCCGCCAAGTAAGTTTTCTTCTATTAATACGTTCGGCTAATAGCGAAAACCAATGAGCAACATGAGCTTTGCCAATGAGCCATCCGGCAATCGAGTCGGTAGGATTCACGCCATCAACTTCTCAACCAAACTTTTCAACCCTGACGGAGAGTCATCGATGCCTATCATCAACAGCCAAGTTAAACCGTTCAAAGCTACCGCCTACAAAAATGGCGACTTCGTACAAGTGTCGGACGCTGACCTGAAAGGCAAGTGGTCTGTCGTGTTCTTCTACCCAGCCGACTTCACCTTCGTTTGCCCGACCGAACTGGAAGACCTGGCTGACAACTACGACGCGTTCCAGAAGCTGGGCGTCGAGATCTACAGCGTTTCCACCGATACCCACTTTGCCCACGCTGCCTGGCACAACACCTCGCCTGCCATCGGCAAAATCCAGTACACCATGATCGGCGACCCGACTCACGCCATCTCCCGCAACTTCGACGTGCTGATCGAAGAAGCTGGTCTGGCTGACCGTGGCACCTTCGTGATCAACCCTGAAGGCCAGATCAAAATCGTTGAACTGAACGATGGCGGCGTTGGCCGTGACGCTTCCGAGCTGCTGCGCAAAATCAAGGCTGCTCAGTACGTCGCTGCTCACCCAGGCCAGGTTTGCCCGGCCAAGTGGAAAGAAGGCGAGGCCACTCTGGCTCCGTCCCTGGACCTGGTCGGCAAAATCTAAGTCTGTGGATCGCATCATCAGGGCGGGTTTCCGCACCTAAGTAAGTTGCAACCGCCCAATAAAAACGCCCGGGCGAGATTCGCTCGGGCGTTTTTTTACGAAATGAAAAAAAGGAAATCGCCCGTATGTTGGACGCCAATCTTAAAGCCCAGTTGAAGTCGTACCTGGAACGGGTCACCCAGCCGATCGAGATCGTTGCCTCCCTCGACGACGGTGCGAAATCCCAGGAAATGCTCGCTCTTCTGAAAGACGTTGCCAGTCTTTCCAGCCAAATTACCTTGCTCGATAACGGTGACGATGCACGTAAACCATCGTTCTCGATCAACCGCCCGGGTGCCGATATCAGCCTGCGTTTTGCCGGCATCCCGATGGGCCACGAATTCACATCCCTGGTGCTGGCCTTGCTGCAAGTCGGCGGTCACCCTTCGAAAGCCAGCGTTGAAGTGATCGAACAGATCCGCTCGCTCAAAGGTGAGTTCAGCTTCGAGACTTACTTTTCGCTTTCCTGCCAGAACTGCCCGGACGTGGTCCAGGCACTGAACCTGATGGCTGTGCTGAACCCGAACATCCACCACGTCGCCATTGACGGCGCGCTGTTCCAGGCGGAAGTCGATGACCGTCAGATCATGGCCGTGCCGAGCGTTTACCTGAACGGCGTGAACTTTGGCCAAGGCCGCATGGGCCTGGAAGAAATTCTCGCCAAGATCGACACCAGCGGCATCGAGCGTCAGGCCGAGAAGATCAGCGCCAAAGAAGCTTTTGACGTATTGGTCGTCGGCGGTGGTCCGGCTGGTGCTTCGGCCGCGATCTACGCTGCCCGCAAAGGCATTCGTACCGGTGTGGCGGCTGAACGTTTTGGTGGGCAGGTGCTCGACACCATGGCCATCGAGAACTTCATCTCCGTGCAGGAAACCGAAGGGCCAAAACTGGCCGTAGCACTGGAAGAACACGTCAAGCAATACGACGTCGACATCATGAACCTGCAACGCGCCGACAAGTTGCTGCCGGGCAAAAATGGTGAGTTGCACGAAGTCCACTTCGCCAGCGGCGCGACCCTGAAAGCCAAGACCGTGATCCTGGCGACCGGTGCGCGGTGGCGTGAAATGAACGTCCCGGGTGAGCAGCAATACCGCAACAAAGGCGTTGCGTACTGCCCGCACTGCGACGGTCCGCTGTTCAAAGGCAAGCGCGTGGCGGTGATTGGCGGCGGTAACTCCGGCGTCGAAGCGGCCATTGACCTGGCGGGTATTGTGTCCCACGTAACGCTGCTGGAGTTCGACGTACAGCTGCGCGCCGATGCGGTCTTGCAGCGCAAGTTGCACAGCCTGCCGAACGTCACCGTTATCACCAGTGCGCAAACTACTGAAGTGTTGGGCGACGGCCAGAAGGTCAACGGCTTGCGTTACAAGGATCGTCAGTCGGACGAGTTGCGTAGCGTCGAGCTGGAAGGGATCTTCGTGCAGATCGGTTTGCTGCCCAACACCGACTGGCTCAAAGGCACAATCGAGTTGTCGCCTCGCGGCGAGATCATCGTCGATGCCCGCGGTGAAACGTCGATGCCGGGTGTGTTCGCTGCCGGTGACGTGACTACCGTGCCGTACAAGCAGATCGTGATTGCGGTGGGCGAGGGCGCCAAGGCTTCCTTGAGCGCATTCGATCACCTGATCCGGACCTCGGCTCCGGCATAAATCCTCGGTGCTGAAAACACAAAAAAACCCATGAGCGATCATGGGTTTTTTTTGTGCCTGAAACTGATCGTGGGAACGATCAGTGGCAGCAAACTTTTTACATCGGTGCGGGCTGGATGATCTCGACCCAGTAAGCATCCGGGTCTTTGATGAACGCCAGGCTCTTCATACGGCCGTCATTCAGGCGTTTCTGGAAGTCGCAGCCCAACGCTTCGAAGCGCTCGCATGCAGCGACGATATCCGGCACCGAGATGCAGATGTGGCCAAAACCACGCGGGTCGGTGTTGCCGTTGTGGTAAGCGAAGTCCGCGTCGTTTTCGGTGCCATGGTTGTGGGTCAACTCGAGAATGCCGGGAATCGACTTCATCCACTCGGTGCGAGCAGCAGCGTCGGCCGGAATCTGGTTTTTATCAACCAGTGCCAGGAAGTACAGGCTGAACTCGGCTTCCGGGAAGTCGCGTTTCTCCACCAGCGAAAAACCCAAAATGCGCGTGTAGAAATCCAGCGACTTGGTGATGTCCTTGACTCGCAACATGGTGTGGTTGAAGACGAACTTCTGGGTGGCGGTGTCAGGTTGGGCAGTCACGCCTGGGAAGGTGTTCAATTCGTGCAGGCTCATGGGCCCTCCGGAAAATAAGTGGGGCTAACGAATGGCGACAATGATACGCAAGGGTTCTGACATCACCAAACTCAAACAGTCGGCTCTTGCCTGACCGACGGGCGAGGCTCAGACTTTGCGGCTCAATCCGTGAGTGTTCATTGCAATGATGCGTATCTGTAAATCGATGTTCGTCCTGATCTGCGTGCTTGCAGGTATTAACAGCGCTCATGCAGGCGAGCCAATCATGACCTGGCCCAACGGCTGGGAGGTTGAAGCTGTCCCGCAAGCTGACGCCAAAACTCAGGTGTCCCGTCAGCGCGCGGTGAAAAACGATCAGGACGGCACGCCGGTGATGGTGATGGAATTGACCATGTCCCAAGTGGAAAGCGGACATCACGTGAATCTACAGGGCGTGTTGCTGGAGATGCGCAAGTCGGTGCAAAAGGACTTCTTTCAAGGCGGTTATCAAAGTGTCTGCAACAAGATTCACCCGACGACCTTGAGCCGCTTATCAGCGCTGGAAACTACCTGCACGATCACGCAGAACGGAAGGCATGTGCTCTCTCAAACATTGGTTGCCGCCGTGGACGGCGATAAGGCCTATGTTCTTTCCTACGCGGGGCAGGCAGAGGTTTATAAGGCAAGTCAGGATGAAATAGAGGCGGCCCGTAACAGCCTGAAACTTTAGTTAAAGATTTCAATGGCTGCCGATTTCAGCGCATTCTGAAATTTTTAGATACCCAAATGGATTAAGCACAAAGTTATTCAACAAGTAGCGAGTTGATCGACGCCAATCGTTGCATTTAGAAGGCGTCCATGAAAAAGCCCTGCATCGGCAGGGCTTTTTTGTCACCGCGAGTGCTTAGCCACGCAGCCAGGAATCAACGGTAGCTGCACCGTACTGTTCCTTCCAGGCTTTCAGGCCGCGGTGGTTGCCACCCTTGGTTTCAATCAGTTCACCGGTGTGCGGATTCTGATAAACCTTGACCACGCGAGCGCGGCGGGTTTTGGGTGTTGCCTGTTGCAGACCGGATTTTGCCGGGTTCGGATCGAGAATGGCGATGATGTCGCGCAGGCTCTTGCCGTAGGTTTTCATCAGCCCCTGGAGCTTTTCTTCGAATTCGATTTCTTTCTTGAGCCCGGCATCATTCTTCAGGGTTTCCAGCTGTTTGAGCTGCTCTTGAAGGGCCTTTTCAGCTGCACGAAATTCAGCGAGTCTGGACAATATCTTTACTCCAATAGTGTGTTTGGCTGATACCAACCGCAAACAAAGCTATAAGCCAAGAGCCTTGAAGCGACCCGGTGATAATGGCTCACCTGCCAATCTAGCGCAGGCATGAAAAATTGTAGTAGTTAATTGGCCAAGAGTAAATCCTGTCTTTTTCTTCATGTAACAACAGTAGTCTTTTGATTCAAATTGGTGCGTGATTTCTTGTCGCATCGCTGAGCGCCGCTAGTTAATGGTGACTTAATGCGTTAATGAAGTCCGTGCCGGGCATTGGCCGGCCAAACAGATAACCTTGCAAGAAGTTCACGCGGTGAGCGGTCAGATAATCGGCAGGACCGGACGCCTTCCAAAAAGAGTTCAGGTAGAGGCCATGATAGTTGGCCCTCGGTAAGTGTGCCGCTTAGCGGTAGTTCAGACGTTCGGCCAGCTTGATGAAAGCCAGCGCCGCAGGGGATGACTGGCGTTGATCGAGGACTGCCAGACCGACCTGACGGGCGACCTGTGGCGACAGCGGTTTTTTCACGTAGCGATTGTCGCGGTCGTCCGGCAATGAGCTTTCGGCGACGACCGTCAGCGCGTCGCCCCGGCCAACAGTATCCAGTGTGCTCAGTAGCTGTGAGCAGCGATAACGGATGTTCGGTGTCAGCCGCGCGGCACTGAATAGCCGCGATACCAGTTCCGACGAACCGGCCTCGGTCAAGACAAAAGGGTCGTTGCACAAATCGCTCAAGCTCAGGCTGTCATGGTGGGCCAGCGGATGATCGGCGGGCAGCAGCGCGACCATTTGGTCCTCAATCAGCGCAAAGGTGTCGAACCGTTCCTCGGGCAATACCACGAAGCCGATATCGATACGCCGCTCCTCCAGCCATTGGATCACCTGCCGGTCCGGGCCTTCATCTATATGGACCTCGATGCCCGGGTGAGCCGCGCGATAGTGCTGCAGGATCTGCGGCAGCAGTTTGATCGATGAGGTCGGGCCGAACGAGCCGATGCGTAACGTGCCGCGTTTCATTCCGCGTGCATCAGCCGCTTCCTGACGCAAGGTATTGGCCAGGCCCAGCATCGCCCGGGCACGCAGCAAAAGCTGTTGGCCGATGTCGCTGAGTTCGACCTGGGACTGATGTCGGCGCAGCAGCTCGACGCCCAGTTCCTGTTCCAGAGACTTGAGGGCGTGAGAGACCGCGGATTGGGAAATCCCCAAGCGATTGGCTGCAGCGGTAAAACCGTTCAGCTCGGCGACCAGGGAAAATATCTCCAGTTGAGTAAGGGTCATGAGTTTTTACTCATTTTACGATGAGAGGGTATTAGTCGAATGATACGTCATCTCTCCCAATTCTCCGTCCTGGAAACTTATGACGACTTATGAGCAAAGCTTGTCCAACCCGTCGGACATCCCGGTTTATCTGAAACTGGCTGCCGTCACCATGATCTGGGGCGGCACCTTTGTCGCCGGGCGGTTTCTGGCCGACAGCCTCAGCCCCTTGTTTGCCGCCAGCCTGCGATTCTTGCTGGCCAGCGGGGCGTTGCTGGTGTTTCTGCTATTGGCCCGGGTGCCACTTGCAAGGCCCGCCCCCAGGCAATGGCTGCAATTGGCGCTGCTGGGGTTCTTCGGGATCTTTTTCTACAACCTGTGCTTCTTTTATGGCCTGCATTACATCAATGCTTCACGGGCGTCGTTGATTGTGGCGTTGAACCCGGCCGTGATCGGGCTGGCGTCGTGGCTGTTGTTCAAGGAACGCTTGAGTCGCATAAAGGTTTTCGGAATCGCGATCTGTATTGCCGGGGCGAGCCTGGTGATCGTCAGCCGTAACCCGCAATTGTTGGCCGACAACATTGATGCCTGGATCGGCGATCTGTTGATCTTCGGCTGTGTGCTTGGCTGGGGCGTTTATTCGCTGTTCTCCAAAGATTTGAATCAAACCCTGGGGCCGGTGCAAACGGTGACGTATTCGATTCTGTTGGGCACGCTGATGCTGTGGGCGACCACTGCGGTTCGCGGTGAGTTGAGTGTGGCTGCACTCGCCAGCCTCGGACCAACCCAATGGATGAGCCTGATGTACCTGGGCGTGTTGGGTTCGGCGCTGGCCTATATCGGCTATTACGACGGCATTCGCAAAATCGGCGCGACGCGTTCAGGCGTGTTCATCGCCCTGAACCCGCTGACGGCGGTGATCCTCGGTGCACTGTTGTTAGGCGAGCAGTTGACCCTGGCGATGTGCCTGGGGGGAGGGCTGATCCTCGTGGGGATTTTCCTGTGCAACAAACCCCTTGCGCGAGCAGGGAAAAAGGGGATTTGATACAGAAGGCGGACAAACCTATTTACGCTGTGTAGAATCGGGTTACGCATATAAGAATAATCGTCTTCTGCAAAGCAGAAGCCTCGCCCGCAAGAGCCTTGGGTCGACAATGAAGAGTTTTGGGTTTCAATTGATCTACGGTGACTTCCTCGCCCGCAGCGTGCGGGGCATCTCCTGCGCGCCACCCGCCGTTCTCAGCATTGCTAGCAACTAACGATCCGTTAATTGACAAGAAAATGATGAGGCGCCAACCATGGCAGATTTATACGAAAACCCAATGGGCCTGATGGGCTTTGAATTCATCGAATTCGCATCGCCGACCCCGAACACCCTGGAGCCGATCTTCGAGATCATGGGCTTCACCAAGGTCGCGACCCATCGTTCCAAAGATGTGCACCTGTATCGCCAGGGCCAGATCAACCTGATTCTCAACAACGAACCCCACAGCGTTGCTTCGTACTTCGCGGCCGAGCACGGTCCGTCCGTGTGCGGCATGGCATTTCGCGTCAAGAATGCCCAGCAGGCGTTTGCCCGGGCCCTGGAACTGGGCGCCCAGCCGATTCACATCGAAACCGGCCCGATGGAACTGAACCTGCCCGCGATCAAGGGCATCGGCGGCGCGCCGCTGTACCTGATCGACCGTTTCGGCGAAGGCAGTTCGATCTACGATATCGACTTCGTGTTCATCGAAGGTGTCGACCGCAATCCGGTCGGTGCTGGCCTGAAAATCATCGACCACCTGACCCACAACGTTTATCGCGGTCGCATGGCCTACTGGGCCAACTTTTACGAGAAGCTGTTCAACTTCCGCGAAATCCGTTACTTCGACATCAAGGGCGAATACACCGGCCTGACCTCCAAGGCCATGACCGCGCCAGATGGCATGATCCGTATCCCGTTGAACGAAGAATCGTCCAAGGGCGCCGGGCAGATCGAAGAGTTCCTCATGCAGTTCAACGGCGAGGGCATCCAGCACGTTGCCTTCCTGTCCGATGACCTGATCAAGACCTGGGATCACCTGAAAAGCATCGGCATGCGCTTCATGACCGCGCCGCCGGAAACCTATTACGAAATGCTCGAAGGTCGTTTGCCGAACCACGGTGAGCCGGTTGATCAACTGCAGTCGCGCGGCATTCTGCTGGACGGTTCGTCCGAATCAGGCGACAAGCGTTTGCTGTTGCAGATCTTCTCGGAAACCCTGATGGGCCCGGTGTTCTTCGAATTCATCCAGCGTAAAGGCGACGATGGTTTCGGCGAAGGCAACTTCAAGGCGCTGTTCGAATCCATCGAGCGCGATCAGGTTCGTCGTGGTGTACTCTCCACCGACTAAGCCATTTCAGATGTAAAAAAGCCCGGTCAGCAGCAATGCTGGCCGGGCTTTTTCGTGCCGGTTCTACATCGATTTACGTCGATGCCGGACCAGATGCTTGAACCCTTCGAACACCAACACAACCACCGCCAACCAGATCGGAATGTAGGTCAGCCACTCACCGGGCTTGATGCTTTCCCCCAGCAGCAACGCAACGCCGAGCAACAGCACCGGCTCGACGTAACTCAACAACCCGAACAGGCTGAACGGCAACAACCGGCTGGCGATGATGTAAACCACCAGCGCCGAAGCACTGATGATGCCAAGCACCGGGATCAGCAGCGAGAGCCACGGGTATTGATCGAACACGTTGAAACCCTGTTCACCGCCCTGAACGAACCAGAGCGCCACCGGCAACATCAAGGCCATGTCCATCCACAAACCGCCAAGGTTGTCGGTCGCCAGTCGTTTGCGCAGGATGAAATAGAGCGGATAACCGATGACGACCAGCAAGGTCGCCCAGGAAAAACTGCCGACCTGATACAGCTCGTTAAGCACCCCGAGGGACGCAAAAAACACGGCAACCTTTTGCAGGTAAGACAGGCGCTCGCCATAGGCGAACCGTCCGGTCAGCACCATGGACAGCGGCAACAGGAAGTAGCCCAAGGACACGTCGAGGCTATAGCCATTGAGCGGCGCCCACATGAACAACCAGAGTTGCAGGCCAAGCAGGGTCGCGGAAACGATCAGGCCGGCAAGCAATTTTGGTTGAGCAACCAGCCGCCGGAAAAGGGCGATTACGAGTTTCCATTCACCAGAGACCACCATGAACACTGTCATGCAAGGCAGGGTCAGGAGCATTCGCCAACCGAAGATTTCCACGCCGCTCAAAGGCGTGAGCAACGACGTGAAGTAATACATGACGGCAAACAGCACCGAGGCTGAAACCGATAGAGCGATACCTTTAGACAAACTGTCCTCGCGAAGTTGAACGTGAAACGGCTGCGGAGGATACGTGGTTTTCGAGTTGAATATTGATCAACAGAGCCTGATCGTTCCCACACTCTGCGTGGGAATGCAGCCCGGGACGCTCCGCGTCCCTTTCGAGAACTGGAACGCAGAGCGTCCCTTGAGGCATTCCCACGCAGAGCGTGGGAACGATCAAGCGATCAAGGGATACATCTCAAGCCAGGTGTGATTTGCGTCCCGACACAAAGTGGCTCACATCATTAAACCCTGGCGTCGACGCATGCCCAGGCACAACCAGCGAATCAATGAACGCTTCATCCTCAGCCGTAATCTTCACCGCTTGCGCCTTGGTGTAGGCATCCCATTGTTCTTCAGTACGCGGCCCTACGATGGCCGAGGTGACGGCGCTGTTATTCAGCACCCAGGCGATGGCGAATTCGACGATGCCCACGCCGCGATCCTGGGTGTACTGCTGGATCTGCTGCGCAATGCGCAGGGATTCGACGCGCCATTCGGTTTCCAGAATGCGCTTATCGGCGCGGCCGGCGCGGCTGTTGGCATCCGGCTTCACGTCCGGCGCGTATTTACCGCTGAGCACACCACGCGCCAGCGGGCTGTAAGGCACCACGCCCAGGCCATAGTTTTGCGCGGCGGTGATCTGCTCGGTTTCCGCCTGACGGTTGACGATGTTGTACAGCGGCTGACTGATCACCGGCCGGTCGACGCCCAGTTGATCGGCCACACGAATCACTTCGGCGATGCGCCAGCCACGGTAATTCGACAAACCCCAATAGCGAATCTTGCCCTGGCGGATCAAGTCGCCGATGGCCGACACCGTGACTTCCAGCGGCGTGTTGTGGTCTTCGCGGTGCAAGTAATAGATGTCGAGATAGTCGGTGCCTAAACGCGTCAGGCTGGCGTCGATGCCATTGAACAGGTGCTTGCGGCTCAGGCCGCTGCGGTTCGGAACGCCGTCCACCGGGCCGAAACCGACCTTGGTCGCCAGCACCCATTCGTGACGGTTACCGGCAATCGCTTCGCCGACGATCTCTTCGGAGCGGCCGTTGGTGTAAACGTCCGCGGTGTCGATGAAGTTGATGCCCTGGTCCCAGGCCTTGTCGATGATCCGCAGGGAATCTTCGGTGCTGGTCTGTTCGCCGAACATCATGGTACCCAGGGTCAGGGTGGAAACCTGTAAACCCGAATGACCCAGCGTGCGGTAGCTCATGACGAAATCCTTTTACCGGTGGGAGAAAGGCTCAATCAAATACCAGAACGACTGTCCAGAGCAAACGCAAATCTCGAACATCCGGTGCCGATCGTTCCCACGCTCTGCGTGGGAATGCCTCAAGGGACGCTCCGCGTTCCAGCTCTCGAAAGGGACGCAGAGCGTCCCGGGCTGCATTCCCACGCAGAGCGTGGGAACGATCAATCAAGGGACCCTCGTCAGACGCGCAGGGTGCGGGTCATGCGTAGCGCCAACAAACTCCCGCAAACAATCACGCCCGCCAGCAGGTAAAGCGCGGCATCGGTCGAGCCGGTGCTGTCCTTGACCCAACCCACCAGATACGGACTCAGGAACCCGGCCATCTGCCCCATGGAGTTGATCAGCGCCAGACCACCCGCCGCAGCGCCCGCGCTCAGCAGCGCAGTCGGCACCGGCCAGAACATCGGCAGGCCGGTGAGGGCGCCCATGGTGGCGATGGTCAGGCCAAGGATGGCGATGGCTGGGGTAGTCGCAAAGTTCACCGCGATCAGCAAACCGACCGCGCCCATCAGCATCGGCACCACCAAGTGCCAGCGACGTTCTTTGCGCAGGTCCGCAGAGCGGCCGACCATCAACATGAACAGCGCTGCCAGCAGGTACGGAATTGCACTGAGCCAGCCGATCACCAGGTTATCGCTGAAGCCCAGGTTTTTGATGATCGACGGCAGCCAGAAGTTGATCGCATAGACGCCGCTCTGGATGCAGAAGTAGATCAGACCGAAAGCCCAGATAGCGGGATTCTTGAACACGGCCAGCAGCGAGTCGGTGGTGGTTTTCGGTTTGTTGGCCAGATCGATAGCGTGGTCGGCTTCCAGCACCGAGCGCTCGAACGGCGTGAGCCATTTGGCGTTGGCGTAACTGTCGCTGAGCAGGAAGTAGGCGAGGGCACCGAGGATCACCGTCGGAATGCCTTGTAGCAGGAACATCCACTGCCAGCCCGCCAAACCACCTTGGCCTGCGGCGAAGTGATTGAGAATCCAGCCGGAAAACGGGCTGCCGAGTAGGCCGGACACTGGGATCGCGGACATGAACAGCGCCATGATGCGGCCACGGCGGAAGGTCGGAAACCACTGCGAAAGGTAGAGCACCACGCCCGGGAAGAACCCGGCTTCAGCCGCGCCTGTAAACAGACGCAAGGTGTAGAACTCGGTCGGGGTGGTGACGAACAGCAGGCAGGTCGAGAGCGAGCCCCAGACAATCATCATCAGCGCGATCCAGCGCCGCGGGCCGAATTTGGTCAAGGCCAGGTTGCTGGGGACGCCGCACAACACGTAACCGATAAAGAAGATCCCGGCCCCGAGGCCGTACACGGTTTCGCTGAATTTCAGCGCATCGAGCATCTGCAGCTTGGCAAATCCAACGTTCACCCGGTCGAGGTAGTTGAACAGGTAGCAGATGAAGATGAAGGGGATCAAACGCAGGGTAATGCGTTTGTAGACGGCGTTTTTTTCGTCAACGATGGCCTGGGTAGCGGCGGCGCTCTGTGACATGGCGGGCTCTCTCTTTATTATGATTTTTTGCGATGCAAGGGTAACGTTGACCGCCCGGTGAGTCTCGGCCACCGCTTGGGTCATTGTCTTTGTGCCTGAGCACAGGGTTTGCAACCAAGGCCTGTGCGGGTGAACAATCCGCTCCATCACGCTTTCAAGGATCCGCGCTATGTTCGAACTCGATCACGACCTGGCCCAGGACATCGTCGACCGGGCAATGGCTATCCTGCCGTACAACGTCAACGTCATGGACAGCCAGGGCCTGATTCTTGGCAGCGGCGAACCGGAGCGGGTCAACACCCGGCATGAAGGCGCGCAACTGGTTCTGGCCAATGGGCGGGTAGTGGAAATCGACGCCCAAACGGCGATTCATTTGAAGGGCGTGCAGCCGGGCATCAACCTGCCGCTGTTACTCGATCAGCGTTTGATTGGCGTGCTGGGCATCACCGGTGAACCCGAGCAATTACGCACCTATGCCGAACTGGTGCGGATGACCGCGGAGATGCTGGTCGGCCAGCGCAATCAGCAGGCCGAACAGCAATGGCGGCGCCAGCGATGCGACGATCTGCTGGCATTGCTGCTCAGCGAGGCCGGGGATTCGCCACGGTTGATCGATGAAGCGCAGCAGCTGGGGCTCAAGCCGCAGATGACGCGGGTGCCTTATCTGTTCGAGTTAGGGATGGAGCATGGTCCGGGGCAAACCGTCGAGGCACTCAGCGCCTGGCTGACCTCGCGCTACCCGGACAGTTGGTGCGTGAGTTCAGCCAAGTCATCGTTGCTCTGGTGCCGACCGGCGGCGCAGGCGATCGAGAATGACCGGTTGCTGGAAAAACTCGACGGCCTCGGCTGGAACATTTTGCGCATCGCCGTAGGCGGGCAGGCGGATGGATTGTCCGGGCTGCGTCGTTGCTATCGACGCGTCGGCGACTTGCTGGCCTATGGGCGAGAGGTGTTGCCACACTCGCGTTTGCTGACGCTCAACCGTTATCGGTTGCCGGTGATGCTCTGGCGCCACCGCAACGACGACGCGCTGGACGAGTTGCTCAAACCGCTGCGCAAAGTCATCGCCAAGGATGGCAACGGCCAACTGCTGGCGACTCTGCGCTGTTGGTGCGATCACGATGGCCAGAGCCAGGCCTGTGCCGATGCGCTGGGCATCCATCGCAACAGTTTGCGTTACCGGATGGAGCGGATTGCCGAGCTCAGTGGAGTTGATCCGCTAAGACTCGACGGGATGCTTGCGCTCTACCTAGGTGTCCAGCTACTCCCACAAACCGACGCACCGAACACCAACCTGTAGCAGCGGGGGTGGGGGGGGGGGGGGGGGGGGGGGGGGGGAAAAAAAAAAA